>JAHDQE010000106.1 GCA_018433975.1 Ornatilinea sp. | reverse complement strand
CGAAGAAGTCAGAAAATTCAGTTCGGTACCCATCTTGAGTCTCTCAGGGAGGGATAATCCTCAACTCATTGCCGCAACCTTAAACGCAGGAGCGGATAATTTTCTCAGCAAACCTGTTCCCAGCGCAATGCTTTTCGCTCACATCCAGAAGCTGGTCAAACGCTTCCGAGCGGAAAAGCCAAAACGCCCCAGTACTCCCTCTCCCTCGGATTATCTCTCCACAAATTTCTAAAAATTCAAAAAGCCACAAATCGATATCCAAATCATAACACCGGCAGAGCGTTTTAGCTCTGCCGGTGTTACCTTAATTCTCCGATTCCACATCTGCCAGAAGGACCCGAATTGCCTGTGCAACCACCTCCGGAGCCTCCATCATCGGCATATGCCCCACTTTGGGCACCTCAAAATAATGTGAGGCATCCAGGGGAGCAGCCATTTCACGGGCGATCTCCAGCGGTGCAAAACGGTCTTCCTGGCCCGCAACCAAAACCCATGGCAGCGATAAATTCCGCACCAGCTCCGAAGAATCCGGCCTGGAGGCCATTCCTTGAAGCGATCCGATCATCCCTGACTGGGGGGTATGATTGATAATGTTAAAATTTGTTACTTTCCAGTCACTTTTATAAGTCAGCCGTTCCGACATATCTTCTGCAACCACGCGGACACCCTGTTCACGGATCTGGTTAATGGTTTTGGAACGTGCTTTGAGTTTTTCTGGGGAATCTGCCAATGGCCGCGTTGCGACAAACGCCAAACCAGCCAGGCGTTCCGGATGATGGCGGGCCATTGCCTGAGAAATGTAGCCCCCCATTGAGTGCCCAACCCAAATTGCTTTTTCTAACTGTAATTTATCCATCAACGCCATCACATCCTCAGCCATCATCCGCATCGAATAAGGCCCTTCCGGAGCAGGAGAATTGCCGTGCCCACGGAGATCCGGGAGGATTAACCGCGCATCTGCTTTCAGATAAGGAATAACCGGTTCCCAAATGACATGGCTTAATGAAAAACCATGTATGAAAATGACCGGGAAACCTTGCCCGTAACTTTCATAATACAAATCCACAAATGGATATTCCATATAACCTCCTATATCTTTTCAACGACTCGATTGATATTTCCGATTTCCCATCCATTTTTTTAAAAAATTAAAAGCGTCTTCTTTTGTCGCAATTTTTCCCTCAACCTGTGCTTCCCGCACAGCTTCCAGTCCCAAACCAATCACCAATCCGGCCGGAATGCCGAAATGATCTTGAAAATCATTCCCGGTCAGCACCCGCGGTGGATCCACCACTTTCAAGCGCTGGAACCACCAGGCTTCCCAGATCCGATCCACCGTCGCCAGTTTTTTCAACCAGACATCCAGAGGCAAATCAGCGCGGTAAGCAGCCAGAAAATCAGCCATCGCCAGAAAAGTAAGGTCTATCCCTGCCTCTCCACTGTTTCGGAAATAACAATAGATATCCTTAGGGGAGAGATCCTCGCCTAATTCAAAAAGGTATTGCAGAAGCGGTTGACAGGCTAACATTCGTTCCAACCGTTTTGTCTCAACCTGGCTGAGCACGAATGTCCGTCCATAATCCGAAGCGACCTCACCGGCCAGCGCCATTTTTGGCTGCGCTGCGCAGATATTTCCCCTCTCAACTTTCTCCCCTTGCAAACCGGCAGAACCGGATACCCAGGCCGCCAGCAGCAACAGTTCGCGGGTTCTTCGTCCTGAAGACACCTCGCTGTCAAGGTAATCCTGAACGCGATCCCGAAACCGCCCCAACTGAAGCTCTGCCGCCTCAAATGTGCGATTTTGAACCGATCCCAAAACAGGCTCTTTACCCCATCCCCCCAATAGTTCTTCCAGCCTTTGAAGTTTTTCCAGGGTCCGTTCAAAGTGTTCAACCCGGTATGGGGAAGGTCCGGACAGACCATCATTCCCTTTCGAATCCGGAGAAAGGAAAGCCAACGCGCCAACCTGATCCAACAAACGGAACGCGCTGCTGATCTTTCCCCCTCCCAATATCCTGAAAATCTCATCCCGCTTCCGTTCTGCGGACACTTCCTGCAATGCAGGGGCAGCATCTTCCATCCACTGCCAAGTTTCCGGCACAATTTTACAGTCAAGATCAAGAGCAAAACGCACACCACGCAGCACTCGCAAAGCATCCTGTTTGAACGCATCGGGGCGGCAGGCACGCAGCAACCCGGCCCTCAAATCTTCGGCACCTTTCAATGGATCAATCCGTCTATCCGGGTCATCCAGAGAAAGCGCCATCGCGTTAACCGTAAAGTCTCGAGCCAGTAAATCTTCTTCAAGCGTGTCCCCCCGGAAGGAAGCAAAGTCGATGACCAATCGTTCGCCTTCCGGCACAGTGTAAAGTACTCTGGCCGTATCCCTTTCAGAATCCAGCATAAAAAAGTCGCCATCCAGACTGTTGGCAACCTTTTTGGCAAGCGAGCGGACATCCCCCCCCATCACCAGGTCAATGTCATGGATCGGACGGTGCAAAAGCAAATCACGCACTACCCCACCCACCAGGAAAATCGTATCCTGTTTATTAGAGTGCGCCCGGATGACAGTAAACACTTCCGCCGGTTTAAGCGGTGAATCAAATGCAAGCATCACTTTAAATCGTCATCTTCTCCATCTGAAGATGTTTCATATTTTTCCAGATCAACCACACCAATAAAATTCAGGTTCCGATAATATTCATCCAGATCCAGGCCATATCCAAAAACAAACTTGTTCGGGATGACGAACCCGGAATATTGAATATCCACTTCAACTTCCCGCCGGTCCGCTTTATCCAGCAACGTGCAAACTTTAAGGCTGGCCGGTTTACGGGTGGAAAGCAATTCAAGCACAGAAGCGAGGGTGCGCCCACTATCAATAATATCTTCAACAAGAAGAACATGCCGGTCCTGAATGTTAGTATTCAAATCCAGGGTAATCCGCGCCCGTCCTGTAGACTCCCGCGCTCCGGAACCATAAGAAGAAACTGCCATAAATTCAATTGCGTGAGGGACGTCAATGTGACGCATCAAATCCGTCAGAAACATCACACCACCGCGAAGGATACAAATCAGGAGCAGTTCTTTGCCTTGATAGTCCCGGGTAATTTCAGCACCCAATTCCGCAACCCTTTGCTGGAGTGATTCTTCGGAGACCAAAACTTCACTGAGAAATCCTCGATAATCCTTCATCTTAAATCCTGTTACTCCTTTCCGGGAACTTCATGGTGCTTCCGGCAGCGAGCTTCATATAATTCTGCTGCGCCCACAATAACAATCGGGTCGTCATAACGCGCCGGTTTTCCATTCACAAGGCGTTGGGTCCGGCAGGCATACTCTCCGCAAACCATGCAAATTGCCTGGAGCTTATCCACCCGTTCCGCTTTGGCCATCAGGATCGGCATGCTGCCAAATGGCTCCCCTCTGAAGTCCAGATCCAATCCGGTAGCAATCACCCTGATCCCTTTATCCGCGAGAGATTCTACAATTGAAACAATTTCAGGGTCTAAAAATTGAATTTCATCTATTCCCACAACCGTTGTATCGCTTTCAAGATGAGAGAGAATATCCTGCGCTTTTGTAATGGGAATAGCATCATAAGCCATTCCGGCGTGAGAGGTTACCTGTTGATCGGAATACCGCCGGTCAATCGACGGCTTAAATACCTGCACTTTCTGCTTTGCAATGATGGCTCTGCGCAGCCTCCGAATCAATTCTTCCGTTTTACCGCAAAACATCGAACCGCAAACCACTTCTAATGACCCTGAATGATGCTTCATACACTTTCTCCTGTCAAGAATGATGGAAAAATTTTACCTTATTAAACTATTAAAGCCTTTATATGAATTATAAACCAACAGAAAATCCCCACCCGGTTGGATGGGGATTTATATTCAAAAAAGTTCTGCCGATCGGTCCTGCCGATTAGACAACAATATCTTCTGCAGCAGCCGGAAGTTCATAACCGAATTGCCGCAGGCTCTTTTTCAGGTCGATCAGAGATTTTCGGCCAAAGCCTTCAATATCCAGCATGGCCTGTTCGCCCTCTGCTAACTTGTTGAGGACATCACCAGCGGTTTTGATGCCGGCTTTTTCGAGAACATCCACTGCCCGTTTCGACAGTTTGAGTTCAGAGATCTGACGGTCCGGTGAGGTCCGTTCAGATGCGCGAGCCTGCTGCTCTTCAATATAATCCTGGCGAGCTTGAAGACGGCGATAGAAGCGATCCACCTGACCTTCTTTATCAAGCAAACGAGCCATTTGACCGGTGAAGAACGGGTGACACGCAGAACACACTTCTGTGTGGATTTCTTTTTGAGTTGAACCTGTCTTCCAGGAATTTCCACAAGCGCAAATCACTGTTGCGTCCGGATAATAAGTGGGATGAATATCCTTTTTCATTACAATCAACCATTCCTTTCACTGCTTCCGTCAAGCCAGAGTGCGGCAAGACGGTTCAGGAAATTTTTTACTTTTTAAGCTTCTTCAGCCGGTTTTACGTGAATACGTTTGCGACCGGTTGGTAAAGTGTCAAATTCAACAACCCCATCTACTGTAGCAAACAGGGTATCATCTTTCCCACGGCCCACATTCTCACCGGGCTTAATTCTGGTGCCGCGTTGGCGAACCAAAATATTACCTGAAAGAACTTCCTGGCCGGCATAACGCTTCACACCCAAGCGCTGGGAATTGCTGTCGCGACCATTGCGACTGGAACCACCACCTTTTTTATGAGCCATTATTCCTACTCCATTTCTATCGCTTCAACTTTAAGACGTGTGTACTGCTGGCGATGGCCTGTGCGAACACGAATACGTTTTTTGGGACGATACTTGAAAACAATCACTTTCTTTCCCTTAAAATGGGATTCTACGATCGTTTTCACCTTGGCACCTTTAACAACCGGGGTGCCAATTGAAACATCCTCACCATCGGCGACCAGAAGAACGGAATCCAAGAGGAGTTCCTGCCCTTCTTCAACTTGTAAGCGGTCCACCTCTATGGCGGCACCTTCGACGGCCTTATACTGCTTACCGCCACTTTCCACTATTGCATACTTCATTACTTTTCTCCAATCTTCACTTCGCCGCAAATCCTGCGCATCATTACGCCTGATGGCGGGGAAGTTGGGAATACATACAAATACCCCAGCTTTACCTGCCGGGATAAGGCAAACGATATTATAAGAGGTACTGACGAGTCTGTCAACGGTGCGAAGCAGGTTTCCTTAACCGGCGAACATCCCCCTCCCGGACCGTCACGCCCTGTTCGTCCATACTTTCCAGAAAAGCCAGGGCATATTTCCGGCTGGTTTGTACAAGGTCACGGAATTCCCCGATGGTAATGGTTCCCCCAACACCTACCTTTTCGTCAACTATCTTCAGCAAGGCTTCATAGTCCTGTCCGCGGAAGACCACATCCGGCGCGATCTGAACCAGTTCCTGACGCGCAAGCAAGACATTATAAGCTTCTTCGCCAACTTCGGCGATACAATCTTTAACGCTGGGTGGTTTATAAGGATCTGCTTTAAATTTGTCCAGTAATTCATCTACCCGTTTTTGCTGGGACAGATCAAATTTTATTTCGTGGGAAGACAAACACACCACCGAACCAGCGACTCTGAACAGTCCTTCTTCAGACCACTTCCGGAGAAGGGCATTAAACAGACGCTGTTCGCACCCCAACCGGCTTTTCAATTCCTCTTTCGAAATCCCCACTCTCAATGGATACCGTTCGTGAAAGGCCGCAACCGTTGATTGTGCTTTCTGGAGCAAAGCAGACCAGCGTGGTTCTGCTATCACCATTTGTTCTGCCTGCAAGTTTAAAGGCCCCGCATCCAGCAATATCAACCGGTTTTCTTCCAACAACTGCCTCAAGGCTTCTAGAGCCATTTCTTTATCCAGCCGTGATTTTTGCACCAACGCTTTCACGGTTCCTGCCTGCTGATCCAGCGCAGCCTGATAGAGAACATCCATTGGCGAGCCCACCAGCAGCGCTTCCAATTTTTTCAATACGCTTTCCGAGAAACGTTTGTGCCTTTTCCCCGGGAAAGGATCCACAACCACACCCCCGCCCAGAGTCTCTCCCGGAGACGGGCGACGAAGAATATACCGGTCACCCCGAACAGCCACCACCGGAGCCTCCGTTTCGATCTGCAGCCAGCCTTCCTGGCCCTGCAAGAGCTCTTCCGTCCCCAACAAGCGCACTCGAGCCGGGACCTCTGCAGCCCCAAGGAAAAGCTTTACCCGAGTATTATGCTTCATCGGTAAAGAAGCATCCTTCAGCAAGCGGAAATGGACATCCAGGCGCCGTGTCGGCTGGTAAAGACCGGGTTTACTGACGACATTCCCCCGCCGGACCTGATCCACTTCTACGCCGGAGATATTAACAGCCGTCCGGCTTCCGGGAACGGCAGTTTCCACCTTGCGCTTGTGGCTCTGAAGACCGCGAACTCTACCATGTACCCCATCCGGGAGGATTTCAACTTCATCCCCCAGATGAAACTGTCCATCCAGAAGCGTGCCGGTAATTACGGTTCCAAAACCGGAAATGGAGAAAACCCGATCTACCGGGAGCCGGGGCCGCCCCAAATCAGAGCGTGGAGGACGGTCTGCCAGATGTTCAGCCAGAGCCTGTTTCAAAGCTTCCAATCCCACACCGGTCCGGGCAGACACCCGGATGATAGGAGCCTTTTCCAGTACGGTACCCTGCACCGCATCATGGACATCCATTTCCACCAGGTCCAGCCATTCAGCATCGTCAACCAGATCCACCTTGGTCAGCGCGATAACACCACCTTGAATTTGCAGCAAATCTAAAATCGCAAGATGTTCTTTGGTCTGCGGCATCACCCCCTCATCCGCAGCGACAACAAACAGGGCCGCGTCAATCCCTCCCACTCCGGAAAGCATATTCTCAATAAAATCCCGATGCCCGGGAACATCGACAATACCAACATCTTCACCATTCGGCAGAGTGATCCAGGCAAAGCCCAAATCAATGGTCATTTCCCGGATCTGCTCTTCTTTAAGCCGGTCCGGATGGATACCGGTCAAAGCAGCTACAAGGCTGGATTTCCCATGGTCTACATGTCCGGCTGTCCCGATGACTCGCATTTGATTTTTCCTGTTTATCTCTGCTGGCCAAACGACTGGTCAAACTCTTCCATCCACCGATGGGAAAGCTCCAATAAACTTTGCAAGCGTTTCTGGGTCTCTTCGGTCATTTGCTTCATCGTATCCTCAATATCACGAGAGAGATCATCCAGTTGAACATAACGTTCATTCTGTTTTTCAAGCTTTCGCACCATTTCACGCTGCTGTTCTTCCTGAGTGAGCGTGTAATTTGTCCAACGTTTCTGGTCATCCGCTTTAAAGGAAACCCATTCCTGCCGGAGCCGTTCCTCTACAAGGCGCTGCATTTCCGTCATTTCATTCAAACGGCGTTCAAAGCGCTGCTTTAATTCCTCAAAAGAATCTTGTGCCCGTTTAACAGCACGATGTGTGGTATCCAGAGTCTGCATCTGAGATTCCAAATTCACGGCCTGCCCGGTAATCACCTCAAACTGGGTGTGCCATTCTTTCCAGACGCGTTCCCGTTCCAGATTCGCCATGTTCTGTTTTTCAATAAAAGCAGTTTGTATCTGACGGCGCTCCGTTTCAGCCGCCTGGATTTCCCCTATACGCAATTCCAGCTTGCGCACGCTATCCGTAAACAGCTCCACTTTTCCACGTTGTTCTTCCAACCTTTTCCGGAAAGCCGAGACTTCGGCCTGAAGGTCGGTCAGACGTTTTGTATCCTGACGTCGACCCTCCTGAAGAAGTTTTTGCCCCCGGCGATATTCTTCATCCCCTCGTATATTTTCCTCAATCTTTTGTTCGAGGGCCTCAATTAATCGATTCAGGCGGAATTCTTCTTCAACTCTGGCGTTCAGCTTCGTTTTCATCTCCGGGATGGGGTCTGAAGCCTTGCGCGCATCAGAAATAGCCCGGTTAAGAGACTCGAGGTCATCCCTCCGGATCTTATCCAGATCCCGATCCCGTTCCTGATGCTGTTTTTCTACACTTTCAATTTTACGGGTAATATCCACTCGCGTTTTCGCCAATGAACTTTCGATCTGGTCAAAACGATCCAGCATTGCAGCAACCCGCGAAACTTCCCCACTGATCTCTTTGATCTGCTCCTGCATCATCGGAAGCGCATTTTCTGAGGCTTCCAGTCGTTTCTCCAATGCCGCAATCGTCGTCCGATCCTTCCGGCGCTCATCATCTAACCATTCAAGACGTTTAACAATTTGTTCCAGATCCATACCGACCTCAATTATTGATTTAAGAATGGAGTTTTCAGGGTTTTCAATACGCGGGCTGCCGTCCCGCTGTTTTATTGACGACAGAATAATTTCAGGCTGTTTTCAATCCATATCTAACCAATCGGATTATACCAGACCGTAAAACTAAAAAATGTCAAACGGATGCTATCGAAAACGATCAAAAGCATCCAGCAAACGGAGCATACCCGGATAAAACCATTTTGGGGCAACTCCCAAAACCAATAAAAGCAACACCCCCAACGACAAGAAAATCCGCTGCTGCCAGTTCTCCGAAATTACCCAAACTTCGTCTTTACTTTCGATAGAAACCGCAAGAATCCGAAAAGCGCTGAACAACAGCCCAAACCCACCTACCAGAGCCCAGGCCACAATGGCAAGCGACTCCATTGCCATATTTTCCAAAAGTACCTGCCGCAGTGGAAACTCTGCAAAAAGCGGCAGTCCACCAACCGACAGACAGCCGGCAAGAATTGCCAACACGGCAAAGGGACGGGAATGCATCAGTCCTTTGATGCCCTGAATATTCAATTCCGTCTCTTCCGCAAGCATTGAGAGCCCCAACACCCAGACCAAATTGATCACCAAATGGGGCAGAAACATCAGCGTGGTAATTTCCAGGCCAATCGAATTATGCAGCCCTAATGCAAGCAGTGAAAAGCCATTCTCAACAATTACTGCGTAGGCAAAAATCCTTTTTAAATCCTGTTCAAAAGCCGCCCAGATTCCACCCGTGGCCACCATCAAGGCGCCCACTAACCGAAACGCACCCGCTAAACCGGAAAAATTCCACAGCCATACATACTCATTGAGGAAATCCATACCCAGAAGAAGGATTGCCAGCGAAAGCGATGTAACCACAAAACCAAATACATAAGGGGCCGTTTCTCCCGCCAGTTTTGGCACCCATGTATAGAAGGGGAAAACCGCCAACCAGAATGAAAATCCCAGACTCAACAACAAAACAGCTTGCAGCAAGAAACGCTCATTGGCCGGATTGGCTTCGGTCCCTGCTGCGGCCCAACCTGCATAAAGAATAAACGGCATTGCCAATGTCTGAAAAATTACATACCGCAAAACACCTTGAGAAATTTCCGAACCCGGCGAAACAAAAAGCGGCACAGTGATCAAAACCGCTACTTCAATCAAAAGAGCCGCATATAAGAAAGGCTCCACCGCAATTGCAGCCACCAACAAAGCAGTCGTTACCAAACCAAGAGAAACAAAATACTTATGGGGTTTGCTGACCCAACCACCCAGGAACCATGCCCCCAGAAAGCCATAAATAAGCCGTAAAAACGGCATCCGGTTGGAACCTAAAACAAACCTTCTGCCCAATACAGAAAAAGTGGAAGAAATCTGAAAAGACACCGGCCCTAAATTACCGGGCACATCCGGATGAAACACAAACGTCAAAAACACCAACAACAGACATAATCCCATCCCCAGAATCAGACTCCACTTCCGTTCTTGTTTTAAAAACCAGAGTCCAATTGCTGCAAGGACAGGCATAAATATCCAAATCAGGGGCGTACTCATTCCGGATTGGCCTCCTCGGGAGAATAAACCTGGAGGTACGAGCCGATCAACGATAAGCCCAGATTAATCAACGCCAGCAGACCTGCCACCAAAACAGAGTTTTCAATGACGGCATAGAGAATCTCAAAGCCGGAAATCAGAGTCAGCAGCCCAACAATCACACGCAATGGGTTGTTATGCATTCCTAACTGAAGCAGCCCCATTCCAATCAGCACCAGTCCACCGAACATCATCGGAGAGGAAGCCGGAATCCAATCCTGCAATGTCGAGGAAACAGAAAAGACAACCAGCCAAACCACACCGGCCGCCACAAGCATGAAAAGCCATCCGGAAGAGCCGACCAGGCTTTGATCTTCCAAGTCTGTTTCGATCTGAGACGCGCCCAAAACAGCCGCACACATCCAACCCACCACCAGTTTAACAGCAGCCAACCCCACCGGCCAAACCAGAGCTACCAGCCAAAAAACACACAGATATTGCACGGCAATGGCAATAAAAAACCGCCGCCAGTCCTGACTTAACAACAAGAAAAGCGAAGTCGCCATCAAAAGCGCAACCGGAAGAAAAGCCAATCGATTGAGGATCAAGATAACTCTCCAGGCAGGACCAGGGAAAGCAGCAAAGCTAACAGAAGCAATGCCCACAAAATTCCGCCGTCGCCCTCCAGAATTTGGGTTCCAAAATAAATGATGCGCTGCAAAAGGTTATAACTAAACTGGATCATCCGGTATAACCATTTCAAACCCAACAGGTCAATAAAAAACTTACGAATTCGCCTGCCAAATACAACCAGCCAGCTGATTCGTTCAGAGTCGAACGACAGATTGGGCACCCATCTCCATAACCCCACGCCCCCCACAACCGTGAGCAGCAAAGAGGAAACCGATGCCCACAAGACACCCACTGTCAGGGTGCTGTTCCAACCCGAAGCGGCAATGAACCACTGTGCCAACACGAGCAGCATCAATCCAAATGGATAGATTACATAAACCCATCTTTCCATTTTCTTTTCATCGCTTTCAATTTTTATCATGTGGCGGAGATACCCGATCATCATTATGACATGTGTCAGGAGAAAAACCACATTCCAGAAATTAAATGGATTTTGGACAAGGCCCAGCCACCCACTGGCCGCAGGTGTGAAGGGCAGACCGCTGATCCCAATAAATCCGATCAGAGAAACAAATAAAAATTCGCGGCGTTTTAGTGAATGGAAGAAGATCATCCCGCCAATCAGGATCAATGTCACCCCCCAGGTAACTGCCGCCAGTGGTTGGCCCCGGATCACACTGGCAAGGGAAAGACTCCCAAAATATAACAGCAAATACGGTCTCCCGGCCAGTTCGTCTTCCGAGACCAGCCAGATCCAAGCGCCGAAGAATGCGCCAATCCCCGAAGCCAATAAGAGAAATAAGGTCCATTGAGATGGAACAAAAGTTACCGGCAGACGGCCCAACAGCGCGAAGCCGGAAGCAGGTGCAACCAGACGCAGGATTGTTCCCAATCCGCGCCGTTCTCTCAGCTCTCTGGCATAAGGAAGCCGGATCGGGAAAACGCCCAGGCGAAGCAGCGCAGCCAAAAGCAGGTAAAGGCTCACTTCCGGCAGCGCATTCTGGATGGTCAGAGGTGTTCCCTTCGATTGGCTGGACACCATTGCCCAAACTACCAGCATGGAACCAATCAACCGGGTCACAAAAACTACGATGACGCTGAATTCAAACCTTTCGGCCACCAGGTTCCGAAGCACGAAGACCATTTCCACAAGATCGATCAAGGTCCATGCCAAAATAAAAGTAAGGGGATTGCCTGCCATGACCGCAATTAACCCGGTACCAACAATGGTCAAACTACCCACCCACATCCACGCAGCCATCTGCAGTTCAAGGCGGCCCGTCGCGGTCAGAATTGCGGCTAATAACAGCGTAATCAGACTGAGTGCAAATGGCCAGGAATATGAATCAAGTTGAAGCAAAATTGAAAGAGGCTGACCTTCTCCGGGACGCCAGATCACCATCGAAAAGGGATCTGTTTGCAGCCAGCGCTGCGCAAGGAGATATCCCCAAGATATAACCGCAGCTCCTGTAACGATGAGCCAGGTATAACTGTAATTAGGCCGCCAGCGTTGTACCACCAGAATTCCAACTGCGGCAACCAGCAATATGAAAATAGGGAGTAAGGTCAGCATCTTTTCTTAATGGAGCCCGTGCTAAAGCACCGGTGCATCCGGATTCCGGTGGAGGAACTTTCCCATACCTGGCCGGCCTGACCATTGTTCACCATCCACAATCAGGTTGCCACGCAGGAAAACTTTTTCCGGATATCCTTTCAACTTCCATCCTTCATAAAGGTTATAGTCGGTGCGGTGCTTTGCATAAGCCACCCCATAATCCAGTTCCCGCTCCGGATCCCAGAGCACAATATCCGCATCCGCGCCCGGCATCAGGGAACCCTTTTGGGGATACATTCCAAATATCTTGGCGGGATTCGTACTACACAATGCCACAAATTCATTTTCGGATATTTTTCCACTCCCGACCCCATAAGTCCACAAAATGGGCATACGGTCTCCAATACCCGGCAGGCCATTGGGGATCTTTGTGAAGTCGTCTTTGCCTAATTCTTTACCGGGAATCGCAATCTTCTTGCCTTCATACACAATCGGTTGTGTGCCGTCATAGAAAAATGCACAGTGATCCGTCCCCATGGTTTGGAGCGTTCCTTCCATAAGCCCCTTCCATAACCGTTGATTGTCCGCAACAGTCCGCATAGGAGGAGAGCAGATCCATTTCGCGCCATCCGAGCGCCGAATATCATCAATTGTGAAGAAAAGATACTGAGGACAGGTCTCTCCCATCACCTTTAAACCCTGTTCCCGGGCATACTGCACCTGATCCACACCGCCTCCGGTGTTCATGTGCACCACATACAAAGGCGTATCGGCCATTCCCGCCAACGCAGAGCTGCGCAGTACTGCTTCCACTGCACTCCAGGAAGGGCGGGTTAAAGCATGCCATTCGGGAGTCAGATGCCCTGCAGCAAGCGCCTCTGCCACCAGAATATCGATCACGTCCCCATTCTCAGCATGCACCATGGTCAAATAACCATTCTCTTTCGCAATCCGCAAGGTTTCAAAAATGTCGCCATCCTGCAGCCGCATCCGGCCATTATACGCCGTGAATACTTTAAAAGAAGTGATCCCTTCTTTGACCAGTTTAGGCATTTCGGCCCGGACCTCAGGATTTAACCGTTCAATATTCATGTGAAAGCTAAAATCAATCGCGGCCAGATCATCGGCCCGTTCATGCCAGCGGTCAATATTATCCCGCAGAGAGCCTTCCCAATGGGGAACAAAATCTAAAGCTGTGGTGGTCCCACCAAACGCAGCCGCTTTATGCCCGGTATAGTGGTCATCCGAACTGACGGTGTCAAACATGGGCAAATTCAAATGCACATGCGGATCAACGCCTCCCGGCATGACCAGTTTCCCTTCCGCGTTAATAACTTCAGCATTTTCCGGTATTTTCAAATTTGCGCCAATTTGAACAATCTTTTCCCCTTCAACCAGAATATCTCCATGAAAAGTTTCTGCCGCTGTTACAATTTTGCCTGACTTAATAACGAGGGTCATGTTGAACGCTCCTTCTTAAAGCAACCATTGGGATAAGTTGTAGTCTCCCCAATTAATAAGGAAACTACATTTCTTTCTTCTTATCGTAGCGGAAAGTACTCCAGATTAACAACCTTCATTCAGCCGACAAGTTTATACAACCTGCCTGTTTTTCCCTGTTCCGACCGGAATTACCAGTCTTCCGTCCTATAGGAAGGCCGGCTCTCATCCACTTTTGTAAAATCGCCCAACATTGCCAGCAGGTTTGGATCCAGTTCAAAATCAGGTTCATCCCTGAACCGATATTCCGCCGATTTTGAAGCCCGCTCCCGCAAGGCCCGCCATAAGACCTCACGGTCTTCCGAATGAACGACCAGATCCTTCACCCGGGCTGCGCCATGAAAAAGCTTCCCGGTGGTATACAAAAACGTAATCCGTTTCCAGTTGTCTGCAAGTATCGGAGCAGGAAGAGCCTGAACCGGGCCAATTTGGATTTTAAAATATTCTTCTTCCGCTCTGGGGTGATCCGGCTCATCCCGGAAAAGTTCCCGCCTTGTGGTGAGTTCAAACCCTCTCACTTCTGCAAAAGATTCGATCCGCCAGCGATGCTCTTTTCCAAAGGCTGCCGTCTGATAAAACGCCAGATAATCCACCTCCAGAACCTTTGGAGATGACTTCAGCGGGATACGGTACCAGCCCAATAAGCGTGCAATTTCCATATCCCGCGGAGAAGGCAGGATCGCTACCAGCACAAACGAATCGATTTCGGGGTATCCGCTCATTTCAATTTTTTCGATAAGACACTTCTTTGATTTCCCGTATCAAAATATTCGTAACATTAAAAGTTTACCACTTTACCCCAAAATCAACAGCCTCGTCCATCGATTTAAATTTCCGCTCAGTCCAAAGAAAATCAACGCGTTCTCAGGATATAATAGGATGAAGAATCAGATCCATATCGTCACAGACGCTGAAAAAGACCATTTTATTCTTCCAGAGCTTCTCCCATGACCATCTGCCCCCATACTCCTATCCTGATATCGAGGTAACCGATGAATTCCAATCCCGTCCAGAAAAGAATGGAACTGGTAAAAACCGCCCTTGGGAAAGAACCCTACGATCTTATCCTTCAAAATGTGCGCATCGTAAATGTTTACAGCGAAGAGATCATTCCAGGCAATATCGGTATTCGCAACGGCCGGATTGTCACCTTACAGGCAGCGCCCGACGCAAAAGCGAAAGCATTTCAAGACGGAGAAAACCGTTTTGCAGTGCCGGGCCTGATCGACACCCACGTTCATATCGATTCGACCCTGCTGATCCCGGAAGGTCTGACAAGATTGACCGTGCCACAAGGTACCACCGCGCTGTTTGCCGACCCCATGGAAATCGCCAACGCTGCCGGATACCGCGGCCTGGAAGCACTATTTGCTTCTTCCGAACAGCTTCCCTGTCATGTTTACCTGGAAGTTTCGTCACGCGTCCCGACTGCGCCGGGCCTGGAAACTACAGGCGGAGAAATCGGCCTGGAGGATACCCGCAAGCTGTTAGCATGGGATGTTACCGTAAGCCTCGGCGAACTCGATCCTTCCAAGGTGTTGGGGCTGCGGGAAGAATACTTTGCCAAAGTTGAGGCTGCTCTCAAGCTGGGAAAAATCGCGAACGGACACGCCATTGGGCTGACCGGCGCCGATCTGGATGCCTATGCCTGCGGAGGGCTTTCGGATGACCATGAATGTGTGACCTTTGAAGAAGCCAAAGAACGCATCCGGCGGGGGCTGGCAGTTTTAATCCGTGAAGGCAGTACGGAACGCAATCTGGAAACGCTGGTCTCGGGTCTGATTGAAGAAGGTCTGGATCATCGCAATTGGATGATGTGCACGGACGACAAACATCCCAACGAAATTGTCTCCGAGGGGCATATCAACTTTATGGTCAACAAAGCCATTGAGATGGGCCTTTCCCCGATCAAAGCAATCCAGATGGCTTCATTGAATGCCGCCCAGCACTTCCGGGTGGATCACGAAATCGGCAGCATTTCGCCCGGAAGATGGGCGGACATCCTGCTGGTAAAAGACCTTCACTACATCCAACCCGAACAAGTCTTTTTCAAAGGGACCCTGGTAGTGGATAAAGGCCAGATGGCCGTTCCCATGCCGGCAGCGAATTATCCTGAATGGATCTTCCATACCGTCCGGCTTACCCGTGGAGAAAATCCTGCCGACTTCCGGCTGCCGCACCCCGGTCCCAAAGCCCGCGTCCGGGTCATCAAGATTTTCCCCGACCAGATTATCAATGAACCCGAGGAAGCTTTTTTGCCTGTTAAAGACGGTTCTGTCCAGTCCGATCCGGGCCAGAACATCTTAAAACTGGCTGTAGCAGAGCGGTATGGAAAAAATGGCAATATTGGGATTGGTTTCATCCGCGGTTTTGGCATTCAGCGCGGCGCGATTTCATCCACTGTGGCCCACGACCATCACAACCTGATCATTGCGGGCGCGGACGATGAATCCATGGCAACCTGCGCCCGCGCCGCACAGGCCATGCAGGGTGGATTAGTCGTTGCACTCGGTGATAAGGTGCTGGCTCAACTCCCTTTGCCAATCGGCGGATTGATGAGCGACCAGCCCCCTGCCGATGTCATTGAGATATTGGAAAAGGTGAACGCTGCGGCTGCCTCACTGGGCTGTGTGCTTCCCGCTCCGCTGATGACACTCTCTTTTGTTTCTCTGCCCACTGTGCCCCAGCTTGGAATTACCGATATGGGTCTGGTGCACGTCCTGTCACACAAATTGATCGATACCCTCTTGTAGCATGGTTTGCAACAGAACCGTTCGAAAAACGCGCCTTCTGTTCTTTGTTGATATTCGCGGCATACGATACTGATTTGCCTTTAAACTGACCGACAAATGCCAATTCTGTCCACTTCACATCAATGATAAGGTAAAACCACTATGGAAGAATTTGAATATTTTTCACCTACAGACCTGCCCCAGCTTTTACAACTTTTAGCCTCTCCGGGAGGCCGCATCCTCGCAGGCGGCACAGACTTGATCCCCCGATTACGCTCCAACACCCTGAACGTATCCGCGTTGATCGACATCAGCCATATCGACGAACTGCGATTCATCCGGGAAGATGCCGAACGCGTCTACATCGGCTCGCGGAGCTCTTACGCGGATGTATTGGAAAGCACTGTTCTTTCCCAATACGCACCGGTACTGGTTCAGGCCAGCCGGTTGGTGGGTTCGCCCATGGCACGCGCACGGGGAACCATCGGCGGCAACATCGGCAACGCCTCACCCGCAGGCGACTCGCTGCCCCCGTTACTGGTGCTTGACGCAGATGCTGCTCTGGTCGGCCCTCGCGGCGGACGCGTCCTTCTGCTGGAAGAATTGTTGACCGGACCTATGAAGACCGCACTGGCCCCGGACGAAATCATCCACCATCTTTCCTTTCCCAAACCGCCTGCTGTCCGGGGTTTTGGGTTTGAAAAACTGGGGCCAAGGCAGGGAATGACCATTTCCATTGCCACAGCCGCAGCCGCGATTGAAATCAACAGCAACAATAAAATATCTGCCGCCCGAATAGCCCTGGGGGCAGTTGCGCCCACGCCCATTCGCTGTAAAGCGGCAGAAGAACTTCTGATCGGGCGGGAGCCCGAAGAAGGGGCCTGGAAATTAGCCGTTGAAGCCGCATTGAAGAAAATCGCTCCCATCGACGATGTCCGGGCTACGGCAGATTACCGCCGCAAAGCAACCGGAGTTCTTCTGGAACGCGCTCTAGCGTCCGCTTCTGAAATGGCAAAAAGGAGTATATAACGATGAAACCCATTCAGATCCATCTCACGGTGAACGGAAAAAAGCACCAGATTACCACCACACCTAACCGCACCCTGCTCAGCGTACTGCGCGAAGACCTCGGCCTGACCGGCACAAAGGAAGGCTGCGGCTCGGGAGAATGCGGGGCCTGTTCGGTAATAATGAACGACGAACCGGTTAATTCCTGTCTTGTGTTGATTGGTCAGGCGGACGGCAGTGTGATCACCACCATTGAAGGACTATCCCAATCCGGACATCCCCACCCTCTGCAAAAAGCTTTTGTGGAACACGGCGCGGTCCAATGCGGATTCTGCACACCCGGGATGATTATCGCTTCCAAAGCCCTGCTGGATAAGAACCCCACACCCAGCGATGAGGAAGTTCGTGAGGCTCTGGCAGGAAATATCTGCCGCTGTACCGGCTACACCAAAATTGTGGAAGCTGTACAGGCTGCCGCGGAGGAAATCAACCATGAGTAAGCAAGATACCCTGATTGGCAAATCCGTTCTGCGTAAAGATGCCTGGGAAAAAGTGACCGGCAGCGCAAAATATGTGGCCGACCTCCAGCCCCAGAACCTGAAATATGGGGTAATCCTTCGAAGCCCGGAACACCATGCTTTGATCCGCGAAATCAACACAGCCGACGCGAAACAAGTCCCCGGGGTGATTGACATCCTCACCATTGAAGACGTCCAGGGCAGCAAAGTGTATGGGGCAATCAACCCCGACCGGCCAATTCTGGCGCAGGACAAAGTGAGGTTTGTAGGTGAACCGGTAGCAATTATCGTCGCAGAAACGCTCTCTGCGGCGGAAAACGCCCGGAATGCCATCCAAGTGATTTACGAGGCCCTCGACCCGGTTTTTGATCCATTTGAGGCCCTCCAACCCGGTGCACCGGCTATCCACAAGGACGGCAACCTGCTGGCCCATTTCGAGATTGAAGAAGGCGATCTCGAAAAAGGGTTTGCAGAAGCCGATCTGGTTGTGGAACAAACTTTTAAAGTCCCCCGCATCTATCCGGGTTATCTGGAACCGGAAGCTTCTCTGGCAGAATGGCACGATGATGGTCATCTCACGGTTTGGGTCAGTTCGCAAAAACCTTTCAACGACCGGGAACACATCAGCCATGTGGTCGGTCTTCCCCTTGAGAAAGTTCAGGTCAAGATTGCCACAATCGGCGGAGCATTTGGCGGAAAAGAAGACTCCAACCTGTCTATTCTGGCTGCGCTGGCATCCTGGAAAACCCACAAAACCGTTAAACTGGTCAATACCCGCGAAGAATCTCTGCTGGCACACCCCAAACGACACCCGGCCATCCTCACCTACAAAGCCGGTGTAAAAAAGGACGGCACACTCGTCGCGATGAGAGTCGTCAGTCATATGAATACCGGCGCTTATGGTTCTTACGGCATCCCGGTTTCTCAACTCCATACAGAAACCCTGACCGGACCCTACCGCATTCCGAATGTCCGCCTGGACACTTATCTCGCCTATACGAATAGTCCTATCGGGGGAGCCATGCGCGGTTTCGGCGCACCGCAAAGCAATTTCGGTTCCGAAGGCATGATGGATATCCTGGCCGAAAGACTCGGTATGGACCCGCTGGCTTTCCGCCGGAAAAATATCTGGCGGTCCGGGAACCGGAATGTCACCCGTGCACTGGTAAACCAGCCCGAAAGCCTGGAGAAAAGCGTAGAAATCGTCGAACAGGAAATCAACCGTTTGAAGCAAATTCCCCCCAGACCGGGCATGAAAAGCGGGGTTGGGTTTGCCCTGTCCGTCCAGACAATGGGCCTGGGACACCGCGTCCCCGATGACAGCACCAACCGGCTGGAATGGCTCCCGGACGGGAAAGTCCTCGTGCGGATTGGCGCGCCGGATCTTGGGCAGGGGTTGAATACGGTAGCAGCCCAGATGACCGCAGAAGCCATGGGGCTTTCTATGGACCAGGTGGATGTTGCCGGTCTTGATTCCTTTATTTCCCCCGACGGGGGCGT
>JAHDQE010000031.1 GCA_018433975.1 Ornatilinea sp. | reverse complement strand
CTGGTCGTGGTACACGCCCATGCCGCGTTCCCGTTTCAATTCCTCTGCAACTTCCAGGACGGTCTTGATTTCTTGCGGAGTGAAATCTGTTTCGGCCAGAAAATCCCGGCCCTTAAAACCACTTGTCTTCATAACTTAAAAACCTCCGAAAATTATTGACTTCCTAAAGGATTATGAAAAAAAATGGACAGGTGCAATTTTTTCTATTGTCTGTCCATTTTTGATATTGAAAGTTGTAAATTTGATTTCGCAGGAATATATGGAGTGGATTGGAACCTGGTTCGCTTTCCGCATTTACCGGAGTAATTCCAGTAGTTGGGTTGTCATGCTTCAAGCATTTGAAACAATCCGAAAGCATCCAATTTAAAACCAAACCTGGCAAATAAAAAACATTCTTTTCCGGAGAAAGCAAAATTGCGCGGACGTTATTGGATGGATAGAATCCTGTTTTGTTCTTGAATGAAATGATTCTATGTATAAAAGTTTTCATTGTTTTAGTAGAGTTTTTAATCGTTCGAAGAATGGCTTCCTTGTTCGTTCAACTCCTGAAGAGCAATCAAATACCTATATTTACCAATTCCGCTTCTCTGACACTAACAATATTTTGTTTAACTTTTAAACGGATATTTACTTGAGATGCATTTGGATAATTTGAAAAAAGGTCCCGTTCCTGTTATTTTTATCTAAAACCGGTTTTACAACAGCAGCATACACCGGGTGCCTGATTGTTAAGCAGCTAACTACAAATTTACTGCGCAATTTCTTAACCTGGAGAAATTTGTTTCTAAGGGTTATAAAAACCAACCGAAATCCTATCTAACAATGCTTGCAATTTGATAAAAAATTGGGGGCTTATTCTGATACTCACATCTTGCCCGCAAAACACATTGGAAAACAAGCATATTACTATTTTAGAAATACTTAGTCAATTTCACATCGGTATATTTCGGATTTTGAAATAATAGAAACAACCTTTTTTAATAATAAAAAGTAGTAATAATTAATCGTAGATACTCTATGTATCCCCTGAAGCAGTTCAAAATCTTATCACCAAAAAGAAACAATTAATTCATTAACCTCAGTTGCGGATAAGGATTTTAGTTTGCAAAAATCATGATTTTGAAGCGAAAAACCTGAAATGCAATCAAAACTTGAGTTCGGTTGCTTACGCGCCCCAGGTTAAATTAAAATTATTCAGATATTAAAACTGGAAAAACGATGTTCTATTGGAGAATAAAATACTAAGGATCAAGATCAATCAGCTTATTTTGGATTGCATAATGGACCAGTTGAGCACGATTTTTTAAATTTAGTTTTCCATTGATATTATTAATATGCGTGCTTACGGTACGCTTGCTGATAAACAGCTTCTGTGCAATTTGCTCATTCGTTGTTCCTTGCGCAATAAGCTTTACGATTTCTAATTCCCGGTCCGTTAACGCTTCAACACATGCCGTTGACGCTTCCTTCCGTTGTAACTCTTGAATCATTTTTGTTGCAATATTGGCGCTTAATATCGGGCTCCCTTGATTGGCCTTTAGAATAGCTTGAATGACCTCATGCGGAGGGCTGTCCTTCATTATATAACCCAGAGCACCTGCAATAATTGCAGGAATAGCATTTTCTTCCTCACTGAAACTGGTAAGCACCAATATTTTCAATTCGCTGTTTTTGCATTTGATCTCTTTAATAGCCTCTATGCCATTCTTTAAAGGCAATTTTAAATCCATAAGAATTACATCCGGTTCCAATTCAATCGCTAAATCAATGGCTTCAACTCCATTCTCCGCTTCAGCTATCACGGATATTACCGGCTCGGTTTCCAATAAACTCTTCAGCCCATTCCGAAACAAGGGGTGGTCATCTACAATTAATACCCGAATCTTTTCAGTCACTTTTCACCGACCTCTTTCCTGTAAACACAAATTTTGGAACCTTTATCCAATTCTGAATAGACATCCAATTCACATCCAATTTTCTGGGCACGGGTTTGAATACTTTTCAATCCTATTCCCCCGGCATTCCAACCCTTTTCAACGTCAAACCCAATTCCGTCATCTGAAATTTCTAAAGACAATGTTTCATTGTTAGATTCGAACATCACAGAAATTTTACCTGGATGAGCATGCTTAATAGCATTGTTTATTGTTTCAAGAGCTATATAATACAATTCTTTCTCGACCTCTGGAGAAAGTTCTTCTTCTATATTAGCTTCGATTACCGTAGAAATCGCCAGGGTTTTCTCAATTGTCTTCAACCTTTGGCGAAGTGCACTGGTTATTCCCAATTGAGACAAGTTAACAGGAGAGAGCTCCAACAATAACATACGCATTTCTCGGAGGATTTGATTTGTTGTTTGCTCTAAAATATCCATCCATTTCGAAAAATTTTTGACTTGATCACGCTGTGGTGAGCGTCTCCAACTTTCTACCTGGAAATTCAAACTATATAACGACTGCGTCACCGAATCGTGTAAATCATGTGCAATTCGCTGGCGCTCTCTGCCTATTGCTTCTGTTTCAACTTGTTGGCGCAATTGCGAAATCTCGACAGCGACCCCCATTTGCTCAGACAGTGCGTTTAGCAGCGAAATCTCATCCTTTAAAAGCGGTTGAACAAACTCTCTAAAGATACTGATTACTCCCAACACATTCCCCTTGGAACGAATTGGAATACCAATATATTCGGCAATTTCATTTACCGGTTTATTTTTTTCCAAAAGTAGATTGACCTGTACAGTTTGTAAATTCCTTTCTGGCACACGGTTTTTGACAATATACCGCATAAGATAGTCATCCACTTGCAAAGTGTTATTTTCTGACAGATTATGTTGAACAACCAAATGAAATTTTTGTTTTTCCTCATTAAAAAGATGAATTGCTCCGATACAGGCATGAATGGAACTTACCGCAAGCTGTAACGAACGCTGTAAGATAGATATTAATTCAACGGATCCACTTGTTTCCGCCACAATATCATATAAAACTGCAAGAGCATTCATTCGGTCGGCTACTTGTCGTTCAAGATTTTCTGTCAGTTTCTTTCGTTCCGTAATATCTCGCACGATAGATAACACCAGGTCGCGCTTAACCCCCACCAATCGCCCTGTTCTTACCTCTACAGGGATCTCATAACCTGATTTATGCAAATCCACGCTTTCAAAGGGTTCTGTCTTCGCAAGCTCACTTCTAATAATCGATCGGGGAATTATTCTTCTTCTGCCATCTCGGCCTATTAAATCAGATACTTTCATTGTTAAAAATTCGTCATGAAGATAACCCAACAACTTAGTGGCAGCAAGATTTGCATCCAATATATCATCATCTTCATTTTCAATAAAAACAGCATCGGGAATTTGTTCAAAGAATGATCTGAACAAAGTCTCACTTTCTCTTAAAGCCTTTTCCATTTCAAAACGGGTGGTTAAATCTTTAAGAAATAGGATCACTACGGATTGATTCGCAATTACGGTAGCCCAACCACTGCCTTCAAAAAATAAAGCATAACTATCCACTTGAGGAAATTCCATGCTCTTGGAATGAGCATATCCCAAAGTCAGAGCTTCATTAAATATCTCCCTGAAGAGCCTGCCATTCTCACCCGTTGCAATATCGTCAATACTGACCCTGTTTCCCAAATCAATTGAAAGCTTAACAATATCTCTTGCTCTGTCATTTGCATCCAGTAAAATTTTTGACTGTCCAGAAAAAACGAATATTGCATCCGAACCATCTAAGGACGAGGTTGAAATGCCGTTTACAATTTTTGAAATCAATATTATTTCCCTTTCACTCCGGTAAAATCATTTATATTGTACATACTTTCTTCCTATGATCCAACTTATAAAAAATGAGGTGTTTGTCCCAAAAGTGGTAGGTGAAATTCAAAAGGTAGAAGAAATCACAGTACTACCCTGGATATTTGATTTGAATACAGATCAAATCGTTCCCGATCCGCGGCAGCCATCCAGCCATCGGCCTACCCTGGTCAGGTCTTGTAACGGCGCACCCTCTGGTCCTCATTTTCATCTTCCCAATCCCTTGTTCGGTGGGCTTGTTGGTCCACGGTACATCCGGCCGCCAATCAAATGATCACGGAGCGCAATTGCTCCAAAGGGGTATATTCTGCACCTGACTGTCTCATTTTAACAAAGCATAAGTAATCGCGCATAACCTTCTGCCCGATTAACAGCAAATGGCGGTCTTACGACCGCCACAAAGAGGTGACTCACCGGGGACTCGAACCCCGAACCCACTGATTAAGAGTCAGTTGCTCTGCCAAATTGAGCTAGTGAGCCCGAGCATCCCCATTATATGCGAAAATTCGGTTCTGGTCAACAAAATATCGGCTCCGGCAGGTTGCCGGAGCCGATAAAGATCAACCAGGTCAGGTTATTACTGCCCCTTCTTCTGGTTCGGGAGCAGCACCGTCCACACACCGCGGGTGGATGGCGCAATATTCGACCAGGGCGGGTCATATTCCATTTTCCGGGCATAACCGGCCAGATCATCCAGATGAGACCAAACCTTACGGAACGCCTCCAGATACAGTTCCATGGTGCGCCGGTTGCGGAAATAATTCGGGCCGGAGGTTCCGGATGCGCCAATACAGCGGGTGCTTTCCAGCACGGTCAAAGAAACCGGATATTCTTCCAGGTCATAGTTCACATCGCGGGCGCCCGGCAGGGTCCAGGGGATACCCCCGCCAAAGCCCTCTTTAAGGCGGAACACCATCTGCCCCGGCACAGGAATATTCTGGTAAAAGCGCAGCGGCATCCCTTCCGCAGCCATAGCCACCTCAACGGCTTTGGCAAAGCGGCCGGGGTGAACATCAAGGCCCGCCTTTTCAGGCTCGAACTTGATGCGGAACATGTGATAAACATGGGTGCTGCCTTCCGGGATAAACGGCGGAACACACCCCGGCAGTTCCCGCAGTCCGTCTGCGAGGAAAGCGCCGTTCTCCGCAAAAGTCTTCGCGTAATCCGGCAGGCGTTTCAACTGGCTGCTGGCATAAGCCGCCTGCACCGGGTTCAGGCGGTAATTCCAACCCAGCGTAAAGGCGTTATAAGCGCGTGGTTTCCCCTTCTGCACCACTTCGCCGAACATCCGCACCATATTGGCGCGGTTAAAATACTCCAGGTTATCGGTCGAAAGCAGCCCACCCTCGCCGCAGGTGGCCAGCTGCTTGGCCGGCATAATGCTGGTACCGGTAATATCCGCCAGGCTTCCCACCCGGCGGCCCTGATACTCCGCGCCCATTGCGTGGGCCGCGTCTCCAATCAAAACCAATCCGTGTCGGTCGGCGACCTTTCGCAGGGCGGCGTAATCCGCCGGCAAACCGTGCATGTCCACCGCCATAATAGCACGCGTGCGTGGTGAAATCTGCCGTTCCACCGAGGCCGGATCGATATTGAAGGTGTCCGGATCGATATCGGCAAACACTGGGATCCCCAACTGGTGCATGATCGCAGTGGCCGAAGCCAAAAAGGTCAGTGCCGGGACAATGACTTCATCGCCGGGCTGGCAGCCGGCTGCCACCACCGACGCGTGCAAAGAGGAGGTCCCGGTACCAAATGCCAGTGCGTATTCCGTCCCTACAAAATCCGCGTAAGCGGCCTCAAAGCTCTCCACATCTTCATCGTGCAGGCCAACAAAATGGCCCCGGTCAAATACCCGCTCAACAGCGGCTTTGTCCTCCGGTAAAGTTTCCGGCCAGCGATCTTCCAGAGGTTTTTCATTCAACCGGACGGGATTACCGCCCAGCAGTGCTAATTTTTCCATTTTTATGCAACTCCTTTATCATTAATCAATAATTTGCAACACCGCACCAATCCAGAACAAAACGCCCAATAATCCGGGCCATTTCCAACACGGAATCAACTTCTACATACTCATCCAGGCTGTGAATTGCGCCGCCGGATGGCCCAAACAGCACGCTTGGACTGCCGGCATACAGCACCGGCAGCCGGAGGTCGCTCCCTCCGCCGCCCAGAACCGCCGGCTTCTCGCCGGTCACCTGTTCACAGGCATCCTGCAGTCCGGTAATCAGCGGGCTTCCCAAATCGGTTTCTCCCGCTTCAAAATGCAGGCCAAACCATTCAATCTGGGGCGGATGTTCTTTCATCCAGGGATCCTGGCGGGCTGCTTCAAGCAGATAGGCCCGGAATTCCGCCTTGACCTGCTCGATATCTTCTCCGGGGAGACACTCCAGGCTGCCTTCCATCACACACTGGCCGGGCAGGGTTGAAGGCCAGTTCCCGGCATGAATGGTGCAAACATCGGTGGGGATTTTAGTGGGGTCATGGGCATACAGCGGGTGATCCGCCTGAGAAGCGCGCAGCAGGGCATACGCCCGCACGGCCTGATACAGCTTGCAGGCTTTCTCAATAGCATTGGGGTAAGTGAACTGGTACTCAATTCCGCCCCCCTTTCCCGGCACAATAATACGGAAGAACTGCGCCCCACGCGAGGAAACCACAAGGGATTTGGAGCTGGTTGGCTCCAGGAAAATAGTCGCATCACTGCGGTACCCTCGGGTAATAGCAGCCAGAGTACCGTTGCCGCCGGTCTCCTCATCCACCACACATTGCAATTGCAGGTCCCCTTTGAGCTGGATGCCGCACTCCAGGAGTGAATCCAGAACCAGCAGCGCCACCGCAATGCCGCCTTTCATATCTACCGCGCCCCGGCCGTAGATCTTACCGTCCACCAGGGCCCCGCTCCATGGATCGCCATAGGTCCATTGTTCGCCCGGTTCCACGGGGACCGTATCCATGTGTCCGTTGAGGGTCAGCGAGCGGCCGCCCCCACGTCCCTTGAGCCGCGCCACCAGGTTGGGACGGCCTTGATAATCGTATTCCACATCCACAACACCGCGGTGCTGTTTCAATTCCCGGATATCCGGCTCCCAGACATCCACCGGAATTTTCCGCTCTTTCAACCAGGTTTCAAGATACTGCTGGATTTCCAATTCACTTTCAAAGGAAGGCCGGCGCACCATTTCCTGTATCAATTCCACCGCCATCCCGCGCCGTTCTTGAATTTTTTTGCTTAATTCTGTCCAAAGGGAAGTATCCATCTTTTCTCCCTTACTTTACAGTCGCTTGAATCTGCAATTTTTAGGGCATCTTTGGAAAGCCGCAACGCTACCGTTAATGCTCTTTTCCCAAAGATGCCCTGATAAAAATAAACACCAGGAAGATATTAACTTAAAAGCTGGAGAATTTCCTCAAAGACCTCCATCACTTTTTCACCCTGGTTTTCCGTGATCACCAGCGGGGGCTTGATCTTGACAATGTTACCCAGCCCAAGATACTTGGATTCGCCAAAGATTACGCCCCGTTTCAACCCTTCATGCACAAACTGCGTGGCGGCTTCTGGTGCGGGTTCTTTGGTTTTACGATCCTTGACAAGCTCGACACCGATCATCAACCCCGGCCCGCGGATATCGCCGATCATTTCATATTTCTGTTGCAACTCTTTCAACCGGTCCGTGAAGAATTTGCCCATGATCCTGGCGCGTTCCAGCAGATTTTCTTCTTCCATGATCTGGAGGTTAGCAAGCGCAGCAACCATCGCAACCGGGAAATGTGCAAAGGTGAAAGAATGATCTCCCGGAGAGAAGCCTTTCATGTTGTGGTTGTAAACATTTCCAAACAAGGGGAAACCGCCTCCCAGAGCTTTGCCCATCACCAGAATGTCGGGAACCGTGTTATAAAGCTCGGAAGCAAACCAGGTGCCCATGCGGCCAAAACCGGTCTGGATCTCGTCAAAGATCAGCAGAATGCCCAGTTCGTCACACATCTTGCGTATCGCGGGGAGATAATCCGGCGGGAACTCCACCATGCCGCCATTCCCCTGCATCGGCTCCATAATCATAGCTGTCGGGGGCTCGCTGGCTCCGCGCTGGATAATCTGTTTCGTCAGGTCCACACAAGCCAGTTTACACTCGGGGTGCTTCAAACCCAATGGGCAGCGGTAGCAATATGCCTGCGGAACTCGGACGACGTGCGCGCTCCACGACATAAACCGGTTGTTGGGATGCGGCCAACTCAGGTTCAGGGTCGCCAGTGTCCTTCCGTGGTATCCATCAAAGAGGCTGACAAAAGTATCGCCGGGGCGTTCGCGCATCGCCAGTTTAATGGCCCCTTCGTTGGCATCCGAACCGGTGAGAGCGTAAGTAACCTGGTCCAGATTTCCGGGAGCCAGCTCAACGATCTTCTTCGAAAGCAGCAGCTTTGGCAGGGTCTCAAAACTGGTCCGAATGTGGGTGTAGTTTTTAATGAAATCCGTCACCGCAGCGACCATTTTCGGGTGCGAATAACCAATGTTCAAACACCAGGCCTGCGCGGTGCAGTCCACATAAGATTTCCCCGATCGGTCATATAAAATGGCGCCTTCACCATGATCCACTACCAATGGGATGCGGTTGCCGACGCCGCCACCGCCCAACGCATTTCTGCCAGCCTCTAAATCTGCTTCAGTGATATTATCAAACATGGATTCCTCCTAAAGATGTATAAGCTTCATGATGTTTCGCAATCACGGGCGCTAAGGCCGTGTGCAAATCTTTGTAAACTTCATAATACTTTTCATAAATCGATTGCGTTTCCGGGTTGGGTTCGTTCACCGCGGCAACTTTTACCCACTCGTTCCGGAGTACTTCAAAATCCTGATACCAACCAATAGACAGACCGGCCACATAAGCCGCTCCAACCGGTCCATCCGCTTCCGGGACATATTCCTGGCGGATGCCGGTGATATCGCTGACAATCTGCCGCCACAAAGGGCTGCGTGCGCCGCCTCCGGTCGCCACCAGTCGTTTGACAGGGTGTCCATTCGGGTAAAAACTTTCAAATCCGTGCCGGATGGTAAACGCAAAAGATTCCAGGATTGCGCGGAAAAGATGCCCGCGGGTGTGGAACTGCTTCAACCCAAAATACACACCAACCGCCCACGGGTTGAAAACGGGGCTGCGCTGGCCCTGGAAATAAGGCAGCAGGATCAAACCATCCGACCCTGGTGGGACAACCCGCGCCAGTTCGTCCAGTTGAGAATACGCACTGCCGGAAGTTTTATTTAATTCTCGTGCCAGTTCCATCTGCCCAAACTGGTCGCGGAACCAGCGCACCGCATCTCCCGTTGAGAGGCAGTAAGATGGATAATCGTAAATATATCCGTCCTGAGGCGTCAGCCCTCTTTCGGAAATGGGATACGGTTTCCAGACACCATTGAGCAGATCATCCTTCATCACCGGGACAAGCCCGGCCGTGCCGTAATAAGCGCAGGTTTCATACTGGTGCACCGTTCCCGCACTGATCAGCGAAGCCGTCAGATCCGGCATGCCGGTCAAAACGGGCGTGCCTTCTGCCAGGCCGGTGTTTTCAGCAGCCCAGGCATGCACCTGCCCCACAATAGTCGCGGGGGGGTGGGCTTTGGGAAGGATTTTCATAGGAATCCCAAATTTCTCACACACCTCCTCGCGCCAGCTTGCCGTGGGAGATTCGTAAATTGCGCCCCACAATCCGGTGGTCATCGTATCCACCACATACTCCCCGGTGAGCTTATAAACCAGATAATGCGCGGCATCAAAAAACATTTCCATATTCGCCGCAAGCTCCGTCCGGTTTCGTAAAAACCAGATCAATTTAGGGGTCAGTTCTTCACTGGTTAGTTGAAGTCCCAGTTCCCGGTTAACTTCTTCCACTTCGGCCACAGCCCGGTTATCGGAGTACATAATGGCTCCGGCCAATGGCCGGCCTTCGCCATCCGTCGGCCCCATCGCCGGATATAAACCGCTGATACCAATGGCTTTGATCGCCTCCGCGCGGACCCCCTCGGTGCGCAGCAGCTCCTGAATCACTTTAACCGGATTAAACCACCAATTTTTATAGACGTCCTGTTCAACCCAATCCGAATAAGGATAGATGGAGCCATGTTCCACATAATGAGAAGCAACCACCTTCCCGTCCGGCTGAATCAGGATCCCTTTCACTCCCTGGGTGCCGACATCAATCCCTAACAATAAATCTTCGGTCATGTCTGCACCTAAATCATCCCGGCTTTAAAGATAATTAATCCCAGAAGCGCCACAACGAAAAACAATGCAAAGAAAGCGATCACAATCTTGTCCAGGTTCGTCAGCTTAAGATCCCGCATGGGCGTGATCGCTCCGGTACCGAAACCGCGGATCTGTGTCGCCGTTGTGATTTGCTCCACCATCATGGCCGTACGGCGGATCATTGGATTCGCAATCGGCAAAGAACGCTTGACAAGCTTAACCGGATTCCAGGTCTTCAGATTCCAGCCCCGAAGCTTTTGCGCTTCAGAAATTTGGTTGATAATGGAAGCCATATTCGGAATGAACTTGTAGGTCATTTGAAAAACAAACACCATCTGGTAAGGAACCTTTAACGCGTACAGTGTGTTCGCCATTTCATTGGCTGGCGTGGTGCTGACTAACAAAATTGCCCAGGTTACCACGGTTGCAAACCGCACCAAACGGCCGGCCAGCCAGTACAACGTGCCATAAGTAATGCCCATCGTACCCAAATTGAGGAAATTCACATCCAGAGTCAGGATACGGGTTGAAGCCCATTCCGGGTCCAGCACCTTGAAATACTCCGGGTTCGCTTGCGCAATCGTCGTTCGCAGCGTTGGGTACCAGGTCAGCAGCAGTGCCACAAACATCACTACAAACCAGGCTTTTGGAGTCTTGGCAATCATCGCAAAAATAAGCCCGATGATCAGTAAAGGCAGTAGATAACGAATATCCAGCCACAACCCGGTGATGAGCAGCACGCTCAGGGTTGCGATCATTTTTGTCAAAGGGTGCAGGCGATTGTGGAAAAATGTCTGCTCGTCAATATCCCGTGCTTTTAAAATATCAATTGTCATGGCTGCTCTCCTCTTTGCCTGGATTGAAGCAAGCCTCCAGTGTATTTGCCATTTCATCCACAGTCAAAATGTCCATGGGGCACCCAAATTCTTCGTGCAGCATCTGGCCCAATCGTGTGACTTGAGGAGGCCGGATATCCGCTTCCAACAATTTCTCGGTCTCTGCAAAGACTTTTCGGGGGGTGTCATCCAGAATGATATTTCCTTTGGAAGCTACCAATACCCGGTCGCAGTGGTTCCCGACCGTTTTCATATTGTGGGTGATGATGATAATCGTCTTACCCAATTCGTCCCGCAGATACCTCAGGCTTTCCATCATCTTGACCTCACCCTTCGTATCCAATCCTGTGGTGGGTTCGTCGATCAATAAAATGTCCGGGTGAAGCGGCAGTACACAGGCGATTGAAAGATAGGTTTTAAGGTCTTCGTCCAGTCCATAAACATATCGGTTGCGGTACGGCATGAGGTCAAAGACATCCATTGCCTCTTTTGTAAGCCGTTTAATTTCTTCTTTATCCAGGTCCATCATCTCAGGCGCAAAGGCAACTTCTTCCCAGGCCGTTTCGGCGAAAAGCTGGTCATCCGGGTTCTGGAAGACATAATTGATCATTTTGATGATCTCATCAAAGCGCACCTTTTTAGAAGTGATGTCCTTCCCCATGATTTTCACAACTGCGTCTTTATTGGTCGGTTTCAAAAGGCCTACCAGATGTTTCGCAAGCGTCGTTTTGCCGGAACCATTCTGACCGATGACCCCTACAATCTGGCCTTTGGGCACGGTAAACGAAACCCCGCGCAGTGCATGTACTGTGGGATTGTAAAAATGGTGAAGATTTTCCACTTCAATCACCGTCTCTCCAAACTCACGATGATTCCTGAGGTCGCGGGAGGGCAAAGGATCGATCTTTTTAATCCCCGCCTCACGAAGTTTATTTGCCAGCAGTTCATAAGCCTGGGTCAGAGTGATGGGAACTCTCTCAAACTCAATTCCCCGCTTTTTCAGCATTAAGACCAGCTCTGTAACCTGGGGACGTCCTACGCCAATCTCCTCTACCAGATCACTCTGAAAGACTTCTTCAGGGCTGCCTGACAGGACCAGTTTTCCCTCGTCAATCGCGATGACATGGTCCACCACTTCGGCCACGGCCTCAATATCCGCGCCCGATTCTGTGGTAATACTGGTGCACCGCGTGTCTTTGCAAACATTCCGCATGACGTTAAAGACCAGCTCTTTGCCAATGGGGTCCAGCATCGAGACCGGTTCGTCAAACGCCAGAACACTGGAGGGTTCCATCGCCAGCAAGCCCGCGATTGCAAGAAGCTGCTGTTCTCCGCCCGACAGGTTGTTAGGGCTCCGATGAGCCATAGCCGTGAGTTCCGTCTTTTCCATCGCAGCTTCAACACGCCGGGCAATTTCCTCCCGGGGAACGCCAAGGTTTGCGGGTCCAAAAGCAATATCATCCCAAACTGTCAGAGAGAATATCTGTATCTCCGGGTTTTGCAGGACAAGGCCAACGTGACGGGCCATTTGATTGACTTCATGATCCTTTACGTTCTCCCCATCTACAATAACGTCACCATCTTGATAACCAACTTCCACCTGCGGCACCAGACCATCCAGGGCTTTCAACAAAGTACTTTTCCCTGCGCCGGCCTTGCCAATCACCCCCACCACACTTCCCGATTCGATTTCGAGGTTAAGGTTTTCGATGGCTTTGCGCTTCTTCTGGTTGAGATAATTGAATGAATAATCCTTAAAGATAACTGATTTCAATGTACACCTCTTATGTTACTTTTTGTGGTGAAAATCCAACCCCTAATAACATAGTTCTTCGATGAAGCCATTCAGGGCGGGTCAGCAAATTACTTTCTGCTTTGCTGTGATTCACAAGGCAAGTACAACCTTGCTGGAAGCGCCCTGATTTTATCCGCTATAATTGACGGAGAGTGGATAAAGACGAAATACCGTTATTTTTTTGCCGAAAATAAAAATCTTTATCCACTCTCTTTGTCATAAAAGCGTTAAGCCTCTGCTTCCTCTTTGGATTCACCGCGCGATCCGCTAATTACCTTACGCGCGCCTTCACCGGCAAGGAAACCGACCGCAACAAAACCAAAACTCAACCACCAATAAGGGAAGAACAGGTTCCCGGCACCCAGAACAACCCAGTCCGCCGCTACATTGACCATAGCAGCCTCGCGTGTGTTCATGATCCAATAAGTCGTGAACCACCAGGTCTGATGAACCAATTCCGTCAAAATCAACGCCAGCAGGAACCGGCCCAGGAAAGGTTTATCCCCTCGGGACAAAACGAACTTGAAATAGATCCATCCGGCATACGCCCAGATGGAGGCATCGATCAGCGTATAGGCGATCAAGGTTGCTACACTGGTGGAAGAACCGCCGGACCAGACCGGGTTGATGAACACGCGGGCGATGATCTGTCCAACAAACAGCCCGAAGAAAGAAACGATACCGCCAAACAGTGCGGCCGAAGCGGAGATCACCATGGCCTGCACATCCAGACCGCCCAGATCACCAAAGCCTGCCGCAGCGAACAGTGCACCAATAATTGCCATACCTACCAGAGCGTAGGGGGAGAACACTTTAACTTTCATGCCTTTGATGAAACGACCCGGCATTGCCAGCCATTTCGGGTTCTTGGCAAAACGGTACATCCAGTAGGCACCCCACGGTGCACAGAAAACAAAAGCCATAATATTTAGAAGAGCAACACGACTGGGGGATTCAGAAGGTCCCATTCCGGTTCCCAGAGGATTCATTGCGAGGAACGCAATCGCAAAGATTACAAACCCGACGACCGTAAGAATGATCCCCGTTTTTTCGTTATAAAATCCTTTTTTATCCATTTTGTATCTCCTCGTTACTTCTTATTAAAGAATTGAATACGCTACATCCCGATCTACTTAATCAATGATTTCTCCTTTGGCTTCCCCTTGAACCTCCTTTCAAAAAAACTAAGTCCGGAATTCAGAGATTGGATCGAGTGGATGGCAGCAGCACATCCACTCTTTTAAAACAATCTCCACACTCAAAATTCCAGTTGATCGACCAGGGTATCGATAAACGACTGGCTTATCCTGGCTTCATCCAGAATAGAATACCGCCGACCGAAATTCTTTTGATACCAATTCAACGTTTTCAGCGTTTGAATAAATTCATCTTTGGAAAGACCAATATCTTTAGGCTGCCACCGGATACCCGTGCGCTCATAAACCCGCGCCAGATATTTGGGGTCATTCTCCTGAAGGTTCGCCATAACATAAGCACCCAAAGCGACCAGCTCGCCATGCAGGAAGCTCTTACCGGTCTGAAATTCCGCATTATAAGCAAAGGTGTGGTCCGAACCCTCTTGCGGACGGCTGCTGCCAAATCGGCGGCAAATCAGGCTGATATCCTCAAATGCTTCCATCGTGATGCGGACACCCTGCTCGGTGACCTCCCGGATTTCTGCGGCGTTTTCCTCGATCCGTTCAAGCCAATGGAGCACAGCTGCTACAGCGGCGGGATCATAAGACTCTCCGATATGCTCGTGAGCCAGTTCCCAATCCCAAAGTGCAACATGGGCGCACAGAATATCCCCAACGCCGGAGCGATTCAACCGGGGTGGAGCACCTTGTATAAGCCGGTAATCCACATACACATCTCGCGGGACCACATAGCCGATATACGTCACATGCCCACCGGCCCGGGCCGCAATACTTTTTGTGACCGAAGCATCCACCGAGGTAATGGAAACCACTGCATCCACCGGGATGTGGCGCCGCCAGGCCACATATTTTGCCGCGTCCACGGCCATACCCCCGCCCAACCCAATCACTGCACTCACTTCAGGTAAAACCCGCTCCATGGATTCCAGCCGGTACCAATCCAGCTCTTCCACAAAAAGGACCGCTTTGGGTTGCCTGACAAAACGATCTTTCACTTTTTCCCAGGGAACCTTCATCGTGATTACCGCAAAATCATCTTCGGGTATATGAATCTTTTCAATCATTTCGCGGTCATAATACAGCGTGGGTACTTTGAACGGTGTGACGGATCCTTCCTCCTGCGGGATATCCATCTGGAAGGTGTGTTTTGTTTCTCCGGGCCAGACCTGTTCCAGAATCCCGCGCACCTGATTAAAATTGCTTACCAGTAAGTTTGATAACAGCGCACGCATGGCTTTATCCCGGTCTTTTTCCATAATCGCTTCGGCAGCCAGCATCTCGTAGGCACAGTTCCGGGAGATCATACCCTGCACATCCTGCGGCACCTCAGAAACCCGGGGCGTTTGCATCTGACCGTCCTGAATGCGCACGGGCAGTTCCACAATGGCACGCTCCGGCAGCCAGGGCAGCAGGCCGTTGTTATCCACACTCAAAACCAGTTCGGTAGTGCGTTTTTCGGCCAGAGCCAGCAAGGTGGGGACAACGATCTTCGCATACCATCCCGCGCCGCGCTGGTCCAAAACCGAAGTGGGGTCGCCCGGTTTCCAGGCTTCCATTTCTGCCTGCATCCGGTTAAAAAGCCCGATCAGCTGTTGTCCCCTCACCGTGCGGCCTTCCGTGGCTGCCAGAATCCGGTCAGAGTGGAAATAGTATCTAAGATAGACTGCGGGGACAGCACCAATTGCCCGGACGATTTCAGGGTCCGTTCCCAATTTAGGGAGCTCGTCCAAACGGCCAAGGACTTCCGGTAAAAGCTCTTTGCCCTGGTGTTTCACACCCACTACCCAACCGAAATGGTGCATTCCAACCCAATCAAACTGCAATTCGGCCGCAGGTTTACCCAACATACCCGCAATAGAACCCATCAGAGAAATCGGAGAATCGCAGGTACCAATCACTTTGACGTTTGAATAACGTCGCATGGCATATTGGATGATGCTGCTGGGGTTTGTCAGGTTGAGCACCACAGCATCCGGGGCAATCTCTTCGATCATCCGGCAGTATTCCAGCACAACCGGAATACCGCGCAGTGAATTGCTGAATCCGCCGGGGCCTACCGTTTCTTCGCCCGGAATGCCAAACTGCCGGGGGAAAGTCTCATCGAACACCCGCCCTTCCAACCCGCCCACCCGGATCTGGTTCAGAATATAATCCGCGCCGGCCAGGGCCTCTCTGGCATTCGTGCTGAATCCGACCTGAATATCCAGCCCCTCAAAACCTGCAATAACGGCTTCCGAAAACCTTTTGACCAGCTCCAGATTATGCCGGTTGCGGCCAAAGAGGACCACATCGTAAGCAGCTTCCGCGCTCAGGTTTCCTATCACCTCGAACAGCTTCGGCGTAGCAAGGGCGCTTCCGCCCAATACAACCAGTTTGATGCGCGGATTCATTTCACTTCTCTTTCAAAGAACTGGTGGATGATCTTTGAAATATGGGCCACTTCATCCGCCCTGAGTTCCGGGAACACCGGCAGGCAGAGCAGTTCATTGGCATATTTCACAGAGACCGGCAAATCCTCCTCTGAATATTCCAGGTAACGATAACAGGGCTGCAAAGGCACCGGAGTAGCATAAATCTTTTGGGAGCCAATGCCGTGCGCGCTCAAATAATCGTAGAGCGCTTCACGCTCCTTGAGCCGGACAGTATACATGTAATAAGCATGCTTTGCCCAATCCGCCTGTTGAGGAAGGTCCAGCGGGAGATCGGCCAGAAGTTCATTGTACAGTTCGGCTACGGCCTGGCGCTGGTCGACCCAGCGGTCCAGATAGCGCAGTTTCACACTCAGTATCGCCGCCTGCAGCGGGTCGAGGCGCTGCTGGTAGCCGATAACCTCATGGGTATGTTTTACTTCCTGGCCCATGTATCGCAGCATCCGCAGTTTGCGGTGGATTTCGTCATCATTGGTGACCGCCGCGCCTGCGTCTCCATAAGCGCCCAATACTTTGGAAGGGTAGAAGCTGAACGCAGCCGCGTGGCCCAGCGAACCAATCTTGCGCCCTTTGTAGGTCGCGCCGTGAGCGTGTGAAGCATCCTCCAGCACATACAGGTTGTGCTTTTCCGCCAGCTTCATCAGCGGGTCCATATCCACCGGATGCCCATAGATATGCACCGGGATGATCGCTTTGGTGCGGTCGGTAATTTTTGCCTCCAGCTGGTCAACATCCATGTTGGAGAATTCCGGCTCAATATCTACAAAAACCGGTTTTGCCCCCACATAATTGATTGCGAAAGAAGTCGCCACATAGGTATTTGCCTGGGTAATGACCTCGTCCCCGGGCCCGACCCCCATCGCGGCCAGTATAAGGTGTAACGCTTCGGTTCCGTTGCTGATCCCAACACAGTGCTTAACCCCACAATAAGCGGCAAACTCTTCTTCAAATTTCTCTAACACCGGACCAAGCGTATACTTGCCACTAGGAAGAACGGTGTCCATTGCTGCAGCAATTTCCCAACGGATTTGCTGATACTGCCGGGTCAAATCTTCGGCAGGGATTTGGATTTGTGGTGCTTTGCTCATTAAGATTTCCTCGCTTCATTAAGATATAAGTAAACCAGTAGGAACTATTCCGGAACGCGTCAGGAGAAACCTTTCCCGTGCCGGTTAATCCCGATACCGTCTGACCTGGAACCGGATATAATCACCACGGTGATAGTCTTTCGAATAGATCACCGGTTCTCCCGCGCGGTCGAAATTGATCTGCTCCAGCAAGACCCAGGTGGCGTCGGGGTTCAGTTCAAGTTTCTCAACCTCCGAATTGTCCGAAGTTACCACCTGGATATTGGCAAGGGAATAATCCACCCGTACGCCAAACCACTCTTCGAGCACTTCCAAAAGTGAACCGGCAAAAATCTCATCATCAATTTTTCCGGGAAGTATCTTTTTGGGGATCATATCGACTGAATGAATAACCAGTGTATCTTCCGAATACCGTGAGCGCTCAATCTCTACAACTGTCTCACGCTTCTTCAAATTCAATTGGGTGGCAATTTCTACAGAGGGAACAATCTCTCTAACCTTGATGACTTTGGTCACCACATCAACCCCAAAGCTGGCAAACATTTCCGTAAAACTGACCAGTCTTGTGATATCGATATTAAGCTCATTGGGAGGGGACATCAGATAACGGCCGGAACCGTGCAGCGTCCGGACAATGCGTTCCTCTTCCAGCAAGTGTAGTCCCTCGCGAAGTGAAGAGCGGCCGACATCGAGCATATCCATCAATTCCTGCTCTGTTGGCAATTTATCCCCGGGAGCATATTTATTCTTACTGAGGAACTCAATAATTTCCCGACGTATTTGATATCGCAGTGGTTCTGTAGGATTCTTTTTTGCCACACAAACCTTCTTTCTAATGAACTCAATCCATACCCAAACACAAACCCACATACAAATACAAAGATTGCTCTGGTTTTAATCGTTTAATGTCTGGATCACTATTTAGATCCGGGCATTTAACACATCGCTTTTCCAGGTTGCACTGTACGCATTAACCCGGGGAAAAAGAATTTTATTCAGTTCTTAAAATATGGCTAAATTGGATAGGGTTATCAGAACCAGATTTTGATTCTGAACTGTTTGAATAACGTAAATAAACTCAGATACCGATAATAAGGCTTTATATTCCAGACTTTGAAATAAAAGTCATCAGACATCATACAAATTTATATACATTATAAGATTTTTTTAATGTAAGTCAAGTACCAATTTGGTAAAAACAGCAAATTCCTCTTTTTAGAACCGGATTACACCGGTCTCTCCTGCAGAATTTTTTGTTCCACCATTGAATATTATTCTCCGATGTCCTCCATCCGGCAGTACTAACGCGCTAAACAAAAGCCTTCCATAATACACGGCAGGCATCGCGGCAATGTCACTCCGTAATGACACGGGGAAAATTTTCAGTTTATCTGTAAATGAGGTCTATCAGATGAATTTCTTCTACTAGCAGCTTAACCGCCCAACGGAACATCCAGGCAGTGCGGAGCAGCCCCCCTTGTACCGGCAAATGGGTCCCATTGAAAGCGTTGCAGGACCATGGGAACCTGCGGGGAAAGATTGGCGTGCGGCAGCCAGGTATGGAAGATGTAAGACAGGCTGTACTTCAGTGCACTGTCAAAGCCCGCACACGAGAAGGAAGCATACTTTCCGGCAGGCAAGTGCTTACCGGCAAACGCAACGGGGATTTTTTCCAGAGATTCTGCCGGAACGCCCGCAAAGCGGGCACAGCCTCTGCTCTCCCAGTCCCGGAGATAAAATGTCAGCACATAACAGGGGACCTTTTCCCGCCCGGGAAGATACGGTCGGGCCTCCTCTGCCACCCTTTCCAACAGTGCAGAGGGATCATTCTCACCGCTGCTGCACACCCCCATCCAGCCAACCAGATCCACCGGGCCGATATTTTCCTGAAGCGGAGCAGGCGGGATAGAGCGCAAACCCTTCAAATAATCTTCCGTAAGCCGGGGCATGAGCAGCCGCGGGTCAACAGTGTGCTGCGCACGGAGTTGCTGGGGCTGTTGCCCGAACATCTTTTTAAAAGCCCGTGAAAAACCCTCCGGGGTATCGAACTGGAAATCGAGTGCCACGTCGAGTACACGATGCTCGCTTTGCAGAAGACAAAGCGCGGCCTGTGACAGCCGGCGGCGCATCAAGTACTCATAGGGCGACTGCCGGGTGATCTGGCTGAACTTGCGGGAGAAATGAAAGATCGAGTAACCGGCCGCGGCGGCGGCATCCGCCACCTGAACCGGAGCGCGCAGGTGTTCCTCAAAACAATCGATCGCCCGCAGGACAGGCTTCAGAGCTGTGGTCATGGCGCGGCTTCAAAAGAATTGGCTTCCGGAGAGAGCGGCACATACACTTCCAGGACCGACTCTTCAACCCGGTCCAGCCCTTTGAAGCGCTCGTCGTAACGCTCAAAGCCAAAGCTCTCGTCTGTGTGTAATCCCGAGCGGGCAAACCACTTTCCCACCACACCCTGCTCCCAATCCGAGGTGATCTGTTCCCCCTTCAGTGTGAAAACGGCATACTCCCTGGCCGGGAGCACTTTCACGGAGAGTTCAACCGGCAGGTGCTCCAATTTCCGGACTTCCAGGCCCACAAAGACCTCATACTCCCCCCGTTCGGCGGTCTCCGGATGCTGGATATGCACTTCGTAGCACACGTGGTCGTCCTTCAACGGCGGAAGACGGTCGGAATGCTCCTGCAAATAAGCCATGAACCGGGCCCACAGGTGGCCGATTTCATTCTCTTCGGTCCAGCCCCCACTGAGCCGGAAGGGGTCGCCGTAAAAATTAAATCCGACCAGCACAACTTCCGGCAGTTCAATAATTTTTGGTTCCATCACAGCGCACCTCAACGGATATTGGCCGTCCCCTCGCGGGAGGAGACGGCCCTTACTTCATAAAACTATTTTAGCATTGCATACTACGATTCGTATTCCTCCAGGCCAATCCCCGCCTCCGGCATCCATTCCGGCCAGCCCGCCAGCCACTCCGGGATATGAGCTTCGCGGACGCGGTCACACACCGGAAAGTAAGCCTTGAGGTCCACAACCGGCGTCCCTTCAAAGGCGTCCAGGTCCGCCACCCGGACGACACCTTTTTCTTCATCAACCCCCAGCAGCTTGCAGGTCGTCATCATCACCGGGTTCGGGCGGATCGGCGAGCGGGTGGCAAACATGCCGGTCAGGTGTTCCGGCGCGTAAGGCGGGTTGCAGGTCAGCATCTGGCGGTATTCGGGGGTTGCGAAGCGCTCTGCCCACCAGAACACCATCACATGGCTGAAGCCATCCAGCTCTTTGAGCGCCGGACGATACATCTCATCAATTTGCAGTTGAACGCTGTTCTCGGCGCGCGATACACTTCCAATCGGGTAAATTTCAAACTTCTCTTTTGGGGTACTCATTGGCTGCTCCTGATTCATGAATTTCGCAGGTTCTTCCCGCGATTGCACTCCCAGTATAGGCAGCCTGCGTCCCTATTTCTTGACCAAATTTGCCGCATTCAACAGCATTTCATGCCCATCAGCAAGACAACCTGACCCAATTTGCTGTTCTGAAAAACCACGGGGAAAATCTCCATTGAAAAAGAACTCCCCGTCCGATTGGACGGGGAGAGATGTATCAACTGATACACCGGCGAAACGGTTTGGAAACTTATTTCTGGATGGGAACCCACACCGACTTAACTTCCGTGACCGCCTCGATCGCTTCAGAACTGTTGTCGCGTCCATATCCGCTTTGCTTGAACCCGCCAAAAGGCGCATTGGGGGCAAACATATCATAGGTGTTAACCCAGACTACCCCGGCCTCAATCTTAGAGGCAACCCGGTGTGCCCGGGCCAGGTCTTTCGTCCAGATGCCTGCCGCCAGGCCGTAGGTCGTGTTATTGGCCCGTTGGATCAGTTCTTCTTCGGTATCGAATGAATAAATGTTGAGCACGGGGCCAAAGATTTCTTCCCGGGTGATGCGGGCATCATCCGCGACATTTGTAAAAATGGTCGGCGGCAGGTAAAAACCGCCTTCGGGCACGGCCGGTGCGCTGACGCGTTCGCCCCCCGTCAACAGGTTGGCTCCGCTTTGGACACCGTCCTGAATATATCCGGTGATCGTGTTGAACTGCGCTTCATCCACAATAGGTCCAAAATTTGCTTCCAGATCGAACGCAGGCCCAATACGGACTTCACCGGCCTTCTCCAACAGTCCGGCAACGACCTGATCGTATACCGGCTTTTGGACATACAGGCGGCAGCCCGCCACACAGCTCTGACCGGAGTACACGAAAGCGGCTCTAAATGCCCCGGTAATGGCCTTATCCAGATCGGCATCCGCAAAAATTGTATTGGGGGCTTTACTGCCTAATTCCAACGTCAGGCGTTTAATGTTCACGGTCGAATTCTGAATAATTTGACGTCCTACCGCCGTCGAGCCGGTAACCTGGATTTTATTGATTCCCGGATGGCTGGAAAGCGCATGACCGATGACTCTTCCCGGGCCGGTGACAACATTCAGGACCCCGGCGGGCAGGCCGGCTTCCAGCCCGATCTCACCCAGCCGGACCACAGCCAATGAAGCAGCAGAAGCCGGTTTCAAAATGACCGCGTTCCCGGCTGCCAGCGCCGGGCCGAATTTTTGTGTGGAATGGATCAAGGGATAATTCCACGGAATAATCAGGCCAACAATCCCCACCGGTTCGCGCCGGGTGTAAACGAACATATTGGGAATGGAAACCGGCACCGTCTGTCCAAAGATTCTGCTGGGCCATCCCGCAAAGTGATAGACATTGCTTGCCGCCACCGGGGCATCGATCATCCGCGTGCTGTTCAGGCTTTTACCATTGTCGAGAGATTCGAGCTGGGCCAGTTCCTCGGCATGTTCTTCGATCCGTTCCGCAAAACGGCGTAAAATCTTCTCGCGCTCTCCGGGGCTCATATGGCCCCAGGGGCCTTCCAGCGCCGCCCGCGCGGCAGCAACCGCCCGGTCAATGTCTTCCTGATCGCCCGAGTAAATCTCTGCCAATTTTGACCCATCGGAGGGATTACTCGCAGTATAGGTCTTTCCGGATATGGATTTCACTTTTTCGCCGCCCACAATCATTTTAATCGGCGACGTGTTCAGGAACTCAGTTACGTTGGGATTAACAGGTTGTAAAGCCATTTTTTGCCTCCAATAAAATATCTATACCGCCTCCCTGACAATACTGCGATCGGGAGTTTTGAGTTGGATAAACTTTTCACCGAGGCGGCATGATGCCGGCTCGTCATAAATGATCTGCATAATGCGCGCGGGCCCGCACCGCGTTCAGCGTCCAATTAGATGCACAGCACTGGCCTTGAAACTGGCGACCACCGCCATACCCGGCTGCAGCTCCATCTCTCGGGAAGAAGCGCGGGTGATCAGCGAAACCAGAGGAAAACCGCAGTCCACCACCACCCGTTCCAGAGGTCCATGCGGAGTCATGCTGACAATCTGGCCGTAAAGATGGTTGCGGGCGCTGGAACCTGTGGCCTGTTCCGCTTTCCACAGGGTGACATCCTCCGGACGCAAAAACAGCAGCACCGGTTGGCCGGGGCGCACCTCACCAACCGCTTCCAGGATGAAATCCTGTACACTGACCGCCGCCAGACCTTCCTCCACCGAGAGCACCCGGCCGGGAATAACCGTCTCCACACCGACAAAGCGGGCGATCTCTGGATCAGCAGGGGCGGTAAAGACCTCTTCCGGCGTGCCGATCTGGCAGATATGCGTATCCAGCATAACCGCCACCCGGTCGCCCAGCAGCAAAGCCTCATCACGGTCGTGGGTGATAAAAATAGTCGTCAGGTCCTCACCCGCCAGCAGTTCCTGAAAATCCAGCAGCAACTGCATTCGAGTTGGCGCGTCCAGCGCGCTGAAGGGTTCATCCAGAAAGAGAATATCCGGTTGGAGGGCCAGAGCGCGCGCCAAACTGACCCGCTGGGCCTCACCCCCGGAAATCTGGCGGGCTCTGCGGCCGCGCAGCGCGGCGATCCCCAGGCGTTCCAGCCAGCACGAAACCCGTTGGTCCGTCTCCGCTGCGGGGAAACCACGAAAACGCAGCCCCGAAGCCACGTTTTCATAGACGGTGGTATCCAGCAGCAGTGCTTCCTGCAGCACCATACCGATCCGGCGGCGGTAGCCAAGCGTATCCTTAAAGGAAAGCTGCTGCCCCTTGAAGAGCAGCTGGCCGCGTTCCGGTTTGAGAAGCTGGCTGAGTGCCAGCAGCAGGGTGGATTTCCCGGCCCCATTCGGACCGATCACGGCCAGGGTTTCGCTTTCCATGACCTCAAGCTGAGGGATCGCCAGCACAACTGTACCGCCGCGCCGCACCACAATATCCCGCGCCTCCAGGATCACACCCATGCAAAGACCTCTTTACCGCCGCGAAGGCGCGCGCTGCTGGACCCAGGTGAGCACCAGGTTCACCGAATAGGCCAACAGCAGCAGAATAATGCTCAGGGCAATCGCTATCGCGAATTCCCCTTTACTGTTTTCAAGGACAATTGCCGTGGTCAGCACGCGCGTGCGATAGCGCAGGTTGCCGCCAACCATCATGGACGCGCCGACTTCGGAGATCACACTGCCAAAGCCTGCCATCAGGGCCGCGAGGAGCGGCAGCCGGGCTTCCCGCCACAGCATCAGGGTCATCTGCCAGCGCGAGGCGCCCAACCCCATTAACTGATACCGCAGACGGGGGTCCAACTGTTGGAGTGCGGCCATGGTCAGTCCGGTCACCACGGGAGCGGCAATAATCACCTGCGCAATAATGATGGCTTTGGTGGTGTACATCCACTGCAAGTCTCCCAGCGGACCGCTGCGCCACAGCATGATCGAGACCATCAGCCCTACTACCACCGGCGGCAGCCCCATACCGGTGTTGACCAGGCTCACCAGAAATTTACGAATAGGGAACTGCCCCAGGGCCAGCAAGGTACCCAGGGGCAGTCCAATCAACAAACTTAGACCGGTCGCAAAACCGGAAATGCGCAGGGAAAGCAGGGTGATTTCGAGGACTTCCGCGTCACCGCTGAGTAAAAGCCGGATTGCTTCCTTGATTCCCTGCCAGATTAATTCCACAGACTACAATCCTAATTCCGCCTCATCCCTTCCTGCATCCGGGAAGAAGAGCGGTTCTCCATATTGCTCCACGCCAAACTCGCCAATCAGCTTCTGAGTTGATTCAGAAACCATAAAATCTGCGAAAGCATTGGCACCATCCAAATTGACCTTCGGCCATTTATCGGGGTTGACTACCATGACATGGTAAACGTTCAGCAGAATGGGGTCGCCTTCCACCATGATTTCAAGTTCGAGGTTTGCCTTCTGTGCCAGATAGGTGGCCCGGTCGGTCAAAATATACCCCAGTTTCTCCGAAGCGACAAGTAAGGAAGCACCCATCCCCTGGCCGGTTTCCACAAACCATTCACCGGAGGGTTCAATACCGGCGGCAGTCCACAGGCTCTTCTCTTTCTTATGCGTACCGGAGTCGTCCCCACGGGAAATAAACGTGGCTTCACTCTCTGCGATTTTAGCCAGCGCATCCGACGCCGAGCTCATGCCTTTAATCCCGGCAGGGTCATCCGCCGGGCCAACGATCACAAAGTCATTGTGCATGATCAAATCCCGGCGCGCGCTGAATCCCTTTTCCACCAGTTCCAATTCCGAGTCGGGGGCATGCACCAGCAGCACATCGGCATTGCCTTCTTCGGCCATTTGCAGGGCCGCACCGGTTCCAACGGCTACCATTTTGACTTCATAGCCGGTTGCTTCCTGGAAAATCGGGAGCAGCTCATCCAGCAGGCCCGAATCGCGGGTGCTGGTGGTAGTTGCCAGGATCAATTCAAGGTTAGCAGGAGCTGCAACACTAGATTCTTCTGCAGCGGGTTCTTCCACAGCAGGTGCGACCTCTGTTGCAGCAGGTGCGCAGGCAGTCAGCAGCATAGACCCCAGGACTGCCAATACGAATACTTTCAACAACCATTTAGACTTTTTCAACTTATCCTCCAAACACAATAAAAACGTAACGATTGTATGCTTACAATTATAACGCCTGTTTGGTTTTCGGTAATTTACATTCATCCTGTTCTGGGTATGATGATAAACCTCTTTAAAAAATCAACCAATGCTTACCCACCTTATGTCCAGGAGGAACGGACATTCTGAGATTTCCCGGCCATCAGAAAGAGCCGTATAAATTTTATTCCACAACCTCAAAAACAGCCCGCTTTACTACAATAAATTAAGCGCCCGGGCACGGACAACAGCCTGTCTGCGATTGCTCACATTCAGCTTCTGATAGATATTGTGCAGGTGGCGCTTGACGGTCCCTTCCGAAATGGTTAACGCCTGTGCAATCTCCCGGTTGGAATAGACCGCATACACCAGCCGGATCACCTCAACCTCCCGCTGGCTTAATGGCTCAATCAATCTTCCTGCCAGCGAAGAAGTGAAACCGGGCGTAATCGGCGATTCCCCCCCCTTCGAAACGACCTCTTTGAATTTATCCTGGTCAAAAGCAGCCAGTATATCCTGTACATAAGCCGGGGCGTCATGGCCGTTGGACAGCTTGAGCAGCAATTGCATCATGGCCGGCCCTTCATCCACATAAAACCGCAGGTACTCCGAAGGCGCTGCCAGGGCAACCGATTCGGCCAGAGCGCGCAGCGCTTCTTCCGATCGCGACTGCAGCTGCAATGCCAGAGCTTTCAAAGCCAGAATCTCGAACAAATCCCCCTCCCGCCGGTTTTCTCTGGCGAATTTCTCCAATGGCTCCAGCAAAATCAGGGCAGCTTCCGGTTTTTCCTGCGCCAGATAAATGCGGTCGGCGACCAGCGCCTCAACCTGCCAGTCAAAGAATACTTCCGGCCCGGTCCGGGCTTCGAACTGCGATAACCAGTGTCTGGCCTCCGCCTGCCTTCCACCCCGCAGGTCCAGCCACGCCTTGTAAGCCTGCGAGCGCTGAATGCGGCTCTCCGTATCCAGCTGGCGGGCAGTCATTTCCGCCAGCTCAATTGCCCCTATCGATGCCTGCTGCTCTCCGGACGAAAACAAAGCATGTGCCAGCTTGATGTATCCATAAGATGCATGTGGGTGGCTTCCAATCTGTTCCGAAAGCGCAATCCCGGTCTGGAGGTAATCAATAGCACGCTCCAGATCATCCCATTGATAATAGATCTTCCCCAATTGAAAGCAGGCCTCAAAAGTCGCGGTCATAGGCGCGTACTGCTTTCCGGTGGTGGAATCGGAAAACACTTTTTCAAACCGCCGCGCGGCTTCTTTTAATTCTCCCTGGCAG
>JAHDQE010000099.1 GCA_018433975.1 Ornatilinea sp. | reverse complement strand
AATGCTGGCAGCCTTTCCCAACCGAATTTGGAAGCAGCTTCTGTGAAATCAAACCAGTAACCCTCCGGAATAAGGTCGAATTTTCCGCCTTCTTCATAAGATTTTGGACTGCCGTCATATCGAGCATTGATATTCCATGGCGCTATTTGTAGGGGTATCCCCTGTGATCCATCCTGATACCGGGTTTTTAGATATACATGCCAATAGGTCTGTCCCTCAAAATCTTCTTTTGTAAGAGCCATCCAACCGGCATTCAAAGTGAGTGGGTTTACTGAAAAAGCTCTCCCTGTGTACAACCAATTTTGGTTAAATTCCAGAGTGGGCGGTTCTGTAAGTGGCATGTAAGTGCTTTCTAAATTCGCCAGAAAATCCCAACCCACTTCAGAAGCAACATACTTACGAAGCTGATTGAAGGATTCATCAATCGAGTCGTGAAGGTATGGATAAGGAGCGGTAATGTCTTCAATTTTAGCGAGGCCAAAGCGATTAGAAGGAGGCGTGGGATTGGTATTTATCTGAGGGAGCCAAAGCGGGTTAATGGGCTTTTGAGCACCGGGTTGAAAATCAAATTCCTTGATCAGGGACGCAAAAGTTCCAGATTCCCAATCCAGACCCTGCAGAGAGCCTGAAAGCGGCACCGGCTGCATCAAAATGGTATTCGAGCTCAAGTTGTATCCGCCCAAAAACGTAGCGTTGGGCTGTGAAATTTCTGCGATGATGGAATTCCCTTCTGCGTTCCAGGCCGGGGTGAGTCCTGGGCCCACCTTTGTTGCAACTGCATCAGGATGTGTGGTGTCCAGAACAAAAATATTGCTTTGTCCATTCACATTCGCCGACCATGCGAGTTGTGTTCCGTCCGGAGACCATTTTGGGTTTCTTTCAAGTTCATTATCGTTTGAGGTGAGATTGATGAAACGATCTTTGGAATCATCTAAAAAGGCAAGCCAGATATCTTCTTCACCATCACGATCGGAAACGAAGGCAATTTTTCTGCCTTCAGGTGACCACGAAGGAGAGTGATCGGCTCCAGGTTGATAGGTTAACTGGATTGCGGATTCTGCTGAATCAACAATCGACTGGATGACAATCTCCAGATTGTCATCTATATAAGATTCATAAGCCAGCCATTGTCCATCTGGTGACCAGGAGGGCGATCCATCATATTGGGGGGTATTTGTTACCTGAGTGGTACTGCCGTTGGAGAGATCCATAATAAAGATATCCCAGAACCCATTTTGCTTTGAACTGTAAGCAATTTTTGTTCCGGCAGGGTTGATAGCAGGATGAATATCATCCCAGTTAGAGTTGGTAATTCGAGTCAAAGGGAGCTGTTCAGGCTGGTATACAAAAAGGTGAGCATAATAACCGTCTGCCAATGATAACAGTACAACGCCTTCTTTATCAATGTTAGATAGTATTAAGGCAGAATTTTGGGGAGATTCGGCTGGTTGTTCCGTGGTTGTGTTATTTTCTTCATTCGCAAGCAGGTTGATCAAAGGGGCATCTGGTTGGGTGAGCGGCGAAGTGTTGCTATTGAGATTGGATGGTTTTAAGACCTGTGTAAGCAAAAGAACATTTAATCCCAGCAAAATGACGATTAACACTGGGAGAAATTTTCTCTTGACGGATTGGGGTTGATTATTCATCTGATCATGTTGGATACAAGTTAATTGTTTGGAAAGAAATTTATTTCAGGTCTTTGACATTTTAACTTCTTTATTTCCGCTGTGTCAAATTGCTCTCTGCTGTGAATTAGTTTGATGGAAAAAGATTTATGAGTTGCATTGGATCTACCAGTTGAAAAGTGTTAGATACACGCCAGGCACAGTAATTTGCCAATTCCTCTTCTGTAGCAGCGTTATCGTAGTGTGCCATGGCGCTAAATCTGGCCTGGGAAGGACCAACGCGAAGTTCCAGATGAAGGTGTTCATTGACAGAGTTTCCGGAGGTTCCCACACTTCCCAGGGGTTGGCAACAGCTTACTGTATCGCCAATATTCAATACCGGATCGTTTTCCATGTGCGCGTAAAGCAAGTAAACCGATCTTTGATTGTAATCCCAGGCTGGTAATGAGTTGGTCTCAGGACAATATAATGCAGAAAAAGGTTCAACGGTCGGTTGGACTTCCGGAAGGTTAAGCAGGGCCAGAAAGTCGGGAGGCAGGTTCTCCAAAGCGGTTTCAACGATGACCGTATTCCCGTAAGGTGGTCTGTCATGAATAATTGCTGCAACTGTACCTGGAAGCATTGAATTTACGGTAAGCCCGTTCATCCCAATCTGATCCCCGTATCTGTAGAAAGCAAAATCGACGCCATGATGTCCATCATCTTTGCCCAGATCCGGCATTTCAAAGGGGTTAGAAATGATATCGGGGAGTTCCTCTAATGTGATGCCTTCAATTGGTGAACAGGAGCAAATTGAAAGATCAGATTGTTCTTGTAAAGATAACGCTGTTGCAGAAGGAGTAGGAGTAGACACTACAGGGGTTGCTATTGGCGCATCAATTGTTTCTACTGTGCTGCGTTCTGAAACAGTCTCCTTAAAAGGAGAGGCGGTTGGAACCACGGATTCAACCTGTGCAGCTTTACAGGAAGTCAGGAGAATAGTAAGAATAATAAAAAACAAGTTTTTCCGCATTCCAATAATCAAACCTTTTCAGTAATCATCGAGAGTAAGTCTGGATAATTATACAACCAGAATGACTTTCCTGATTTTTTATAAAAAAGCTCTGCAAAAAATTGTAGTGCACTCCTTTCTGTTGGTAGTATCCAACTTTTTGGGTGCAGTTCAAAATTCGCAGAGCTTTTTTGAAGTTGTAACCCTTTTAGTTTATTTTTCTACATTCCATGTAGAAACGCTTCTCTTTAGCTTCGCCCATTGAGAATGTCTTGCGGGGTAATGCGCCATCAAGAATCACCGTTTTGAATAAATCGCTTTTATCCATTGCGGGGAGATAAAACCCACAATTGTTTTCCATTGAACCAAGTCTGGCGACAACATTTTTTCCATGAACATAGTCAATTTCTTCGGCGCCGCCTTTTTTCATCCATTCATCCAGAAACGCCTGTAAAGTTCCAACGGGGAGATTGTAGGAAGGGTTTTTAAAATGGATTGTTTGGGCGCCTTCATTGGAGATCATACCAATTATTTGCTCGTCTTTAGAAGATTCTACGATTTGCACCATTTCTTCAAGGGATTCGCATTTTGCAAAATTGATGTCCTGCCCAAAATAGGCCTTAAGGTCTTTGCTGATATCTTTTTGAATGTTAAACAGCACACGATGGATAGGCTCAAATTCAAGGCTTTCGTCGTGCATATTTTCGATTTCAACCAGGGCATAACGTGAGGGATGATCCATGCCAACCGAGGGCTTCATCTTTTCCCAGATTGCTTTGGCAGTAGCCAGTGAATGATTGCCATCTCCCATAGCAAACAGAAGTACACCTTGATCAGGACCGACTTCATATTTTTTCTGGAATTTATCCGGGTCGGCGAGAGTCTCCAGTGCGTTTACAACCTGAGCTTCAAGGTTTGAATCTTCTACAAGATAACCTTTTAACTCTCCACTCCCAAGCATTAGCTCAAAGTCATATAATTTGCGCAATTTATCCGGATCTTTGAGGAGCGGTTCAATGACTGTTTTTTCCGGATCATCAATCAATACGAGAATATGCGGAAGTTCAAGGACAGCACCTTCTCGAATTTTCATTCGGGGAGGAAGCCGTTCAATAATGGTTCCTTCTGTCGCACGGATTAAACTCTGTGAACCTTTTGTGAAATCATATCGTTCAAGGTCCAGGGCAAGCATGATTCCCCTTCTGACTTTTCCCTTTACGGTACGTTCAACCAGGATAAACCCATTGAAGGGTACCAGAGTTCCTGTTTCAAGGTATTCTTTCATTGTTTCTTGAGTGGCTTTTGTGCGTTTTTCTTGATCCGGTTGGCCTAAATACACTTCCGGAAGAATCATGCGAAGTGTAGAAGGGCTATCTCCGACAAAGCTTTCAACCGAGGCCCAATATTCGGGCTCCGATGTAAATTGGTCGCAGGCAATGACTGCCCATTTTGTTAGTTCTACTCCTGTTTTGGGTAAATAAATTTCTGCGCTTTGAACGCCAATACCTGGATAAGTTTTCATGTTTCGCTGTCCTTCTCCTGGGAAAGAAATTGAGTATTGTTGATAAAAAAGGCGTTTATTGATAAACGCCTTTTAATAACCAGCTTATGAATTTTCGGGTCATCTTTTCAAGGATAGAAACTTTTACGTGCACTGATCATTCCAAACTGTCTTGCAATTGAAAATGTGTTGACGATCAGATTATATCCAGAAATTATGTCTTTTGTAAATGTGATTCTTGCTTTTCTTTAAAATTATAAATCCGTAGCAAAAACTACCCCAACTGTTCCGGGGCCTGTGTGTGTTCCGATAACAGGACTTACTTCCGTTTTCATTGTTTCCGAGATGAATGTTTTGCCAAACCTTTTCTCTATACGTTCAAGTAAAATATCAGCTTCTGTAGAAGCATTCGCGTGAAGGGCGCAAACGCGAACGCTGGAGTGTCCTTCCACCTGTTTCTCAAGAATATCCATTAACTTGTGCACAGCTTTGCTCTTTGTGCGCACTTTGTCCAAAGCTTCGATTTTTCCATCCTGCAATCCTAAAATCGGTTTTAAATCGAATACATTTCCTAAAAAAGCAGCTGCTCCGCCAATTCTCCCTCCGCGATGAAGGAATTCAAGCGTATTGACGACAAATAATACACCGGTGTTAGCGCGGACAAACTCTGCCCGTGATATGCACTCCTGCAATGAAGCGCCCTCTTCAGCCGCTTTTGAGGCTGCGAGAGCTTGAAACCCCAAACCCATTGATGTAGATTCGGAATCGAAAAGTTCGATCTTGGAACCAGGAAATTCGTTTTTTGCTTGCATGGCCGAATCGAGCGTGCCGGATAATTTGGATGAAATATGGATACTGAGAATTTCATATCCTGCATCCAAAAGCTTTGAGTAAGTTTCCTTAAATGCGTGTGGTGTTACTTGAGAAGTAGAAGGCATTGTTTTGGAGCTTTGCAGCCTTGTGTAAAACTCTTCGGGCTGGATATCAATACCATCTAAGTAAATATGATCATCCCAAATCACCTGCAAAGGAAGAGAATAGATTGGTTTGCCATTCACTAATCCTGAGGGAAAATTAACTGTACTGTCCGTTACCACGGCTATCTTTCCCATACTAATCTCCTTAAAAATCAAATTCAATTAAGTGTTTTCATCAATTCAAATATATAACCCTACCGGGAATAGAAAGTTGCGATGTGATTATTGTCGGTCTTGTTCTGCTTTGCTATTAAGGTTGCTATATATTTCCCTTGACCATTTAAGCCATACAGGCTAAAATCTTTTGGTGCCGATGCCGAAGGTGTCGGAAGGTTTTTGTATTGGATATAGAGTAGAGCTGCCTTTTGTTTGAGAATCTGTCAGAACGCCTGAATCAAGTCTTCCAAAATTTACGACGCAGAGGAAAATTATCTGAAGCGGACGTAGATAGTGCTTTAAGAGAAGTTCGCCTTGCGCTTCTTGAGGCCGATGTTCATTACAGTGTCGTAAAAGACTTTGTCGGTCGAATTCGAAGCCGGGCTATCGGACATGAGGTTTCCCGGGCTTTGAACCCTGCCCAGCAGGTGATCAAAATTGTTCATGAAGAACTTATTGCTACCCTGGGTGAAGCAGAACCTTTAAATCTCTCAGGCCCTAAACCATGGGTTATTATTCTGGTAGGTCTGCAGGGTTCCGGTAAAACTACTGCATCAGCCAAATTAGCAAAATCGCTTCGGGCGAAAGGTGAGCGTGTGATGTTGGTTGCCGCTGACCCATATCGTCCAGCGGCGGTAAAACAGCTTCAAACATTGGGTGAGCAGATTGGTGTTCCGGTTCATTATGAAGAGAATGTGGCTCCGCCGAAATTGGTAGAGCGAGCTTATAACCTCGCTCAAAAGGGTGGGAATACTGTTGTCATTGTTGATACGGCCGGGCGATCACAGCTTGATCAGGCCCTGATGGAAGAGCTTCAAGCAATTTCAAAAAAAGTTGTTCCCAATGAAGTTCTGTTGGTTGTAGATGCCATGATTGGACAGGAAGCGCTGCATGTAGCCGAAGGTTTCAGAGACGCGCTTTCTATCAGTGGACTTATTCTCACAAAAATGGATGGCGATGCCCGAGGTGGCGCAGCCATTTCTGTGCGAAGTGTGACCGGGGTCCCTATAAAATTCCTCAGCACTGGCGAAAAACTCGATTCGCTTGAATTTTATGATTCAGGCAGATTGGCGACGCGGGTCCTGGGAATGGGCGACATGATTGGTTTAATCGAGAAAGCAGAACAAGCTTTTGACGAGACCACAGCCCGGGAAAATGCTGACAAAATGTTGTCGGGTCAGTTTACACTGGAAGATTTTGCCGACCAGATTAAGCAAGTAAAAAAAATGGGGCCGATCAGTCAAATTTTAGATATGATGCCCGGGAATGTCAGCCAGATGGCAGGCAAGGTATCGGTTGATGGTGCAGAAAAGCAATTAAAAATGACTGAGGCTATAATTAGTTCAATGACGCTCGAGGAACGAAGAAATCCAAAAGTGTTAAACGCCAGCCGTAGAAGGCGTATTGCACGGGGTTCTGGCACTGAAGTTCAAGATGTCAATCGTTTGCTTAAACAATTTCGAGAAACGCAGAAATTGTTAAAACAGTTTAGCAAAACGGGCAAACGTGGTTTGCCGCGTTTTTTGGGATAGATCGTTTGATAAAGGGCTGGTAGCGCATCCTTCCGCGCCCCCAACTGGTCTTATAATCAGATGATCTTATAAAAAAGATTTTAAGAAAAGAAAATTAACAAAAGTAATAGGAGAAATACTCGATGGTTCGAATTCGTTTACGACGTGTTGGATCTCGGAGACAACCAAGTTATCGTCTTGTCGCAGCTGATAAAGAAAGCCCACGAGATGGTCGGTTTTTAGAAATCCTGGGACATTATAATCCCCGCACAAAGCCTTCGACAGTAGAACTTAAGGATGACCGGATTTTTGATTGGCTGAGCAAAGGTGCTCAACCCAGTGATGCTGTAGTAAAAATCTTCAATCTGGTTGGTCTGATGGATCGATTTGCCCGCTACAAAAATGGTGAATCGGTTGATGTTTTGCTGCAAGAGGCAAAAGAAGTGTATGGAAAACAAAATGTCGATCCAAGAACTCGCCGTGATTCTGAGGTGAGCAAGTAGTCGGTTCCCTGGCATAAAAAGATATTTCTAGTCAAGGAAAGGAAAAACTGTGAAGGAGTTAGTTGAATATATTGCTGGGGCTCTTGTTGAAAGTCCTTCTGAAATGATGGTTACTGAAGAGCGAGCTGGTAATAAAGTCCGGTTAGAACTTCATGTTGCGAAAGAAGATATGGGAAGAGTTATCGGCAAGGGTGGTCGTGTGGCGAACTCTACCCGTGTTCTTTTGCGGGTTGCTGCTGCCAGAGAGGGAAAGCAAGTTTCTCTCGATGTTGTAGAGCCAAATTGAAGATGGGATTAAACTCTCCTGACAGGCAATCAGGTGGCTATGCGGGCTCGCCCAAATCGGGCGAGCCTGTATACTTAGTTGTTGGGCGTTTGAGAAAACCACATGGTGTACTGGGGGAAATACTGATGGATATTCTGACGGACTTTCCGGAAAGATTTGATCCCCCGACAGTATTACTGGTTGGAGAAAAGTATAAAAAATTTACTTTGACCAACTGTAGGTGGCATCAGGATTCTCTTTTAGTTAAATTTGATGGGATTGATGATCGAGATCAAGCGGGGTTGTATCGGAATGTCCTGGTATATGCAGAAGCTTCCTCATCGCCTAAATTACCCGATGGTGAATATTATCAGCATGAGTTGATTGGCCTTACAGTTTTCGATGAGGCGGGTGATTTGCAAGGAAAACTTGTAGAAATTTTAACAACTGGATCCAATGATGTTTATGTTGTTCTTTTCCCCTCCGGTGAAGAGACACTTCTCCCCGCGTTAGAATCGGTAATTCTGAAAGTGAATTTATCTGAGAAAACGATGATTGTTAGGCCGCCAGAATGGGCTTAACCGGGGAAAAATGGATAAAAAAGCATATTGGGTGGGTTTCAATTTTGTTAAAGGAATTGGACCTGCACGCTTAAAAAAGCTGTTGAATTTTTTTGGCGATGTTCAGATTGCCTGGCAGGCGCCAGACGATGCCTTGCGCGCGGCAGGGCTAAGCCAAAAAATCATTGAAAACTTACTTCAAGTCCGAAATCACATTGATATACAAGCAAAAATTGATCGAATAACAGAAAGCGGGATTGATATTTTAACCTGGGACGATGCTTCTTATCCAAAGCGTCTATTAGAAATCAATCAGCCTCCGCCTGTGTTGTATGTGCGCGGAAACCTTCAGCCGGAAGATGAAATTTCGATTGCAATAGTTGGAACGCGACGTATTACTCCTTATGGGCGGCGTGTTGCGATTCAGTTATCCGAGAGGCTGGCACAAAACGGTATTACGGTCGTCAGCGGATTGGCACGGGGAGTAGATGGAGTCTCCCATCAGGCCACATTGAATGCCGGGGGAAGAACGATAGCCGTTTTGGGGAGTGGAATTGATCAAATTTACCCCCCGGAGCATCGAAACCTGGCAGAACGTATTGCCCAAAATGGAGCCGTGGTCAGTGATTATCCTCCTGGTACTCCCCCGGAAGCGGCGAATTTTCCGCCCCGGAATCGGATTATCTCTGGATTATCATTGGGTACAGTTGTGGTGGAGGCCGGAAAAACAAGTGGTGCATTAATTACAGCAACATTTGCCGTTGAGCAAGGCAGAGAAGTCTTTGCGGTTCCTGGCAATATTCATGGCCCCCAAAGCAGGGGGACAAACTATTTAATCCAACAAGGTGCTCGTCCACTCCTGGACTCTGAGGAGTTGTTAGAGTTTCTTGATCTGGATACAATTACAAAGCAGCGATCTGCACGACGTATCTTGCCCGTGGACGAAGTTGAAAAAACAATTTTACGTTTTATTGGCCCGGAGCCCATTCATATTGATGAGATTGGTCGTCAATCCGGGCTGCCCATTGAGAAAGTAGCAGCGACTCTGACGTTGATGGAGTTGAAAGGATTAGTTCAACAAGTGGGCATTATGAACTATATAACAACGGATTAGGAATTAGTACCGGAATGGATGGTGAAAAAATGGTGGATGATTTTTTTGCAGTAATTATGGCAGGTGGGGGAGGGACAAGACTTTGGCCGCTTTCCCGGAAAGAACTCCCTAAACAAATGCTGAAACTGGGAAGTGAGCACTCTTTGTTTGAGTTGGCTGTAAAACGGTTAGAGGGGCTATTTTTGCCAGATCATATTTTGGTCGTTACAATTGCAGAACAGGCAGTGAAACTTCAAGAACTTTGTCCTCAGATTCCGGTTGAGAATTACCTCCTTGAGCCCATGCCACGAGGGACCGCTTCTGTGGTGGGATTGGCCGCCCTTGCGATTAAAAACCGTGCTCCGAATGGGACGATGGCGATTCTGACTGCAGATCATCACATTAATAATGTGCCTTATTTCCACCAGTTGCTGGAAACCGCCGGAGATGTAGCCAGTAAAGGGTATCTTGTAACTCTCGGAATTGAACCCACGTTTCCATCTACAGGCTATGGGTACATTGAACGTGGTGAAAAACTGGATGAATTCCCGACACAACCTGTTTACAATGTGAAAAAATTTAAAGAAAAACCGGAAAAAGAAATTGCAGAGCAATTCCTGCTCCAGGGAGACCATGATTGGAATTCCGGGATGTTCATCTGGAGAGTAGATCGGATACTTCGAGAAATAAACCAGTCTATGCCAGAGCTTTATCAAAAACTAAAGGAAATTGACCGGGATTGGAATACTCCTGTTAAAAGAGAAACGATTGAAGCAGTCTGGCCAACAATTAAGCCACAAACGATAGATTATGGTATTATGGAGCACGCTTCTCAGGTGGCAGTGCTGCCAGCTGAGGGTTTGGGTTGGAATGATGTGGGAAGCTGGGATTCCTTGTATGATGTTTTGCAGCCAGATGAAAAAGATAATATTATACTGGTGGATAATTTTATAGGGATTGATACCCAGTCAAGTTTAGTGTGCGATGACGGTACTAAAAAATTGATCGTTACCATTGGGATAGATGATTTAATTGTAGTAAACACAAGAGACGCACTTCTGATTTGCCCAAAGAGTGATTCTCAGCGAGTAAGAGAGTTGGTCAAAATATTAAAGGAGCAGGGTCTCGAGCAATATCTGTAGGAGAAATGTTTTGTTAGAAGCTTATTGTGTTAAATGTAAAACTAAGCGTGATTTAAAAGAACCTGTACCTGGGTTTAATGCTTCTGGTGCGCCCATTACACGAGGCGTGTGTCCGGTTTGTGGTACCAAAATGGTTCGCATTGGAAAAACGCCGGATCATGAGGGACTGGTAGCCCCACCAAAAGTGAAGCGGCAGCCCAAGCGGAATGGGAATCTGGTTATTGTAGAGTCGCCTGCAAAGGCAAAAACGGTCGGGCGATTTCTGGGAAAAGGATATACTGTCAAGGCATCGGTTGGACATGTGCGGGACTTGTTGCGCTCAAGTTTATCGGTGGACGTTGAGAATAATTTTGAGCCTAAATATCGTGTGCCGAATGAAAAGCGGGTGGTCGTAAAAGAATTAAAGCAAATTGCGAAAACGGCTGAAAATGTATATCTGGCAACCGACCCCGATCGTGAGGGCGAGGCTATTGCCTGGCATTTAATGGAAGCTGCGGAAATCGACCCGGATACGGCGCAACGAGTTGTTTTCCATGAGATTACTGAGAAAGCGATCAATGAGGCTTTTGATCATTCCCGCCATATCGACATGAATCTGGTGGATGCGCAACAGGCGCGTAGAGTATTGGATCGGCTGGTTGGTTATAGTATCAGTCCTTTACTCTGGGAAAAGGTGAGAAGTCGCCTGTCGGCGGGCCGTGTGCAATCGGTAGCATTGAGACTGGTTGTCGAACGCGAAAAAGATATTGAGAATTTTATTCCCGTAGAGTACTGGACGATTCAAGCAGAATTGCTTCCCGAAGGTGGTAAAGATAGTTTCCTAGCTCGTTTAATTAAAGTAGACGAAGAAGATCCTGCTCTTCCAAACGAAGAGGTTGTTCAGGCGATTGTCAAAGATATGGAGCAGGCTTCTTATCTCATTTCGAAAATTAAACGAGGTGTTCGAAAACGAAAACCGTCAGCGCCTTTTACAACTAGTACGCTTCAACAGGAAGCTTCCAGAAAATTGGGGTTCACTGCAAAACGTACGATGGCAATCGCTCAACAGCTTTATGAAGGTTTGGACGTAGGGAATGGCGGCAGTACGGGTTTAATTACTTATATGAGAACCGACTCAACAAATGTAGCCGGTGAAGCACAGGGAGAAGCTCGTAAATTTATCATTGGGAAATATGGTAAAGCGTATGTACCTCCTCAGCCGCCTCAATATAAAACAAAAGCGAAAGGCGCGCAAGAAGCTCATGAGGCGGTCCGTCCAACTTCAACTTTAAGGCAGCCTGAAGCAATAAAATCTTATTTAAGCACAGCGCAGTTCAAGCTGTATCAATTAATCTGGAAACGGTTTGTTGCATCTCAAATGGAAGCTGCAGAATACGATACCCTGTCGGTTGATATTGATGGTGTGTCAAACCAACATAAGTACCAATTGAGGACAACAGGTTCAACTTTGCGTTTTGAGGGATTCCTGGCTGTCTATGAAGAAGCTAAAGACGAAGACCAGAATTCCGAGAATGGTGAAGACACAAAGGTCCCCGCTAATTTAGAAGAAGGACAGAAACAGCAATTAATTCGTTTGCTTCCTGAGCAGCATTTTACCCAGCCGCCCCCCAGGTTTACAGATGCATCCTTGGTGAAAACATTGGAGGAGTATGGAATCGGCCGGCCTTCAACTTATGCGGCGATCCTCTCTACAATTCAGGATCGGGGTTATGTGTACCGGGAGGCAAAACGTTTATATCCGACAGAGACGGGAATACTTGTAAACGATTTGCTGGTTAATTATTTCTCCAATATCATCAATGTTAATTTTTCGGCTCATATGGAAGATGATTTAGACCTTATCGCTGAAGGGGATGCTGAGTGGAGAAAAATTGTTAAAGAATTTTATGATGCCTTTGAGCCTCAACTCAAACATGCTCAGGAAGAAATGCCGGAGCAAAAAGCTGAACTAGAAAAAGTGGGCCGGGCATGTCCTAAGTGTGATCATGATCTGGTTATTCGTTGGGGACGCTTTGGAAAATTCATTAGCTGCAGCAATTTCCCGGATTGTCGATATACTGAGCCATGGCTTGAAAAGATTGGGGTAACCTGTCCTGAGTGTGGTGGGGATGTAGTGAGAAGAAGGACGCGTAAGGGAAGAGTCTTTTACGGTTGCTCCAACTATCCGGAATGCCAGTTTACTTCGTGGAAGCAGCCGATTTCAACCCCTTGTCCGAACTGTAAGGGAACGCTGGTAATTGCCAATAAGCGAGAGGTGAAGTGTTTAAGCTGCGAAGAATCTTTTTTAAGGGATCATATTGAACAAATTGCCCCGGAGAAGGCATAAAAATTGCAACAAGAAATTGATATAGTAATGTCAATTGCTTTCTTGTGAAATTTGTTCTAAAATATGAGAAATCCTGATTATTAACCTGATTCTAAACTTAGCACTACTTGGATTAGTCAATCTGTAGGAGCATAAAGATGGAAAAAATTCGTGAGCTTGTAAATAAACCTCTTGTTGCCGCCGGACTGGGTTTTGTCCTGGGCCTCATTATTGGACTTCCCATTTTGGGGTGGGGGCTTATGCCTGTAAAGTGGACCGATGCCGGGCCACAGCAACTTCGAGAAGATCTGCAAAAAGATTATATGCGGATGTCGATTGAGTCCTATGGGATAAATTCGGATGACGCCAAAGCAAAAGCAAGATGGGATGAATTCGGTGCTCAAGCAGAAGAGGTCTTTAATTCGGTATTGGCAGACCCATCGGTCAATCCTGATTGGGCGGCCAGATTTATTAACGCAGCGCAAGGGTCAGTAAGTGCCATAGAACCAAATGCGGAAGCAGAAACGCCGGTTGTAGGAGAAGCAGAAACGAGTGTTCCTGCAGAAGAGAAACCGGGCATCAGCCCAGTAACGTTGCTGGCAATATTTTGCGGATTGACATTGATCATTGGTGGTGCTCTGGTTTATATTTTAGTGCTGAGAAAGCGGAAACCAGGTGCAAGCGGTTTTTCTCCGATGCAACAGGCAGTAGAGTTTAATCGCGAGGCGGAACATACGGATTACGCTGCAGAAGGACAGGCTCCACCGGTTTCACAATTTATGACAACTTATATGTTGGGGGATGATCTATACGATGACTCTTTCAGCATCGATTCGCCGACCGGTGAATTCTTAGGCGAATGTGGTGTTGGGATTTCTGATACGATTGGTGTTGGCGATCCGAAAAAGGTGACCGCTTTTGAGGTCTGGCTTTTTGACAAAAATGATATTCAGACGGTTACCAAGGTTCTTATGAGCGAACATGCTTATAACGACCCAACGATCAGCCAGAGATTGGCTTCAAAGGGTGAGCCGGTTTTAATTATGCCGGGAGAAAGAATCTTATTGGAGACGGCTACACTTCAGTTAGAGGCAAGAGTTGTGGATGTGAATTATGGTCAGGGAGCACTTCCTACCAATAGTTTCCTGGATCGTCTGACGCTGGAATTGTCTGTCTGGAATAAACCCGGAATGTAATCTCTGAAATATTGTTATTGAAGCGAAATAAAAAACCGAGGCTTTGAAACCTCGGTTTTTTTTGTCCTTAAAATTTTATTTCAAAATGCGGATAAAAGTTGCTGTGCAAATCTCTCTCCGAACTCAACGCCATTCTGAATACCGACGGTTTGAGGTCGGCCATTAAAATCTAATATATCCAACAACTCCCAATTCATTTCCAGAGTCTCTTGTTCAAATTGTCTTTTTGCTACACCGGCCCAACCATAGCTTCCGAAGAAAGCAGTCTTCCTGTTTTCAATTCCTTTTAATTTCGCATATCCAAGCATATTTTTGATGGGCGGGAAGATCGATTTTTCGTACGTTGGCGCGCCAACAAGGACACCGTTGTATTTAAGCAACGAAGATAAAATGTAACTGGGATGAATATACCGGACATCAAAAATTTCTATAGGAATATTTTGACCGGACAGTCCCTGGATAATGAAATCCAGCATTTTTCCAGTGTTGCCGTACATGGTGCCATAGATCACTGTAACGCCGGCTGCCGGGGGAGTTGAAGTTGCTTCGGACCATTTCTTATAAAGGTCAATAATCTCGCCGGGGTTCTCTCTCCATACCAGCCCATGTGATGGCGCCACAATTGAGATGGGATAGTCGGCTAATTTGTTAATGGCTTTCAGTGTTGGTGTGCTGACTCCGGAAACAATGTTTGAGAAATATCTTAACGCTTCCTGTTTGAACCAACGAAGATCAGAAGAGTGGTCATCAAATATTGAACCGTCTAAGGTGCCATAGCCACCAAAAGCGTCACAAGAGAAAAGAATTTGCTCAGTTGTTTCATACGTCATCATTGTTTCCGGCCAATGGACAAAAGGTGTTGATACAAACTGCAATTTATGAACCCCTAAATCCAGTACATCCTGGCCATGGACAATTTCTATATTGTCCTGAATTCCGTAAAAAGCAGTCAGCATAAGCCCTGCCTTTTTTGAGCATATGATTTTGGCATTCGGGGCAAGTTCCAGAAGATGCAAAACTGCTCCGGTATGATCGGGCTCAACGTGATTAATGATAATGTAGTCAAGCGATGATACCGGAAAGATCTCATTGATGTGTTCAATAAAATCGCTGGTTGTTAATTCTTTGGATAAATCAATAATGGCTTTTTTCTCATCATTGATTAAATATGCATTATAGGAGATCCCCTCTTTTCTTATGGGCCATAATCCCTCAAAAAGATCTGTGGTTCGGTCATTTACGCCAATCCAATAGATATCAGGTCTTAAAAGTACAGGTTTCATAAAGTTTCCTCGAAAAATAATAAAAGCTTTTGTAATCTTACTTTATCATAAAACAGACAGGGAAATCAATTTATTGTCCCTGTCTGTCATGGTTAAGGTAAAAAGTACTGAAAATTACTCGATCTTAAGAATTTTGAAAACGATTTTTCCCCCAGGGGTATCGGCCTCAACCATGTCGTTCACTTTGTGCCCAATCAGGGCTCTTCCAATGGGTGATTCGTGGGAGATGCGTCCATTACGGGGATTGGCCTCTTTGGGGCCGACCAGATAAAAGGTCTCAGCTGGATAATCTTTTTCCTGAATGGTAATATGGTCCCCGATGCCTACTTCATTGTGATTCTTCTCGAGCGTGTCGATGATTTTTGCGTTTTTCAGAGTTTGCTCAAGTTCCTGGATTCTGCCTTCCAGGAATCCTTGTTCTTCTTTTGCGGCGATGTAATCAGCATTTTCAGAGAGATCGCCCTGCTCAATGGCAATTCGAAGGCGTTTTGAGAGATCGTCTCGGGCAGGTCCTTTTAAATATTCTAATTCTTCCTGTAGTTTAGTTTTTCCTTCAGCAGTAAGATAAGAAACTTCGGATAACATTTTGGTATTCTCCATCCAATAAAAAGAATTTAATAGATTCTAAAATCTATTATTATGGCAAAATCGTTGGCTCAAATACTTTTTGGAACTCTTCAACTGCATACCGATCTGTCATCCCGGCAATATAGTCGCAGACCGTTCGTTCAAGGCCTTTGTCAGGGATCAGCGTTTGAATATTGTCAGGAAGTATGGCCAGTTCAGTGCAATAAGCATTAAATAGCCTGGTAATGATATTTTCTGCTTTGACGGCCATTCGCATGACTCGGTAGTGTCTGTAAAGGTTCTTATAAAGAAAATCTTTAAGTTGACGGTTTCTACGGGACATCATCTCGCTAAAACTGACAACATTATAAGGCAGTCGCTGCAATTCGTCTACGGATGATATATGGCTTTCGTCAATCTTTTTGTTGGTTACTTCAACCAAGTCCGTCACTTCCATGCCGATCAGGCGCCGAATGATACGATGACGGGTTAAATCATCCAAGGCATCCTCTTCAGCACCCACATCCTGTAAAAGAAGTTCCCAGAGTTCATATCCTTTCAGCATCTTGTTAGAAATCATTCCGGACCTCAGCCCATCATCTAGGTCATGAGCTGTATAGGCCAGTTCGTCCGAAGCATCGCTGATTTGTGCTTCCAGATGCCCTCGGAGTTCAGGGTTAAACCCGGCCATCTCAGAGCGGTCGTATTCTGTTTCGTGTTTCACCAATCCTTCCAGGACTTCCCAGGAAAGATTGAGACCCCGAAATTCGGGATAGCGGTGCTCCAATTCCGTAACAATCCGAAAAGATTGTTTGTTGTGCTCAAAACCACCATGATTCTGCATTAATGAATTCAGAACTGTTTCCCCCGAATGACCAAAGGGGGGATGTCCCAGATCGTGAGCAAGGCAAATTACCTCAACAAGGTCTTCATTGGCGCCCAAAGCCCGTGCAATAGTCCGGCCGATTTGTGCAACTTCAAGCGTGTGAGTCAATCGGGTGCGATAGTAATCCCCTTCATAATTGATAAAGACCTGGGTTTTGTATTCAAGCCGGCGGAAAGCCGTTGTGTGTAAAACGCGATCCCGGTCTCTCTGGAAGCAAGTTCTCTGTGCGGCTTCATCTTCAGGAAATAATCTGCCGCGAGTATTCATACACCTGAATCCATAAGGGGCCAGGATTTGATCTTCAATTTGTTCCAATTTTTCTCGATTGAATAACATCATAAATTCTCCAGTAACAGGATCAAGAGTCGTGTTTAATCAATGTTCCGATTTGATTGCCGGAAAGTGCTCTGGATATATTCTGCTCCTGTAAGCCTGAAAATATCAGGATCTTTGTGGCGGGCAATAAACTTGCCAATTCCATCATGTTGCGGACTTTTTCAGCCATTCCCCCGGTTACGTCTGTTGAGGAAGATCCACCAATCTGAGAACGAAGTTCCGGGTAGTTTTGGGCATGAATTTCCGGGATCAGATGACTGCATTCAGGATAATCTGACCAGACGCCTTCATCTTGGCCAGCAATGAGGATCTTTTCCGGTTTGAGATGCAGGGCCAAAAATTTAAAAATTTCCTCTGTAGAAAGGATTGTCCCTCCCAATTGGTCATCAAAAATTACATCTCCCTGAACCAGTGGAACTAAACCCGCGTTCAATGCGGCCTGAATGGGTTGGGGATTCCAGGTTTTCAGGGCCTGGTTTGTGGTTGTGAGGAAAGCGGAAGGAGGAATGGAGATGGTGTTGAGTCCGGATCCAAGAAGCGTTTCCAGAACAATCTGGTTAAGATCGCGAGCTGCTTTCCATACTTTTACAAATCCTTCCCATTGATCCCTGGAGTTAACGCCTTTACGGGTGCCGTATTTTTCTCCGGCAACGTGTCCAAAAGAACCCGACCCGTGTCCTATGAGCAGCTTTATTTCTTTATTGTTTTTCAAAGCCGCAGAGATTTCTCCGGCAATTCGAGCCAGGACAAAGGTCTGAGCTGTGTTTGGTTTATTTTTATTTGTGATAAGGGAACCACCTAATTTAAGAAAAACAAGCATGAGAATAAGTCCTAATCATTTTCCTGAATTGTGGTAACAATGATGTTTGCAGCGCCGGCTTCTTGTAAGGCCTGTGAAACCGGTCCTGCTGAATTTGGATTTACCAGTGCGATCATATTTCCGCCGCCCCCCGCGCCGCACAATTTTGCGCCATCGGCACCGGATTTCAATGCCGCGTCTACAAGGCTGTCCAGTTCGGGGCAGGAAACACCGATCTGTTGTAGCAACCGGTGGTTTTGAGTTAATAAGCTCCCCATATCTTCAGAAGGGTTGCCTTCAATAGCCTTTCTGGCTTCTATCGCAATCCAATCCATCCGATCAAAGAAAGACTCAAATTGGGGAATTGCATCAGTGCGGGCTTTACTGACCTTTTCAACCATGTCGAAGGTTGAGCTTTTTATACCGCTGTCTGCGATAACAAACATCAAAGGTGTATGAACACGGAGCAATTGGAGGGGTGCACCGCGCTTATAGAAAATGGGCTGGTTGTAAGCAACAACGGTGTTGTCGATGCCGGAAGGATTCCCGTGATAAATCTTTTCGACTTCAAAAGATAAACGGGAGAGCTCTTCTGAAGAAAAGGGTTTTCCCAGAAAGCTGGACAGGGCTTTTAGTATTGCTATTGAAACGGATGCTCCTGAACCCATGCCGGCAGCGACGGGAATTGAAGATTTTATGTGTAAATCGAATGCCGGAAAATGGTCCAGATTTAAATTTTCTTTTGCCAATTCAAAAATCTTTGCAAAAGGATGCTCCAATGGAAGCCCGGATAGTTGACAATCTAATTGGATATCCGGTGCGGAAATCTTTATTTCATCAGGCTTTAGATCAGGGCGGGGGAATATGGAAGCTTTGGCCCGAACTTTTGAAACGGGGACTGCGACCGCATGGCGTCCATAGACGACGGAGTGTTCGCCATACAGGATGATTTTTCCGGGAGCGGTACCGATTGTAGCAGGCATATCCTTACAGCAAGTAGAAAATGACCAAAACGGAAAGCCCCCACGATATAAAAGTGATCTGAAGGGGCCTATCTGTAAACACTAATTCATCAGGCGCGCCTCCTTCGCCTTTGATTTGTATCAAATATAGGTAGCGGAAAATTGCGTATAAGACAAAAGGAATTGTCAGCATCATGGCATTATTGGTAGGAAGATTGGGGGCAGAAAACGTATACAGGCTGTATGCCATGATGGTTGAACTGGATACAATAACCAGCAATTGATCGAGCAAGGGAATAGAATATCCATCCAGAACGCTTCGGGTGGAGTTGTTCCCGTTCATTAGTAATGTTAATTCGCCACGACGTTTTCCAAAACCAAAATATAGGGCCAGGAGCGTGGTGCATACATAAAGCCAGGGAGAGAATCTTTCAACGATTATCAGGCTTACTCCTCCTGCAACGCGAAGGACAAAGCCTAATGCGATGATCAGCACATCAATGAGTGGCACGTGTTTTAACCAGTTTGAATATGCAAGGTTTGTCAGCAAGTAAGCCAGTGCGATGATGCCAAAAGATGGCGTTAGAATAAAGGCGAGGGGGATTGAGATCAGGATAAAAAGAATCGCTGATATGATTGCAACCCGGATGGGCAGTTCCCCGGAGGCAATTGGGCGAAATTTCTTCTGCGGATGTTGCCGGTCGGCTTCGATATCCAGCGTATCGTTGATGAGATAAATGCTGCTGGATAGCAGACAAAAAATCATAAAACCCGCTGTTGTGATTGCCAATGCCTCGGGGTTTCTCAATTGACGGTCGAAAACGACTGCTGCGAAAACAAAGAAGTTCTTGACCCACTGCTTGAGTCGCATACTCTTGATGAGTGCTTTAAACATGAAGTTATCATATCATAACTTGAAATTTTATTCTGCAAAAGTCGATGGTTGTAGCGGTGGATTTAGGGTTATGACATTCAGCAAAAAATCATATTTCAGATGTAAAATTAAGGCATCATGGAAAAAATCAGGTTAGATGTTTTGTTGAATGAAAAGGGACTGGCAGAAAGCCGTTCACAAGCACAACGATTGGTGATGGCGGGCCAGGTGCGGGTTGATGGACAGATTGTAATCAAATCTTCTATAAAGTTTTTACCTGATGCAGAAGTAGAAGTTCTGCATGCACCACAATTTGTGTCAAGAGGAGGAGAGAAGTTAGCCCCGGCTATGGAGGCTTTTGGTTTTTTAGATTTAAACGGATTAATTTGTGCTGATATTGGTGCTTCAACAGGCGGTTTTACGGATTGTTTGTTACAGCATGGAGCGGAAAAAGTCTATGCGGTGGATGTGGGGTATGGAATCTTGCATTGGAAGCTGCGAAATTCACCCAGGGTGGTTTCTATGGAGCGAACCAATGCACGGTATATTGATCGCTTTCCGGAAGCGATTGATCTGGTAACTATTGATGCTTCATTTATTTCACTTCGAATTTTATTACCCAAAGTGAAGAATTGGTTTCGCGAGGATGCAGGAAACGTGATTGCGTTGATAAAACCTCAGTTTGAGGCCGGAAAAAAAGATGCAGCTAAAGGTGAGGGAGTAATCCGCGATACATCCATTCACCGTAAAGTGTTGGTGCAGGTCCTTGAATTTGCCCAACAGGAAGGTTTTGGCATTAAGGGGTTAATCCTTTCACCGATTAAGGGCCCTAAAGGAAATATTGAATTTCTGGTGCATTTACAGTACCCTTCGCAAGAATCAAGAAATTTTATTCCACTCATTGAAAGTGCGCTGGAGACATCAAAACATGGATAACGAAAGCTGGCATCTGATAAGAAGCAGCAATTTAGGGTATACTTCTAGCCGCCTATGACAAGTAATATTAGGAATTTCTGCATTATTGCTCATATTGATCACGGAAAATCTACTCTTGCCGATCGAATGTTACAGATGACCGGCACGATATCGGATCGTGATATGGTCAACCAGGTTCTGGATTCCATGGATTTGGAACGAGAAAAGGGCGTGACCATTAAAGCGTCGGCGGTCCGCATGATTTACCATGCAAAAGATGGCCTGGATTATGAATTAAATCTGATCGATACGCCCGGGCATGTAGACTTTAATTATGAGGTCAGCCGCGCTTTAACAGCATGTGAAGGGGCTTTATTAGTTGTTGATGCGACCCAGGGGATTGAAGCACAGACTTTAGCAAACCTGTACCTTGCATTAGATTCAGACCTTGAAATCATTCCTGTGATCAATAAAATTGATCTGCCTTCTGCTCAACCGGATTTTGTCGCTGAAGAACTTGAATCGTTATTGGGAGTGCCCAGCGAGTCGATCCCTCGAATTTCTGCAAAAGAGGGGATCAACGTTGATCAGGTCCTGGAAGCAATTGTTGAGAAAGTTTCACCCCCGCAGGCAAAAGATGACTTGCCGCTGCGCGCTTTAATTTTTGATTCGCATTATGACTCTTATAAAGGTGTAATTGCCTACGTTAGGGTTTTTGAGGGCGTTATAAACGCAAACTCCACGCTTCGCCTGATGAATACCAGAACAGATATCAAGCCCGTGGAAATTGGCATTTTTGCTCCTCAGCTCAAACCTGTTGATAAGCTTTCGGCTGGAGAGGTTGGTTATATCGCCACAGGATTGAAAACGGTGCTGGAATGTCGGGTGGGTGACACCTTTACTTCTACAGCGCAACCTGCCCCTGAACCCTGGCCAGGATACCAGCAATCCAAGCCAATGGTCTTTGCAGGGATCTACCCCGTAGAAGGGGAAGATTATGAAGATCTCAAAGAAGCACTGGAAAAATTACAACTAAATGACGCATCACTTATTTATCAGCCTGAAACCTCTCAAGCGTTAAATTTTGGTTTTCGATGTGGCTTTTTGGGTTTGTTCCACATGGAAATCATTCAAGAACGTCTTGAACGCGAATATGATCTGGATATCGTGGTGACAGCTCCATCCGTTGAGTATGAGGTGGTATTGATTGGCGACGAATTGATTACCATTGACTCTCCTGCTCAACTTCCCGATGAAAGCAAGATCCAAGAAATTCGAGAACCCTGGATGGCTCTGCAAATCTTCTCGCCGACGGATTATTATGGAACCATTATGGACCTGGTTTTAAAACGCCGTGGAATATTTTTGGAACAGGACTATCCCTCCTCAAATCGGGTTCAATTAAATTACCGGATTCCGCTTTCTGAATTGATCGTGGATTTCTTTGATGATTTAAAGTCAAGGACTAAAGGTTATGCTTCAATGGATTACCAGTTCGATACCTATCAACCCGGCAATCTTGTGAAATTAGAGATCCTTGTGGATGGGGAACCGGTAGACGCTCTGGCGATGATTGTGCACAAAGAGGATGCTTATCATAAGGGGCAGGCACTGGTCAGTAAATTAAAACGATTGATTCCGCGGCAGTTATTTGACGTTCCTATTCAGGCTTATTCAACCGGACGAGTGATTTCAAGGGCAAATGTAAAAGCCCTCCGAAAAGATGTCCTCGCTAAATGCTATGGTGGCGATATCACCCGGAAAAAGAAATTGCTTGAGAAACAAAAACGCGGGAAGAAGCGAATGAAAAAAATTGGGAATGTGGAGATTCCGCAGGAAGCATTTATGGCAGTTCTCCGATTGGAGGGGGATTGAAAAAGGAAGGTTCTGTTTTAACACAAAATTTGCGCCGATGGCTGCCGGGCGTTTTGATCAGCGTCATAGCGTTGATTGTTGTGTTCAAATTGGCAAACTGGGATGATCTTGGATCCGCGTTTACAGCTATCCGTCCTTTCAGCATTGGGTTAGCGCTGGTTTTCACCATTCTATCCATGATTACCAAATCAATGGTTTGGCGCACTTTGCTGGATAATAAAGCCTCGCTGATGCAAACTTTCTTGATTGTTAACGAGGGATATTTTTTGAACAATATACTGCCGCTCAGAGCCGGGGAAATCGGCAGGGCTATTTTTATGGGGCAAACCTCCGGCCTGGGAACTTTTCATGTCTTATCAACGATTGTTATAGAAAGAGCTTTTGATGTGGCGATAGCGGCCGGCTTGCTTTTGGCTACTTTGCCTTTAACATTAGGAATGGACGACGCGGAATCCATCGCGATTACGGCTCTAGTGTTGATTGTTGTCGGGTTCATAATTCTGTTTTTGATGGCCCAATACAATCGGCAGGTTAAAAGTTTTGTCGAAAAAATTTCCAGGAGATGGCCGTTAGTGGAAAGAGTTTTGCTTCCACAAATCGAATCGCTTTTAGACGGTCTTTCCGTGCTGACCAAGCCATCTCAATTTCTCAAGAGTGTTTTTTGGGTTTTAATCACCTGGATATTTTGGGTCCTTTTGTATTATGTAATGATGCTATCTATTGTGCCTAACGCACCTTTATGGTGGGGGGCTTTTGTTGATAGCTTTCTTGCCTTGGGGATGGCAGTTCCATCCGCGCCGGCCGGGCTGGGTGTCTATGAGGCTTCGCTTGTTTGGGCCTTGCAAATGGTTAATGTGTCCAATACCCAGGCGCTGGCATACGCCATTGTTCTTCATTTTATGCAGTTTGCTGTGACGGCAATATTTGGACTTATTGGATTGATCCGCCAGGGACACTCGATCTCCAAACTATTTGATGGAATGAGGAAGAAGGAAGAAACGCAGTAAATACAATATTCCTGGAGTTGAATGATTATGACGAAGAGAATTTTGGTAACAGGGGGAGCTGGATTTATTGGCTGTAATTATGTGTACCGGTTGTTGAGCCGTGGCGAAGAGGTGGTTATTTTTGATAACCTGTCCAGATCCGGTGCGAAACTGAATTTGATGTGGTTGAAAGAAACATTTGGCGAAAATGCTTTTGAACTGGTTGTGGGAGATGTCCGGGACCCGGATGCTATAAAGAAAGCCGCTCAGGATGTTGATGTTGTGGTGCATCTGGCAGCCCAGGTTGCTGTCACCACTTCGGTTACGGATCCCCGGAATGATTTTGAAATTAATGCTGCCGGAACTTTTAATGTATTAGAAGCTGCTCGTTCTTCAAAACGCTCTCCGATTGTGTTATACGCCTCCACAAACAAAGTGTATGGGGGCATGGAAGATGTGGTTATTGAAGAAGATACCGACTGTTATTTTTACCGGGATTTTCCGGAGGGAATTTCTGAAGCAGCACCTCTGGACTTTCATTCTCCTTATGGCTGTTCGAAAGGGACGGGGGACCAGTACGTTCGGGATTATTACCGGATTTATGGTCTGCCAACCGTTGTTTTCCGGCAAAGCTGTATCTATGGTCCTAGACAATTTGGTGTTGAAGACCAGGGGTGGGTGGCCTGGTTTGTGATAGCAGCTGTTTCCGGGCGCCCTATTACTATTTATGGCGATGGGAAACAGGTCCGGGATATTCTCTTTGTGGATGATCTGCTTAATGCTTATGATTCAGCATTGGAAAATATAGATCAAGCCGCAGGACAGGTCTTCAACGTGGGTGGGGGAGCAAAGAATACGCTGTCAATCTGGAAAGAGTTCGGCCCCATTCTGGAACGTCTGACAGGGAATAAAATTCCGGTCTCGTGGGGCGACTGGCGGCCCGGCGATCAAAAAGTCTATGTCTCTGATATTCAAAAGGCTTCTTCGGTAATCGGATGGCAGCCTAAAGTCGGCGTAGAAGAGGGCATCACCTATCTGTACAATTGGGTGAAAACAAACTCAACACTTTTTAATTAATCAAATATGCGAATTCTTATTGTTTTAACTTATTATCGCCCGCATACGAGCGGATTAACGATTTATGCTGAGCGTTTGGCGAAAGCTTTTGCCAAACGAGGCCATACGGTTACCGTATTAACCTCCCGTTATGACCGCAGTCTTCCTTTGGAAGAGATGGATGAGGGTGTCCGAATTGTTCGTGTGCCGGTGCTGCTGCGGATCAGCAAGGGCGTGATCATGCCAACTTTTGGCATGATCACTAATCGGTTGGTGTTAGAGCATGATGTCCTTCAATTGCATTTGCCACAATTTGACGCGGCCGGTGTTGCTTTGAGGGGGCGATTGCTGCGTAAACCCACCATTGTTACCTATCATTGTGATCTTCGAATGCCACCAGGGTTGTTGAGCCTGACCGCAAATGTTGCGATCCGTTTCATGAACACGCTGGCTGCTCTATTCACACATCGTATTGTGACCTATACCCGGGATTATGCAGAACATTCTCCGTATGCCAGGCGATATATGGATAAAGTACGGGTAATCTTGCCTCCTGTTGTATTGCCTGAAGTGCAAGAAGAAAAGATTGAACAGTTTTCGGAGAAGGTAAATCCCGAGGAAAAACATCCGGTAATTGGAATGGCTGCTCGTTTTGCGACCGAAAAGGGGGTTGAAGTGCTCTTGAATGCGATGAAGGACATCCTGGAAGTGCATCCCAATGCCATGGTCCAATTTGCCGGTCCGTATGAGGATATCATCGGGGAAGAGCAATATTTCAAACGTCTTGAACCCACGATCCGGAAATACGAGGCAGCAGGCAATTGGAAATTCCTGGGCGTTCTGGACCCTGCTCAAATGGTGTCGTTTTACCGGAATATCGATGTTTTGGTAATGTCCAGCTTAAATTCGACTGAAGCATTTGGCCTAGTGCAAATTGAGGCAATGCTGAATGGAAAACCCTGTGTGACGGCAAACCTTCCCGGTGTTCGACAGCCGGTTAAAATGCATGGAATGGGAAAAATCTTCCCGATTGGCGATTCAAGCGGGCTGGCGAAATCCGTTTTAGAGGTGCTGAACAGCCCTGAATCCTATAGAGGCAATTCGGATGAAATTGCCCAAAATTATCTGCCCGATCGGATTGCTCAGGAATACGAAAAGTTATTTGAAGAAATCTCCAAAGAATTAAACAGATAAAGAGCTCTCCGTATCTGGAACTTTGGAGGAAGAACATCTGAAAGTGTTTAGTCTGAAATAGGGTCTTGTTTGGATTTACATCTTTCGTTCTGCATAGATTCTCAGTGTTTTGAGTTATCTCTAACCCGCTCCACACTGTTCTGATAAATTGAGTGTAAAATTATTGAGTTACAGCAAAAATTTTGTTTTGGGCATACCTTTATGGAAGAACCAAGCGTCCTTGATTATGTAAAAGCAAAATTAAATCCCCGAAAATATCCGGACTTACTCCAATCTTTGCAGCAGATGGAAGAGCAGTCGCCGGAATCTGTGGCGTTGGAAGTTATAGATTCCGAGGCAACCGTTGATAAGGTGAAGTCTCTCTCTTTACCCTGGAAAATGATCACTGGCGTTTTATTCGCACTGATCGCGCAATTCATTTTGGAGCCCCCTACCAGCAGCGTTGGGGCCGCGGTTTCATTTTACGTATTGTCGACAGTTCTCATCATTGCTGCTTTTCTTACAAAAGAGATTGAACTCCCCAGGCATAGGACCGCTGCACAAACACCGATGCCTACTCAGATTCGCAACGGGTCATTGTATTTTGGGCTTCCGGTTGCGTTGCTGGCATTCCTGGCCTTTGGCGGCAACAAGTTTACCCTTGTTAACCTTGCACTGTGGTTGGTTGCGATTGGATACTTTCTCAATGCCTTCTGGCTTCCCCAACAGGGAGCACAAAAATTTTTGGAAAAACTGCGGGCGATCATTGCTGAACGAAAAGTAAAGATAAGTGTAAATCAGTGGGCAGGATTACTGCTCCTCTCATTTATTCTGGTTGCCTTTTTTCGATTTTATCAACTGAGTAACGTTCCGGGTGAAGCATTCAGCGACCACGCAGAGAAATTACTGGATGTGCTGGATGTGCTGAATGGCAAGACTTCTGTTTTCTTTGAGAGAAACACCGGGCGAGAAGCCATCCAGATGTATTTGACAGCCCTGATCGTCATGGTGTTGAACACGGGTGTATCTTTCATCAGCCTTAAAATTGGTACAGCATTGATCGGATTTGCCACGCTCCCCTTCATTTACTTGTTGGGAAAAGAAATCGGTGGCAAATGGGTTGGGCTGCTAGCCCTTCTTTTTGCCGGGATTGCCTACTGGCCCAATGTGATTTCACGGGTAGGGTTGAGGTTCCCACTTTATCCTTTGTTTGTCGCCCCAACACTTTACTATTTGATTCAGGGCATCCGAAGATCTTCCCGGAATGATTTTATTCTCTCCGGCCTGGCTTTGGGATTGGGCCTGCATGGTTATAGCGCGGCGCGGTTTATTCCCTTTGTTGTGGTCCTTGGCGTGTTGATTTATTTGCTGCATTCGCAATCACGGGGGAAACGATGGGAGACTATTTTTGCATTAATTCTTCTCTCATTTGTCTCGTTGATTATTTTCCTGCCTTTACTCCGGTATTCATTTGACAATCCGGAAATGTTTGGATATCGAGCTCTGACGAGAATATCCACCATGGAAAGGGATTTTCCCGGATCACCGGTTCAAATCTTTTTTTCAAACCTGTTCCAGGCACTCATCATGCCTTTTTGGAAAAATGGAAACGTGTGGGTGCATTCCGTGCCTAACCGTCCGGCGTTGGACGTGATCACTGCGGCATTCTTTTTTGTAGGCGTTGTGTCTTTGTTGCTGCGCTATATTCGCGAGCGGAACTGGTTAGACTTGTTTATTCTCCTTTCAATCCCTATGTTGATGATGCCTTCTATTTTGTCTCTGGCATTTCCGGAGGAAAATCCTTCTTTGAATCGAACAGGAGGGGCGCTTGTTCCAATTTTTATCACAGCGGCAATTGGTTTTTACGCCGTGTTTTCCAGTTTGCTCAAGAAACTACAGGGAAAAGTTGGCCGGGGAATGGTGATTCTGTTGGGAATCTTTTTCATTGGGATCAGTGCTGTTCAAAATTATCATCTGGTTTTCCGGCAGTATTACGAACAATTTATGAGTGCAGCCTGGAATTCTTCAGAAATGGGGGAAACAATTAGCTGGTTTGCCAACACGATAGGCACAAAAGACTCGGCATACGTTGTCCCTTACCCACACTGGGTTGATACCCGATTGGTTGGAATCAATGCCGGTTTTCCGGAAAAAGATTATGCGCTTTGGCCGGAGAGTTTTGACTTTTCTCTGGAGGAAAAAGGTGCCAAACTTTTTATTGTAAGACCTATTGATACAAATGCAATTGAGCTATTGACTGAGATGTATCCTGATGGTGTCTTTTCTCTTCACAAATCTGAGTGGCCCGACAAAGATTACCTGATATTCTATATACCACCAGTGGAATCGTATGATCCACTGCTGGAACAAGAGAATTAATTTACCTAATTTGTTAAATGGGAAAGATTCAGAATGGAAGTTGAAAACAACAATATATCCGACATAAATCAACCGGTGCGCCGTAAATTCATACCCTGGGTATGGACGTTTTTGTTGTTGGGAATCATGATGTTGGGAGCTTACTTCCGGTTTGTCGGGGTGAACTGGGACGATAATGAGCACCTGCACCCGGATGAACGTTTTATGACAATGGTAGAAACGGCTATTTCTCCTGTCGAACAGCCCGCTTCTTATTTTGACACAAACGCTTCAAGCCTGAACCCGAATAATCGTGGATTTAATTTCTATGTCTATGGAACATTTCCGCTTTTTATTGTTCGTTATGTTGCAGAATGGTTAGGTCAGACGGGATATGATGAGGTTCATATTGTCGGACGGGTTCTATCAGCGATTTTTGATCTTTCGACGATTTTGCTGGTTTATTTAATTGGGCAAAGATTATATAAGCGGAATCGTTTATCCCTCCTGGCGGCGGCATTTTATGCTTTTTCGGCGCTCCCCATACAACTCTCGCATTATTTCGCAGTCGATACATTCACAAATTTCTTCGTTTTGCTAACAATTTATCTGGCGGTTTGTGTTATGGTGCCGGATAGAGATGAGCAGGACACCGGGACTGAACCAGACAGAATTTCACTCCCCGAATCTTCCGGTGAAAAGAATTTCAATTGGGCCTGGCTGGTGGCAAATCCGAATCGAAGCCTGCTGCAATTTGTGCTCTTCGGCATATCGCTTGGCTTTGCAATGGCTTCTAAAGTCAGCGCGGCACCCGTAGCGATTTTATTGCCCTTTGCGGTTGTCGTATGGCTCTCGCAGAGGCCTGTTGAAAATCGGGAAAAGAATGTTGTGCTTTCTATTCGAAATCTGGCAATCGCAGCGATCATCAGTTTTGTCGTATTTCGGATTTTCCAGCCGTATGCTTTTATGGGACCAGGCTTTTTTGGATTAAAACTAAATCCCAATTGGCTGTCAAACCTTAAGGAGCTCAGCCTTCAAAGCAGTGGAGAGGTTGATTTTCCGCCCGCGCTGCAGTGGGCCCGAAGGCCCATCTGGTACTCTTTGTATAACATGGTCCGATGGGGAATGGGCTTCCCGCTTGGAATCGCTGGATGGATTGGCTTCCTGTGGATGGGCTGGAAGATGCTGAAAGTAAAGGGCGAGTGGCGTCATCATGGATTGATCTGGTTCTGGACGGCAATCTATTTTGTCTGGCAATCCACTAATTTCTCAAGAAACATGCGCTATCAACTCCATATTTATCCCACACTTGCGATTATGGCCGCATGGTTTATTTTCCAGCTTTGGGAGAAAAACTCGGAGAAAATTAGGGAAAGTGCATCGTGGCTGCGACAGAATCTCTGGAAAATCCTTTCTGTTTCAGTGGGGGTTGGGGTTTTAGCGGCCAGTTTTGCCTGGGCATACGCTTTTAGCCGGATTTATACCCGCCCATTGACCAGGGTTGAAGCAAGCCGGTGGATTTACCAGAATGTTCCGGGAGCGATAACTCTAAGGGCGGAAACAGGAGAAGGTGAAGTCAATCATCCAATGCCTTTTAAAGCCGGTTACCAGGTCAATGGAGAAACTTCTTTTGTTATGGCATTTTCGCCGGATACTTCCGGTGTGCTGGCGGAAGTTGATCTTCCTTATGTTCACTCTCTCTATGAGACATCGAGTTTCAGTAATTTGATCGTGCGGATTGCAGAAGATCGATTGGGACAATCGATTCTATCGGAGAAGTATATCGAGGGCGAATTTTTGACTCAGGGTGATCCCCGAGGCGATCCACAGACGGTGATTTTCGATCTGCCCCCAACATTGGAAGAGGGGAAGCAGTATTTTCTGCTGATTGAAACCGAAGATTATGGGAATGAAATTGAACTGATGGGGACACCTGTACTGGTATTTGCAACGATCGATGGAATGGTGAACCAGTATTTGCCTGAATTTGTGAATGCCATCTCGGGAAGCAGTAATATGCTGCTGCAATACCGTCCCAAACAGGATGAAACTTTAAATACAATTGATCTTCCGCACGTAGTGGATTGGGAAGGTTACCCGGACGAGAAGCTTTTGCAGGCTTTTGTGTATGATGATTCCCAGGAACGACAAACTCTGGGGAAAGCGGAACTCAGCAGTGCTTTTCTGCCGGGGAGCGATCCTCGTGGTGAAGATTACACACTGGAGTTCCAGCAACCTGTGGAATTAAAAGCCAATCAAACCTATTATCTTCAACTTAAGATCCAGAGCGGTCCGGGGGAGGTTGCGTTCTACGGTATAACGCATGCGACCGAGAGCTCCTGGGATGATGTCCTTCCCATCGGAATGGATGGATACAACCCATTTGATCATTATATGGGGGTGTATCACACGGATCTTAATTTTGAGATGTATTGGGATGATAATTCGCAGAAGTTGGATCGTTTTTTGAAAAACCTGGATCAGGCGGATTATATTTTTATCAGCTCCAACCGCCAGTGGGGAACTACTACCCGCGTCCCGGAGCGGTATCCGCTTACAACGACATATTATCGCGAATTGATAGGTTGTCCGGCCGATAAAACGATACTTGAGTGTTACAGTATTGCCGAACCGGGCACGTTTGAGGAAAAACTTGGATTTGAATTGATTAAAGTGGTTCAGTCAGAGCCGAACCTGGGAAACATCCAGTTTAATACGCAATTGGCTGACGAATCTTTCACGGTTTATGATCATCCTAAAGTGCTGATCTTCAAAAAGAGCGCTGATTACAGCCAGCAACAGGTCAAAGAAATTCTTTCCGCGGTGGATTTGAGCACAATTGTGCATGTATCGCCCAAGGATACAAAGAAGTACCCCGGGAATTTGCTGCTGCCTCAAGAGCGGTTAGACGAACAGAGGAGCGGCGGAACCTGGTCTGAGTTATTTGATTGGGACCGGCTGATTAACCGCCAGCCTGCATTGGGCGTGATGCTCTGGTATCTGGCGGTGTTTGGCCTGGGTCTGATCAATTATCCGCTGGTGCGTCTGGTTTTTAGGAGCCTTTCAGATAAAGGGTATCCTTTTAGTAGATTGGTGGGATTGTTGTTGCTGGCCTACTTTGTATGGCTGGCAGGCTCAATGGGCATTCCCTTTACCACATTGACCATCAGCATAGTGTTTTTGGGGCTGCTTCTGGTTAATATTTTCCTTTTTATGCTGCAAAAGGAAGAAATTGTTCAGGAATTTCGAGAGAAGGGGAAATATTATCTGATCTTTGAAGTGGTCATACTGGCATTTTTCCTGGTAGACCTCTTGATCCGAATAGGTAACCCGGACCTGTGGCACCCTTACAAAGGCGGGGAAAAGCCAATGGATTTTTCCTACCTCAATGCCGTTATAAAAAGCACGACCTTTCCGCCTTATGATCCATGGTTTACCGGGGGCTATATCAATTACTATTACTATGGTTTTGTGATTGTTGGCGTCTTAATTAAGTGGTTGGGAGTTGTGCCTTCCATCGCCTATAATTTTGTGCTGCCAACTTTGTTCAGTCTGACGGCGGCGGGCGCGTTCTCAATTGGGTGGAATTTAATTTCCTCTTTGAAATCGGTTGAGCAGGATGACCTGACTGGCGGCGGGGCGGGGCGCTTCCCGAGGTCTCTGTGGGGTGGGCTGTCGGCGGCGATGGCGGTATTAATTCTTGGGAACCTTGGGACGGTCCGGATGATCTGGCATGCCCTCCAACGGATAGCCGCACCGGGGGGCTCCATTGATGGAGCGAATTTCATTCGCCTTTGGATATGGACGTTTCAAGGTATTATCCAATTCCTGGGCGGGACGCAACTACCCATTCGTTCCGGAGACTGGTATTGGGTTCCGAGCAGAGTCTTACCGGCTGAACCTATCACTGAATTTCCATTCTTCACATTTCTTTATGCAGACCTGCACGCGCACATGATTGCTCTTCCGATTACGTTGTTGGTGGTTGGTTGGGTGATTGCAATGATTAAAGGAAAATGGAAATGGGGTTTGGGGAGCGGAACACACCGCTGGCTTCATCTGGGAGTAAATATCTTTTTGGGTGCCCTGATTGTCGGAACCCTTCGCCCAACCAACACCTGGGATTTGCCGGTTTATCTGGGTTTGAGCCTGGTTGCCCTCACTTATACCTACCTTAAATATGCGCCGGTTCAAGAAAATATTTTGCCCGATTTGCCGGAGCAATGGCGAAAAGGGATCTTGTGGATTGTTGTACTGGCGGTCTTTGTGGGACTGGTATTTCTTTTATACCAACCCTTTGCGGATTGGTATGGTCAGGGGTATAACAAAATTAAACTCTGGGACGGGGATCATTCTCCTTTCTGGTCTTACTTTACCCATTGGGGACTGTTCCTTTTTGTGATTGTCTCGTGGTTGACATGGGAAACTCGGGATTGGATGGCGAAAACCCCCATGTCTGCATTAAACCCCTTGAAGCGTTATCGCGGGTTGATCCAGGCAGCTTTAGGGGCGCTTGGTCTGATAATAATTGGTGCTCTGATTTTAGGTATAAAAATTGCCTGGGTGGTGCTGCCCATCGGCGTTTGGGCTGCAATTCTGATTTTCCGCCCCGGCCAGAGCGATGAAAAAAGATTTGTCCTGTTCCTGATTGGCACCGGGTTGGCACTAACGCTTGCGGTGGAGTTGATTGTGCTGGATGGTGATATCGGCCGCATGAACACCGTTTTTAAGTTTTATCTTCAAGCCTGGACCCTGCTTTCAATTTCAGCCGCGGCAAGTCTGGCGTGGCTGCTTCCTGATGTGAAAAGGGAGTGGTCTCCCAAATATCGCGATCCATGGAAATTTATCCTGGTGGTGCTAATAGGCTCGGCGGCGTTGTTCCCAATCTTTGCGAGTATCGATAAAATCAGAGACCGGATGGCACCCTCTGCTCCGCATAGCCTGGACGGCATGACGTATATGGCTTATTCCCGATATTTAGACGGTGATAATGACCTGGTCCTGCTGGAGGACTATAAAGCAATAAAATGGATGCAGGAGAATGTTGAGGGTTCGCCCACCATTGTCGAAGCGAATGCTACAGAGTATAAGTGGGGCAGCCGATTTACGATCTATACCGGTTTGCCCGGTGTGGTGGGGTGGAACTGGCATCAGCGCCAACAGCGAGCCGTGGCTCCATCCGAGTGGGTATCTGATCGGGTGGCCGCGATTGGTGCTTTTTATAACACTACCCAACTGCGGGAAGCTCAGGAATTTTTGGAAAGGTTTGACGTTAAATATATCGTTGTTGGGCAATTGGAACGGGCGTATTATGAAGAGGCAGGTCTGGATAAGTTCCCAGCCCAGAATGGTGTGTTGTGGGAAGAAGTTTACCGGGATGGCAGAACCGTAATTTACAAAGTTCTGGATGTGAATTAAAGTAAGTTCATTTGAATTTGTAAAAAATAATTATGATCAATTTCATTCTCTGGTATTTGCTTCTAACAATAATTGGTTTCATAACACTGCCAATTGTGTATAGCATTTTCTCCAAACTCCCGGATCGCGGCTACAGTCTTTCCCGTCCTTTGGGACTGTTGATTTGGGGCTTTCTCTACTGGCTGCTGGCTTCTTTGCAGTTATTTCAGAATAATGCCGGGGGGATGATCTTTGCATTGCTGCTCCTGTCTGGTTTGAGCCTGTGGTTTTTAAGAAGCAATCGGAAGGATCTCTTCGGTTTTCTAAAAGAGAAGAAAGCGCTTTGGGTTACGGGGGAATTAGTTTTTCTCGTCTTCTTTGCCGGGGCGGCTTTGATGCGCGCTGCGTATCCGGATGTATCCGGTACAGAAAAACCGATGGAGCTGGCTTTTATCAATGCGATCCTGAGGTCCCCCAGTTTCCCTCCGAATGATCCCTGGTTGTCGGGTTATTCAATTTCTTATTATTATTTTGGGTATGTACAGGTGGCGATGTTGGCCCAGATGACAGGGGCTACCTCGGCAGTGTCTTTCAACCTTGGGCTTTCTTCCTGGTTTGGGATGGTCGCTCTGGCGGCATTTGGGATCCTTTCGAATTTGCTGGAAATTAAAAGCAGGTATTCCACTGACACAGAAGAAAATACGGTTCCGCGAAAAGTAATTCCCGCTGTTTCTTTGGTGGCGCCTGTTTTCATTCTCATCCTCAGCAATTTGGAAGGATTCCTTGAGATTTTGCATGCCAGAGGCTTCTTTTGGGAGCAAACCAGCACCGGAGTCTGGCAATCGCGATTTTGGTCCTGGTTGAATATTGCTGAATTGAATCAACCACCCTCTGTACCATTAGACTGGATTCCGCAACGTGCGGGAGGAATCTGGTGGTGGAGAGCGTCCCGGGTGCTTCAGGATTTTGATGCGTTGGGTAATTCCAAAGAGATTATTGATGAATTCCCTTTCTTCTCGTTTCTGCTGGGTGATCTTCATCCGCATGTGTTGTCGATGCCTTTTGTGTTCCTCTCCATCGGTTTGGCGTTGAATTTATACTTGAGCACGAACAAAAGTTTGTTTTCCGGTATGAGTTTGTGGGAATGGGCTTTTCAAAGTTTTCGAGAAAAACAATTTTGCAGGGAAGAGCCGGGGTTGTTCACGTGGTTAAAAACGCCGGATTTCTGGATCACGGCGCTTATTTTGGGAGGACTGGCGTTTTTAAATACCTGGGATTTTCCAATTTATGTGGCTCTGGTAAGCGCCGTTTATGCACTCAAACGTTCACGCGTGCTGGGCTGGTCTTTTGCTCGGGGGTTGGATTTTGTGGAGATAGGGGGGATGCTGGGAATTTCAGGAATTATTTTGTACTTCCCGTTTTATCTTGGCTTTGATTCCCAGGCCGGGGGAATTTTACCCAGTCTGGGGTTTTTCACGCGTGGGATCTACTTCTGGGTGATGTTTGCCCCATTCCTGCTGCCGATATTGGTGTGGTTGTGGATGTTTTATCGGAAGCATGGCAGCCGTGTCCAACTGTTTAGGGGTATAAAGATAACATTAGGCTTGTTTTTGGGCCTCTTTGGTTTTTCTTATGTGGCGGGATGGTTGGGGCTGCAAACGTCATTGGGGGGGCTGCTGGCGGGGTTGCAAGGCGGCGGTACCTCTGAGCCGCTTCTTTTAGGCTCTATTGCGCGGCGTCTGGCAGAGCCGGGAACGTGGATTACACTGCTGGTTTTGATCTCGCTGACGGTCGGCGGTTTGCTGAGTTTGCTTTTGCCTCCCGGACAAACAAATGAAGAAACGGGTGCAAAACAGAAAGATGGGATGTTTGAATCTCCGGATGCATTTGTTTTGCTTCTGGTGTTGATCGGATGCGGCCTGGCACTCTTTCCGGAATTTTTGTATCTGCGGGACCAATTTGGCTGGAGGATGAACACCATCTTCAAGTTTTACTTCCAGGTCTGGATTTTATGGGGCCTGGCGGGGTCTTATGCGTTTGTCAGGATTTGGACCCGCATGAAGAATATCGGATACTCTCTTACCGGAATCGGTTTGACCCTGGTTATTCTTATGGGGTTGGTTTATCCTGTTTTTGGGGTCCGCATGAAGTTTCAGGGCGTAAAATGGAATGATCTGAACTTGGACGGCTCGACCTATATCGGGCGTTATAACCCGGAAGATATGGCTGCAATACAGTGGCTTCAAACTGCACCGATGGGTACACTGGCAGAGGCAATTGGAGGAAGCTATTCGAGCTTTGGCAGAGGAGCTACCTTCTCCGGTATTCCCAATGTGTTGGGCTGGCCCGGCCATGAAAGCCAATGGCGAGGCGGAGCAGAAGAAATGGGTTCCAGAGAAGAGGATATCCGTCGATTATATGAAACGCCCAATTGGAGTGAAGCCGAAGCGATTATTAACCAATATCATATTCGATATATTCTGATTGGCACTTTAGAACGGAATACTTATAATGTCAATGAAGCAAAATTTGAGAATCGAGTGAAAACGGCTTTTCGTGAAGGGTCTGTGATCATTTATGAAGTCCCGGAGTATTCAAGAGAAGTTCGTTAGGATATTGATATTATAGATCAGGGTTGAGGTGATTGTCTTGAAACGTGAGAAAATAACCATTGAAACAGGGTTATATGGATGTGCATTTCTGATAGGGCTGTTGATCCGGTTCTATCGATTGGGCAGTCTTCCTTTGGGGGATACTGAAGCCTCACTGGCTTTACAGGCGTTGGCTCTATCTAAAGGGAACTTGCCTTCACTCCAAAGCCTGACGGGTTATCTGGCAAGCACAAAGCTGTTCTTCAGTTTGTTTGAAGCCACACCATTTTTGGCAAGGTTATGGCCGGCTTTGATTGGAAGCCTGTTAATAGGGGTGCCTTTTCTTTACAGGAAGGTACTGGGAAAGGGACCTGCAGTAGTCTTGGCTTTTGGATTTGCTCTGGATGGGGTATTAATCTCGGCCTCCAGACAGATCAATGGAGAAATTCTTGCGGTTACATTCCTTCTGGCGGGTATTGGATTCTTCTACAACAAAGCTTATGCATGGTCCGGGATGAGCCTGGCAATGGCCCTTATGTCCGGGCCTGCTTTTTGGGAAGGGATCATTGTTTTTCTGTTGATACTTGGGGTCAACAAGTTTTTCGTACAAGAAGATTTGCCTCAAGGAGACCCTATTTTAACCTCGCCGGAATTGCAGGGGGCTACAAAAAGAAAATTGATTTATTGGTTGGTGGGCACTTATTTGGTTTTAGGAACGTTATTCTTTACAATGCCGCAAGCGGTAGGGAGCGCTTTTCAAAACATACCGGAGTTTTTAGGCGGTTGGAGTTCCCCCTCCAGATCAAGCACCAGTCTGGTATTCATTGCGCTTCTTGCCTACGAGTTATTCCCCCTTGCCTTTGGGCTGAGTGAAACCGTTCTGCATTTTAGAGATTCTGATAAAACGCGAAAGATTCTCAATGTGTGGCTGTTATTTGCAATATTACTGTTGATCATCTATCCCGGTCGGCAACTATTGGGGCTGGTGTGGTTTGTTATCCCTTTGTGGGCCCTGGCAAGCAGGTCGCTTTTTGCTTTGCTAAATGCCATAAAGAGAGAAAACTGGGTTGTGCCAACCCTGCTCGCTGGATTAATTCTTGTGCTGTTGGTTTTTGTATCCCTTAATCTCGGTGTGCTTTCAAGAGTTCCTTCTGATCCAACAGATGATTCATTGAGGCTGGCCACTATTGCCGGAGTGTTGATTGTGATTGCTCTGGTAGTGATTTTGGTATCTTGGGGGTGGTCCATCAAGGCTGCAAAGGAAGGACTTTCTCTGGCTCTGGCCGCTTATTTGTTAATTTTCATGTTCTCTTCTTCCTGGAATGCAGCAGGTTTGGGACGGCATCCGGGCGCGGAATTGTTTGTGCAGGATGGAAGTCTTGTGGAAGCCGATTTGTTCACCAAGACAATAGCGGATTACGTGGAATGGAATGAAAATTCGCTGCCGGATTTAGAGCTGATCGTTGCGGGCGTTCCATCTCCTTCCATAAAGTGGGTTTTGCGCGATTTTCCGGAAGCGCAATACAGCACCTATTTACCCGGCGATTCCGATCCTGAAATTGTTGTTACCCAGGACCAGGAAACTTTAGCATTGTCTTCTTCTTACAGTGGACAAAATTTTATTTGGGAGCAAACAACAAACTGGTCTTTGATCCTTCCAAGAGAATGGCTTGGTTGGCTTTTCTTCCGAGAAGCTCCTAAAGAAAGCCATGTTCTGGTTGTTTGGGTCCGGAGCGATTTATTCCCGGGGACAGGAAAAGCCAATTAATTTAACATGGTAAACCATGATGATAAGGTTGGACCTTTTACCCCGACGTATTATCAAACGGTTCTCCGTGAGTTGATTCGCAACACCGGCCGTTTTTTGTACCGCCATTTTTCCTGCCCCGAGATTATTGGGAGGGAGAGGGTTCCCGAAAACGGCCCATATTTAATTGCAATCAATCACCTGTCCGTTTATGACCCTCCATTTGTGATCCCTTTTTGGCCTACTGCCCCCACACCTTTAGGAGCAATAGAGTTGTGGACAGAACGGGGTAAAGCGACTTTGACAAAAATGTACGGAGCAATCCCTATTGATCGGGATCGTTATCATCGGACTGCATTGGAGCGGGTGGTGCTAACCCTGAAAACCGGTATGCCGGTTTTAATGGCTCCGGAGGGGAGAATAACCCGGGTACCCGGGTTGCGGCAGGCGAAATTGGGAGTAGCGTATATTCTGGAGAAAGCACGTGTTCCGGTTGTTCCTGTTGGGATCGTAGGCGGGACTCCGGACTTTTTGGATCGAGCTCTGAAGGGTGAGAAACCAATGATCAGCATGACCATCGGTTTGCCTTTTCATTTGCCTTTTGACAGGGTGACTCATTTGCCCCGCAAACAGGGCTATCAAGCACTTGCGGATTATGTAATGGCAAAAGTGGCTGCTGTACTGCCCGCGGACTACCGCGGTTTTTATTCCGATTACGAAAAGTTTATTAAAAAATTAGATTTATTAAATATGGAAAGTGATAATGAAAAAGATGCCTGATAAAATTGCTATTGACGGGCCAGCGGCTTCGGGGAAATCAACAGTTGCCGAAAGATTGGCGGAGGAATTAGGGTATTTGTATTTTGACACTGGTGTGATGTATCGGGCAGTCACGCTGGCAGCTTTGAAACATCTTTCCAGGGTTGAAGATGAAACTGCGGTAACCGAGTTGGCTCAACGAGTTTGTATTGATGTTAAACCGCCCTCGATGGATGATGGTCGAAAATATGACGTGTTTCTGGATGGTCAGGATGTTACCTGGGAGATTCGTAAACCGGAAGTTGATCAAAATGTTTCTCAGGTTTCAGCTTATTCAGGTGTAAGGCAGGAAATGACCTCACAGCAGCGCCGTATTGGAGAAAGAGGGCGGGTTGTGATGGTGGGGAGAGACATTGGCACCGTGGTTCTTCCCAACGCAGATCTAAAGATCTATTTGGATGCTTCGGTAGAAGAACGGGCCAAACGGCGGCACAAAGAAGTACTGGAAAGGGGAAGAAGCGAAACTTATGAAGAAATTCTTTCTTCCATGCGGCGCAGAGATGAAATTGATTCGACGAGAAAAATTGCCCCATTGGTCGCTGCAAAAGATGCCTACATTTTGAATTCGGATGGCTTAACGGTTGATGGTGTACTGCAAAAGATACATGCCCTGTTAAAATAAGCAAATCTCGGACGGCTTTCAAAGAGGTAAAGATGTGTGATACTTTTGTCGCTTTGGGGAACTCTACTGTTGATGGGTCTGTTCTTTTTGCAAAGAACAGTGATTGTGAGGCGAATGAAGCGCATGAAATTGAATTGATTCCGGCTGCCGATCATGGGAGCGATGAATTGCTTCAATGCACTTATATTTCCATTCCTCAGGTGCAACATACACACGCTGTTTTGCTGGCCAAACCATTTTGGATATGGGGAGCCGAAATGGGGGCTAATGAGCACGGCCTGGTAATCGGAAACGAAGCCGTGTTCACGAAAGTTCCGTATGAAAAAGGGCCCTCATTGATTGGTATGGACCTGCTCAGACTGGCTTTAGAAAGGGCAGTAACCGCGGAAGAAGCGCTGAATCAGATAACCACTCTTCTTGAAACGTATGGGCAGGGCGGAGATTGTGGTTTTACACATCACCTTTATTATCATAATAGTTTTTTGATTGCGGATTCAAAAACAGCCTGGGTCCTGGAAACAGCGGGAAAACAATGGGCGGCACAAAAAGTGAAGGACGTGCGTTCGATTTCCAATGCGCTGACGATTGAGAAAGATTGGGACAGAGCTTCTGAGAATTTGGTGTCACATGCAATTGAAAAAGGGTGGTGTAAAAATGCCCAAGATTTTTCTTTTGCAAGATGTTATTCGGATTTTATCTATACGCGTTTCAGTGATGCAAAACCACGGCAAACCTGTACGTTTAATTCGTTAAAAAGCTTGGAGGGGAAAATCACTGCGGAAGCAATGATGACTTTGTTAAAATCGCATCAGGAGGGAGATCATTTTGATCCATCAAAGGGGCTGTTTGGCGCAGATGTGTGCATGCATGCCGGGCCCGGACCTGTCCGGAACAGCCAGACTGTAGGGTCTATGGTTTCGCATATAAAAAACAACGGAAATGCGACCCATTGGCTGACAGGTACTTCCGCCCCTTGTTTAAGTGTGTTTAAGCCGGTATGGATGGATGCGGGGATGCCCGAGGTGGGGCATTCGCCTACCGGAAAATTTGACAGAGCGAGTTTGTTTTGGAATCATGAGATGCTCCACCGGGAAGTGCTTCGAAATTATCCGATGCGGAAGCCCATAATTCAGGAGGCGCTTGACCATTTTCAGAAGGAGTTTCTGGATTCGGTGGCGGAAAAAGATGAAATGTCTGCGGAAATTCGCTATAATTATTCTAAGGAGTGTTTCGAAAGATCCAGAGAAGCAGATACCACATTGTTAGAATCTGTTCAATCTGTATCTGCTAATTCCGGAGCTTCTTCGTTATATAAAAAGGCGTGGAAAAGTTTTAATCTGAAGGCGGGACTTAAGTTATCGTAATTCTTGGTGTGCTGATGTTTGGGGACAATGTTATACAATAAAAATATAGGTTCATTTCAAAAGTGAGATTTCTATGGGAATTTCCTTTTGTGGAATGCTATAATTTATAAACTCTAGTTTTTGCACTCTCTTTTTGGCTGCTATGACAGGTATAAAAAGCTTACTTTCAACATCACCCTATTTATACCCACCGTACGACTTGATCGGATGGTTAGGGTGGTTTTTCCTGTTTGCGGTACTGGTGTTCGGCCTGGTTAAATGGCGGGAAGCAACCAGAAAGCTTGAAGTCTGGGAATGGATTTTCTTTTTCGCCCTGGTTTTACTTACTCCCACGGCGGCCTTATTCCTGGGAATACAGTTGCCTGTAGAGGGTGTCACACTTTCACCGAATATTCCAATTGAATTAAATGCCCGATTTATTATGCTTTTCGGAGCATTACCCTGGGTTTTAGCCGGCGGAATTCTGGGACCGTTTTTTGGGACTTTGATCGGGTTTGAGGTTGGGCTTCTCTATGGGTTCTGGGGGACACACAGTCTCTTCACTTCGCTGGAGGTGGCCGGACTGGCTCTCTTATTCAGTTCCGGAGTGCGTCAAAACTACCGCTCCAAACTTTACCGTTTGCTGCGTCATCCGTTGGGTTCCGCTTTTGTAGTTTCTATTGTGTATATTCCGGTTGGTGTGCTATCGGGCTTTTTTTCTGTTCCGGGGAGCTTTGTTAATCGACTGGATTATGCGCTGACGCAAAGTTGGTACAGTTTATTAGGACGATCTGTTGAACTGATCCTTGCGGGGAGTTTAACGGAAATTCTCTATTTATGGAAATTCAGGTTTTGGGGAAATCGTCAGCCGCTGGAACCTGCTCCTTCGGAATTAAATTTACAAAGACGATTTTTTGCCACAACGGTTCCATTAATTGTGATGATGTTTTTTACATTAATGGTCAGTGACTGGTTGGTGGCCGGAAAAGTTGCGAAAGATCTGCTGCGCGAGCAGTTGTCGGGCACAGCAAAGATCGTCGCTGATAGTCTTCCTTATTTCCTGGAAGCGGGTCAGAGTGCGATGGTAAACATGGCAGATCCCGAATTGATGGATTTGCCCTCCTACCAGTTATCGGATAAGTTGGGGGAGATGCTGAGGAGTGGATTGTACTTCCGGCAACTCTATCTGTTCGATGCAACGGGTGCCCCTCTTACGGGGTATCCTGAGCGGCGGTTAGATGAAATTTTCCTCTCTGCTGAAGAAACTGCCGGTGTGCAATTGGCCTTGCGCGGAGTCTTAATCCAGACCTATACTATACCTCCCTGGCCTGGAGAAAATACAGCACAGGTTTCTTTCATTGTGGCGATTCAAAATGATTCGGAACAGGTTATTGGAGTGCTCCTGGGCCGGACTGATTTGAACTCCAATCCATTTACCCAACCGGCAATCCGGGCTCTTGAATCTTTAAATACCATTGGCGGTGATGGACTTATCATTGATGAGAACCAAAACATCCTGTATCATTCCTCTTCTCTGAATGTGATGGGTCAATATGTGGGAACTTCTCCAGAAAGAGAGAAGTTCATTGAGGATATCTCTGCTTCCGGTACGCGCCGGTTTGGTTATTACCAACCTGTTGTAGGCCGGCCCTGGTCTGTTTTATTATCTGTCCCGGCAGAACGAACACAAAGCATCGCGCTGACAATTTCTTTGCCTCTTCTCGCAATATTAACTCTCCTTTTGAGTTTAACTTTCCTGGTATTAAGGGGGATGCTCAAGAAAGTCACGCTGTCATTGGAAAACCTGGCCAGTGAAACTACATTGATCTCCCAGGGGCATCTGGATCATCCACTGCAATTTGAAGGGCTTGATGAAATTGGGCGTTTTGGTGCGGCGTTTGAACAGATGCGGGTTGGATTAAAAGCTCGTCTGGATGAACTGAATAGTTTGCTCCAGGTAAGCCAGGAAGTAGCAGCTAACCTGGAAGTTGAAAAAGCGATAAAGCCAGTGCTTCGTGCAGCATTGATGGATGGAGCGAGTGCTGCGCGGGCGGTTTTTGTGAACGATGTATCTCTGGAGTTCCCTGATGAAAAACTGGTTTCGTATGGGGAAGGGATTTCCTCGGAGCTTTATGCGTACCTGGATGAGCAAATTTTTGGGCTGATGCGCAGAAAAGATATGCTCACGGTTCCCAATACTGCTCGTATGCGGTTGATGCAGTTATCAAAAGAACAACCTTATCCGGGTGCATTGGTGGCAATTTCACTGCGGAACGAGAATGATTATTACGGAACATTGTGGGTATCCTATGAAAGCCCGCACTATTTCACGGATGAACAAATTCGATATTTGAGCACGATCACAGGACAGGCAGTAATTGCTGCGGTGAATGCACGTTTGTTTGCAGCATCTGACGTCGGGCGGCAGCGATTGCAGGCGGTTTTGGATTCGACTCCGGAGCCTGTCCTGGTCTTCGATCAGAAAAACCGGTTGCTGTTGATCAACCCGGCAGTGATGCAGGTCCCGGGTTTGATCACTTCCTCTACGTTGGGACGCAAGATTGAAGAAGTGATAGCCATTCCGGCGTTATTGGATTTGATGATGGCCCCGGTTGAAGGCCGGATGACTTCCAGAGAGCTGCCGTTCCCCAATGGAAAGATCTATTATGCCAGCGTTTCCCCGGTGGTTTCTGAAAAGCAAAATGTAGGAAAGATCTGTATCTTGAGAGATATTACCTATTATAAAGAATTGGATAACATGAAATCCGATTTTGTGGCAACGGTCAGCCATGACTTAAGATCGCCGTTGACATTGATGCGTGGTTATGCAACGATGCTGCAAATGGTGGGCGAGTTGAATACTCAACAAAAAGAGTATGTTCAAAAAATTGTTTACGGCGTGGACAATATGACCCGTCTGGTTGGCAACTTGTTGGATTTGGGGCGGATTGAGACAGGGATCGGTTTGAAAATCCGCAGGGTGGCTGCGGAGGAAATCGTAGATCAAGTGTTAACCTCACTTCAGCCTCAAGCCGATCAGAAAAATATCCAATTTTCTAAAGAGAAAATGGTTGGAGCTGAAACATCTATTACACCACTCGCGCTTGAGGCTGACCCGGCTTTGTTGAATCAGGCTTTGTTTAACCTGGTGGATAATGCGATAAAATATACACCCGTGGGCGGGAAGGTTGGTGTTAAAATTGATCGCAGAGGTGAAGCAGTAGTGTTTGAAGTCTTTGATTCTGGTATCGGCGTGGCACCACTGGATTTACCGCACATGTTTGAGAAATTTTATCGAAGCGGTCGTCGAGAAGCGTATAAACAAAGAGGAACAGGATTGGGGCTGGCAATTGTGAAATCCATTGTGGAAAGGCACGGTGGGCGCGTTTGGGTGGAAAGCCAGTTGGGCAAAGGCAGTTCATTCTTCATTGCAATTCCTATACAGAAATCGATTAAATAAGTTGATAAAAATAGCAAAAGTGTGATATAATTTTCCTTTGCATGTATTTAACGAGAGAGTTGTTACTTGTCTTAAATAACGCCTGAGAGAATTTGTCTCACGCGTTCTATTTTGTTTTTCTTACACAAGGTTATTGTTTTCAGGAGGTTCTTAGGTGGAAACTAAAGGTTTGGTTGCGCTTCGTATCAGCCTTGCTTCTCCGGATAAAATTAAAAGCTGGTCTTATGGAGAAGTACTGAAACCTGAAACGATTAATTATCGACGATT
>JAHDQE010000104.1 GCA_018433975.1 Ornatilinea sp. | reverse complement strand
GGTCTTCGCGTCTTAGCGTGAGACAAAGAATTTCTCACAAAAACCTTGCCCTCTTTCAAATGTCATTCTAAGGCCGTGAGGCCGAAGAATCTCTGGTTTCCTCGAAAACGAATAAACAAAAAAGGAATTCCTTTGCGGGCTTGGCGTCTTAGCGTGAGATAAAGAATTTCTCACAAAAACCTTGCCCTCTTAGCATCTTTGCATAAGTACATTTCCCCTTTTTGCGTCGTTGCGAGCCGCCGGGTTCTTTCCCCGGCGAGCGCGGCAACCTCCCCCTTGGCACCACATTTATCCCCCTAAAAATGTCATTCTGAGGCCGTGAGGCCGAAGAATCTCTGGTTTCCTCAAAAGCGAATAAACAAAAAAAGAATTTCTTTGCGGGCTTGGCGTCTTAGCGAGAGATAAAGAATTTCTTACAAAATCCTTATGCCTCCACACCCTTACCTGAGCGCATTCACACCCCTTTGTGCCGCTCATCAAGACTTCAACATCATTTTCCCAATCCTCAACCGCTCCAAACGTCGTTTATTCTTCTTCAAGATACCATCATAAGTGACCACCTGCAGATCCTCCATAGAAGTCTCCACAAAACGGCGCTGGAAAGCATCGATCGGTCCCAGTCGTCCAATGATCAGGAACATCCTGGGCCGCCAGCACCGTAGCCCATACGCTCTATAAATACGCTCCTGGTGCTTTTTTTCATCAAAGTAACGGCTGTATTCCAGCAACTGCGCACGTCCTTCCGCCACGGCAGCAGAAAAACGGATGCGGTTCTTCTTCAGAACAAAAACCCGCGCTGTCGGGCACTTAATATCAAGCAGATCACAAAGTCGGCTGCGCTCCACCGGCTCCAGCATAAAATCCGGTATCAGCGTGCTGCCCTCGTCCCGGGTCAGCACCACATGCGAATAGAGTTGCCGGTAATCCTCATTCAAAATGAAGTAGGGATGCTCCTCGAAAAACTTCTGAAAATCTGTCTCCCTGGCCCTGGAGTCGTTAACCATTTCTTCAAGTTCCTCAATCGCCTCCTGTAAGGCCAGCATCCCGGGCGTCAGGTAGAGGATATCGTGTTGGTGCTCCAGCCCATCCAGCAGACGATAAGTGCCATCATAAGACAGGGAAACGATCTTGATCCGGTCACCCGCGACGGCCAGAGCGAGCCATTCTTGCTCGTCTTCCACCGGCGGTTGGCTTTCCCCCTGGTTTGGATCGTTACGGTTCGACGAAAGAGCATTGCGGGGAGCAGTTTTGAAGCAGTCCCGCCCGCAAAAATCACAGATCCAGTCCAATGCAGTTTCCTGACCATATCCAACGACATGGGAAACGGAGCGGTGGTCGCCGCAGCTGCGGCAATCGTGGGTAAAGACAAATACATTATCACTGCTGGTCGGTTCACCATCGTCAAATTCACAGTACACGGTGCGCTCGCCGCACACAGGACAGGGATCTTTAATAAGAATACTAAGGATGGTCATTTTTTTAAACCCAAATGCCGGCGCTTCGTCAAACGCCCAGGATTCTCTGATCTTGGTGGTTGTTTAACACTATAGGGGAAAAATGGGAACGGTGCAAGATGAAAAATGAAAAACGCTCACGGTATGGCCTTGCTCAAAGCAAATACAGGAGCGCAAACAGCTTCAATAAAAGATTAATCCTCCGGCTCCATCACCACATGCAGCAGAATAGACTCCTGGAAAGAAAAAGTTTGCAATGCTTCGGCCTGCTCCTCACTCAAAAAGAGCTCGAACGACTCCACCAGTTCCTTCGTGGCATCTTGATCCAATGAAGGCAGGATCTCCTTCAAAACCTCCACCGTTTTAGGCCCCATCTCGATACATTTTTGCGGGTCGCGGGTCAATATCCAGTACAGAATCGCATCCTTACTTTCATACTCCGGCTCCCAACCCAGATCTTTTAAAGCCTTGGCAGCGGTTTCCTTAACCCGGTAATCTTCGTCATTCAGCAGAGCCTTAAAACTCTCAACGAAGTTCACCCCGCTGATCTTCTTCAGAGTTGCAGCCGCGCTGGCCCGTACTGCCGGATCGGAATTCTTAAGAGTGCTCACCAGCATCGACACCATCTCCAAAGTAACCTCGTGCAGAGCCACATTCGCCGACCTGCGGTCCTCCCTGGACATCGCCGTCGTGACCCCCAAAAGCTTTTTGACATCTTTCTTTTGTTTCAGTTTCTTTAAATTAAGTCTAAACAACTGCATTTTTGATCTCCAACATCCTGTATTCGAATTCTGTAAAATCAACCGCTCCGCTGCTCAGGCCAGCGCCCACTCGTTGCACAGCACCTCGGTCTGCTCCAGCACCAGCTCGGTGGCCTTGCGCTCCAGGTCGGGCGGGTAGCCGTACTTGCGCAGAATGCGCTTGACCATCACCCGGATCTGGGCGCGGGCGTTTTCCCGCAGCGCCCAGTCAATCGACACATTCTGCTTCACCTTATCCAGCAGTTCCTGGGCAATGATGCACAACTGCTGGTCCCCCATCACCTCCACCGCGGTGTGGTTCTGCGAGAGCGCGTCGTAGAAGGCCAGTTCATCGTCATTGAGCCGCAGGTCTTCCCCGCGGGCGCGGGCCAGCTGGATCTCATGGGCGATATCGATCAGCTCCTGGATTACCTCGGCCGCTTCAATCGCCCGGTTCTGGTACTTCTTGACGGCGTCCTCCAGCATCAACGAGAAAGACCGCGCCTGCACCACATTCTTCCGTGAGCGGGCCTGGATCTCGTCGTTGATCAGCTTCCGCAGCAGTTCAAAAGCCAGGTTTTTCTGCGGCAGCCGCCGCACTTCCTCCAGGAACTCTTCCGAGAGGATCGAAATGTCCGGCCGGTCGATCCCCACCGCCTTGAAGATGTCCACCACCTCGGTGGAGGCCACCGCCCGCGAGACCAGCTGCCGCACCGCTGCGTCCAGCATGTCGGGCGTCTTGCCGTTGCTCTCTCCGGCGGTCGATTTGACGATAAAGCTCCGCACCTCCTGGAAAAAACCGACTTCATCGCGGATGGCAATCGCCCGCTCGTGGGGCACCGCCAGCGCGAACGCTTTGGAGAGCAGTGAGACCGCGTTCAGGTACCGCTTCCGGCCGTCCTGCTGGGCCAGGATATGCTCCATCGCCAGGGTACACCCCCGCAGCCGCGCCGCTCCCTGAGCCTTAAGGACGGCCTGAACGTCAAAGCCGTGCAGGATGTCGCGCACGATCTCGTATTTCTCCAGCAGCACCGTCACGGCCTGCTCCTGGTTGAGCGTCGGGTCGCCCTGCCCGCCGCTGGCGGTGTAATTCATCAAAGCGCGTTTAAGCGGCTCGGCGATGCCGATGTAATCCACCACCAGCCCGCCGGGCTTGTCGCGGAACACCCGGTTGACCCGCGCGATGGCCTGCATCAGGTTGTGCCCGCGCATCGGTTTGTCGATGTACATCGTATGCAGACTCGGGCAGTCAAACCCGGTCAGCCACATATCCCGCACGATGACGATCTTCAGCTCATCCTGCTCGTCTTTAAAGCGTTTGGCGAGCTCTTCCCGCGCTTTCTTGGGCCGGATGTGCGGCTGCCACGCCAGCTTGTCGGAGGCCGAGCCGGACATCACGATCTTGATCTGCCCGGTCTTGTCGTCCGTGCTGTGCCATTCCGGGCGCAGCGCGCGGATCGCCTCGTACATCTCCACGCAGATCCGGCGGCTCATGCACACCACCATCGCTTTGCCTTCCATCACCTCCAGGCGCTGCTCAAAGTGCCGCACCAGGTCTTCGGCCACCAGTCGGATGCGTTTCTCGGCCCCCACCATCGCTTCCAGCGCGGCCCATTTGGCCCGCAGCCGCTGCTTTTCGCTTTCTTCCTCGCCCTCGGTGATCTCCTCAAACTCCGGGTCGATGCGCGGCTTTTCGCTTTCTTTCAGTTCGATCCGCGCCAGGCGGCTCTCGTAGTAGATCGGGACGGTGGTCTCGTCCTCCACCGCCCGCAGGATGTCGTAGGTGTCGATATAGTTGCCGAACACTGCCGGGGTGCTGCGGTCGGTCAGCTCCACCGGGGTGCCGGTGAAGCCGATGAACGAGGCGTTCGGCAGGGCGTCGTGCAGGTGGCGGGCGAAGCCGTCGATGAAGTCGTACTGGCTGCGGTGGGCTTCGTCGGCGATCACCACAATGTTGCGTCGCGCGCTCAGCAGGGGGTGGCTGTCGCCTTTCTGGTCGGGCAGGAACTTCTGGATCGTGGTGAACACCACCCCGCCGGAGGCCACCTGCAGCAGGGCGCGCAGGTCGGCCCGGCTGTCGGCCTGCACCGGGGTCTGGCGCAGCAGGTCCTTACAGCTCGCGAAGGTCCCGAAAAGCTGGTCGTCCAGGTCGTTGCGGTCGGTGAGTACCACCAGGGTGGGGTTGCCCATATCCGGGTGGCGGATCACCTTCCCGGCGTAAAACGCCATGCTCAGGCTCTTGCCGCTCCCCTGGGTATGCCAGATCACCCCGATCCGCCGGTCGCCAAACCGGCGCGGTTCGTAGCTCGCCCCGCTCTCGCGCAGTCCGGGGAAATCCGGCTCCGTAAACTTGGAGAACCGTCCCAGCAGCCGGTCGGCATCGGCCCGGATGCCGCAGGCGCTGAAGGTGCATCCCAGCGCTTTGTTAACTGCCCAGTACTGGTGGTAGGCGGCGTTTTTCTTGATGATGGAACCATCGTCTTCAAAAACCACGAAATTCAGGATGTAATCCAGGAAGCGCCGCTTCTCAAACATCCCCCGCAGCAGCACTTCCAGCTCCATGCTGCCTTTGGAGTAAACCGCCGTGCCGTCAATCGTCCGCCACGGCATAAAGCGGTCCCAGCCCGCGCTGATGCTGCCCACCCGTGCCACTACCCCGTCCGAGGCCACCAGCACTTCATTGCTGGTGAACAGGGCCGGGATCTCGGCCTTGTAGGTTTGCAGTTGCCGGAAGGCGGCTCGCGTGTCGGCTTTGGGGTCGGCGGGATTCTTCAGCTCGATCACCGCCAGCGGCATGCCGTTCACGAACACCACCACATCCGCCCGCCGGTTGTGCTGGTCCTCCAGCACGGTATACTGGTTGGCCGCCAGCCAGTCGTTGTTGTCGATCTCGTCCAGGTCGAGCAGCCAGATTTTGATGTGCCGCGTGCCGTAGCCGCTCTCGGCGGGCACCTCCACGTCCACCCCCTCGGTCAGCAGGCGGTGGAAGGCGCGGTTGTTGGCGATCAGGTCGGGGGTCTCCGGCAGGATCACCTTGCGCGCCGCCTCTTCGATTGCCGCGGCCGGGGCCTCGGGGTTGATCCGCCACAGCGCGTCCCGCAGCCGCCCCGTCAGCACCACCTGCCGGTAGTCGTCCCGCTCGCTGTGCGGCGTGCCCGGCGCGAACTCTGGCGCGCTGGCGGTCTGGTAGCCCATGGATTCAAACCATTCGAGGGTGATATACTCCAAGACATTTTCGTTCATGGTTTAATTCCTTTAAACGCTACTTTTAAAATATAGTAAAGGCACGAAGATATTTTTTGATACACTCTTCAATCTCACACAACATGCCTTTCCGAATTTTAATCAAAAGGCGACACCACTTCTTAATCTAACCCGGAAAAAACTGAGAAAACACAAATTATTTTAGAATGTTTATTTTGATGTATGTTACCAATTTTCCCACTTATAATGAAAACCCGGATTTACTGGTGAGTTAATAGAAATTAGATTAATTTTATATTGCTTTTAAAGTCTATTTTTCCTAACATAATCATGATCAAAGCCCGCAGGAGTTGGTTTAAAACTATGATCATTCGCGTTATAGGAATGTTTTTGAAAATCTCGAAGAGCTTGAAAATCTATACTCCCCTTTAATAAAACACAGTTTTCTCCGCCTGAAATCTGTACTATATTTTGTTCCTCTGTGCGTTTAGGAGCTAATATTCTTGAATCGCCGTACTGAGAGGTATTTACATTCGCAACATAGCAATGAATATCTCTCGCCGTGGATTCAAGGATATTTGAATAATAATTTGTGTCTTTATTCCAAGATATGCCAACCAGCAAATCAATTTTTGATCTACCACGACTTCTGTGAACAATATCAGTTAACTCAAAACAATTATAAACAGTAAATATACACCCTCTCCATTTGTACAAAAGATATAAATCCCTTCTTTTGGGAATCTGCATGTCATAATTCTTAATGATTAATTCTTCACTGGGGGAATAATGGTTTTTGTTTCTAATTGAGATAATACAACTTTGATGATCGGATGAAGTTTTAATTGGTAGAATGACCACAACAAAGTTATAACAAATATTATCGACTTCGATATGTTCCGCACCAAATACAATTCCAATATTTTTTCTTCTAGCCTGATTTGCCATAAATGGAATAAAGTAAAAAGGAATGCTAACCTCAGGAAACACAATCATGTCGCATTTTGGATTACGCTCTGCTTCATTCAGCATGTGAAAAATATCATTTTGGAGTTCAACACCTGCAATTGATTTTCTGGGGGGCATTAAGTTTGCAGAAATATTTTCCTTAGAAATTTTGATATTACAAATTCCAATTCGGAATTTTCCCTTATCTTCTAATTGATTAGTAAATAAAATTTTCCTGAAACCAACCTGAGAATTGGTTATACCACTCTCTGTTGGCATGAGTTCTTCACTGTCCGAGAAATTAATGTTGGGCTTAATATCTAATTCATTAATTTCTAAGAAATCATAGTGATATTTATCAAAACTATCCTTTAAAGTAATATAAATTCCTGCCTCTAATCCTTCTGTATATAACAAAAATAGTTGGTATTCCTCGAAATGAATAAATCTTGGAGCATAAGAAAACGAATAATTTGGTTTGGTTACATTTAGAAAATCAATATTAAATTGAATTAAACTACCTTGATATTCAGAATACTCTAAGAGAGGCCAGCAAACAAACTGGTGACGAATAAGATGAGTTTTTCGAAATTTTTTCCCCGCATTTTGAATACTCTTATTAATTTTTTTCTCAGGAATTTCAAGACCTTGCTCTAGCAATCCTACTGCTATTGATGCAGAAATATTTAAATAATCATGGATATCATTTTGAATTTTGTGATTTAAAGATTCATCTTTTTCAAAACTCAACTTTTTTATCAATGAGGAAGTCTCGTTAAGAAATTCAGCAAAATCATCTATATTACTATCACCAATAAAAAGGCTAAAAACTCGCTCCCAGGTACGATAGTGATTCAGGATATTAACTCCTTTATAAAAGCGGAACAACTGGGAAATTGCTTTCTCACTTAATGATTTTTTTGTTAACCATCTTCTTAGTTGTTGGTCAAACAAATAAGTAACTAATTTTTGGGAATTTTCTTTTACCCCAATTACATTACGTAATTTATTTATCGATCCTTCATATTCAATATCATATGCATCATCTGATAATTCCTTTAATTGAAAATTTTCTGGTAAGAATCGAAATTCACTTGCTTGCTTTAATAATTCTTTTTTGAATTTAGTCAGACCAGCCCAACTGCTGGTGTGTTCATAATAGTGTAATATCAACTTTGATGTCTGAATGTATAAGAATTCATAACTTTTAATCTTGAGATATCCATTCTTTTTTTCTAATATATCTGTGTTTTCAAAATATTCCTCAAAAACCTTCTCAGGATCTTCTTGCTTTAAGAATTCTTTATACGGTTTGTTTATCACTAAGAGAATATCATCTACGTAGCGTCCAAAATAAACCGGCCTCAACTTTTTAATAATCTCTTGATCAAGCTTTCGAAGTTCCCAGTTTGCAAGAATCCCCGATGAGGGTAAACCAATCGGTATTACATTCTTGGGATATTCGTCACCTGAATATCTCTCAACATCGTTAAAATGGGTCTTTTCTAGATTGGGCAAGACTTTCGAGTAATAAGTTTGATTGATTTCTTGTAATAATTGTGTCAATAATCTAAAATCGTTAAGATCATTCTGCTCCATAAAAGAGTAAATATTCTTCCAATCGCATTCAAGATTATAAAAACACTCTTTGATGTCCATTGCAATAAGAAGAATATCATTATTGTTTTCAAGATTGCTTAAACCGACATTAATGGCATTGTCGCGCCACTTATTGTAAAGGGGTAAGTAATATTGAAATAATGAGAAGGGTTTCCCTTTACTATTTGAAATGCGATACCCCAAACAATCATCTGCGAGCTGTTCGTCGAGATATTTACCAACTTTCCAGCACCATAACATAGAGATCAAATAGATTTCGATTGGACCATCAATAAAATAATTTATACTTTCTAAATAATAATTGTCGTCTGTACGTAGATTTGACAAAAATTGTTTTAGAAATTTATTTTTGCTTTTCTCCTCATCATTCTCATTCTGCCATTGTGTTTTTCGTGCTGCTTTTTTAGGAAGAAGTCTAAAAGTTATTTTATCCAATAGGCCTTTAAAATAAGATGAATCGATATCAACTATTTCATTAATTTCCTTACCAATTTCTTCTAGTTTTGATTCAAAATTCTCATTACTTTCAAACTCAGCAATTTTTTCTCGTAAGAATAAATTTATAGTATCGTAGTAGTTATCTCGCTTTAGCCACTTGTAGGCGTCTTTTAGATCATCTCCGCTGAAATTCATTCTGTATTCTCCTAAACCTCAATCTCCCCACTCATCAATTTGGGTAATAAGGTGTCTCGAAGTTCTGTTAATGTCTCAATCTCTTTATCATTGTTTTCCATTTTATGATGAACATCTTTAATGATTTCACTATATTTCCAAATTAAGCTTTTACTAGGCAATAAGATTCTGAATTTTGAAACGTTTTTTACGTGGAGACTTTCTAGAATTGTTCCCTGACTGGTATTATTCATTATTTGATTATGCATCAAATTTGATAAGAAATAATCTCGTAAGAATTGTGGCGTAACATAATCCTTTTTACCCCTTATTCCTATCAGATTTCTACCCAGGGCAGCCCGAATCCCATTGGGAATCTGCGCGATAGCTCCCACCCTTCCTGTTTTAGAAATTATTATGTCACCAGGAGATGCTTCAATTCTGCTTACCCATTGGGTGTAATCTTTATCCTCGATAAAATATTTTTTAGAGAAGTCCATCCGCCCTTCATCACCAATGTTAAAAACCTGGATAAATAATTTCCCCATATCTTGTTGTGCTGGTTTTTTGGAATGAAGACAGTCAATTACAGAACAAATTGTATCTAAAGCAACCAGCTTCCACCCCTGCGGAATCAACCCCAGTTCGGACTCGACCAACTCGTTGGGGAATAGGTCCAGCACCTCGGCGGGCAGGGAGTAGTCGCGGCCTTCCATTTTGGCGTAGACCGGGTCAAAATCCACGAACCACGATTTAAAGATCGCCTTGGCAGTGGCTTCCAGGGTGGCGTTCATATGGCGGTTAAGCTCGATCTTGTGATCCAGGCCGCCAAGGATATCTACGATGCGCTCTTGGGTGGGAAGGGATGGGAGAGGAATTTTAAAAATCTCAAGAAGTTTGGTGGTTAAACTTCCTCTTGAACTATGAGCATCTGACATTTGCCGCAAATCGTTATAACGATTACTGAGATAAAAAAACAAGAACCGTTGATTTAATATATCTGGATTTGCACGAACTATAAGGATTGATTGATTAACATATGTGTCAATTTTTAATTGGGAAACCTGTCCCCGAGTTTTACCTTGACCAGCTGAAGCTATTACTATATCGTCCTTTAATCCAAGCCTAGTGCTAGAATTTTCGATACCATTTTGAGAAATTGTACGATTTGTTTTTGTAATATATCTTTTATCAGTTTCCCCAGAAGATAACCAAGGAATCCCTCCATCCCAATAGCTTTGTTCCTTAGTATTTGGAGTTCCGCCACTGTAAATACTAAGGCATGCTTTTCCAAGAAATTCTTTTGGAAACTTAGATATCATATCCAATATCTCCTAAAGATTTCTTTATTTTTTCATTCATTTTATTACTTTCAGCTATTAACTCACTTAAACTTAAAGACAAACTTTCCATCTTCTGTTCAAATGACACGCCGTCGTCTTCCTCGTCCTCAATCCCCACATAACGTCCGGGGGTCAGCACGTAATTGTTCTTGCGGATTTCCTCCAGGGTGGCCGCCTTGCAGAATCCGGCCGTGTCTTCGTACGCCCCGTCCTTTTGCTCGCCGCGCCAGGCGTGGTAAGCCCGAGTGATCCCGGCAATGTCCTCATCACTTAATTCGCGGTGCACCCGGTCGGTCAGCGTTCCCATCTTGCGGGCGTCGATGAACAGCGTCTCGCCGCGCCGCTGGCGGTAGCCGCGTCGGGCGTCGGCCGCTTTAGAGCGCGTCAGGAACCACAGGCACACCGGGATCTGCGTGGTGTAAAACAACTGCCCCGGCAGGGCGATCATGCAGTCCACCAGGTCGTCCTCGATCATCCCCTTGCGGATTTCCAGCTCGGCGGTCGTGCTGGTCGACATCGAGCCGTTCGCCATCACAAACCCGGCCACCCCCTCCGGAGCCAGGTGGTGGATGAAGTGCTGGATCCAGGCGTAGTTGGCGCTGCCGCCGTCTACATGCACCACCGAGCCATCGCGCTGCTTCCGCGCCCCCGCCTGCGGTGGGGTCCCGTACCGCCAGCGCACGTCACCCTCGGTTTTGGAGTAGCCCCAGTCTTCCATATTAAAAGGCGGGTTGGCGAGGATGAAGTCCGCCCTCAGGTCTTTGTGCTTGTCGTCCTGAAAGGTGTCGCCCCACGCCACATTGGCGTCGATCCCCCGGATCGCCAGGTTCATCTCGCACAGTTTCCAGGTGGTGTAGTTCGATTCCTGCCCCCACACCGAAATATGGCGCATGGCGTTGGCGGGCTGGCTCGATTGGCCGCCGCCGTTGCCGTTCCCGTTGGCGTGCGCCTCCACAAACCGGGTCGCCTGCACAAACATTCCCCCTGACCCGCAGCACGGGTCGTATACTCTGCCCTGGAAAGGCTCGATCATCTCTACCAGCAGCCGCACCACGCACTGCGGGGTATAGAATTCGCCCCCGCCCTTGCCCTCACTGGCGGCAAACTTGCCCAGGAAATACTCATACACCCTGCCGAGCACGTCCTTGTTGCGGCTTTCGGCGTCTCCCAACCCGATCGAGGAGATCAGGTCGATCAATTGCCCCAGTCGGAACTTGTCCAGTGCCGGGCGGGCGAAGTCTTTGGGCAGCACCCCTTTCAGACGCGGGTTGTCCCGCTCAATGGCCGTCATCGCGTCGTCCAGCAGGATCCCGATTTTGGGGTCTTTGGCGCGGGAGCGTAAATACTTCCAGCGCGCCTCGGGCGGCACCCAGAACACATTGGCCGCCATATATTCATCGCGGTCTTCGGGGTCGGCATATTCTTCCTGTTCCAGCGCGTGGAACTTATCAAGGAAAGAGTCGGAGATATATTTAAGGAAAATCAAACCGAGGACAACGTGCTTATATTCCCCCGCGTCCATCGTCCCGCGTAACTTATCGGCGGCTGTCCACAGCTTTTCTTCGAAACCAAGGTTGGAACCGTTGGCATTGCCCATTGCACTGCTCCAATAATAGATTGGATGGGGGACGCGGGTAGAATCCCCATGCCCGCAGGATGGTTTTTATCCCATCCTCCATCTTTTCTATTATAGCCAGATTCCAACGGGAAAGTATTCGCAAATGGGAACGATTAACGCGCCG
>JAHDQE010000084.1 GCA_018433975.1 Ornatilinea sp. | reverse complement strand
TGTACAGCACGTTCTATCCCTTCTGTAAAATACAACACGCTGGATGATATTCTAAAAATATTAAAATCAAAAATTTTGTTCCCTGCGTCACAGCCAATTGAATTGGGTGTGATGCCAGGAGAATCACCGGAGAATTAATTTCAAAAACAACCTGTACAAGCTACAAACAGGTTCTTGGAAATTTTATAAAAAGATGATCGTTCTGTTTGTTTGGCAGAACGATCATCTTTTTGGAATAGCAACCCGCTTTTTGTGATGAAGGCGGGAATGGATGGGAGTCGAACCCACCGCGGCTCGCCAAGCGACCCGCCACCGATTTTGAAGACCGGGAAGCCCACCGGGACCTAGCCATCCCCACGGTTAAGCATACCGCATGATTCAGGATGATGTCAACGATACAGCATAATTTCTTGTGATGCTTTTCTATATAATTATGGAAGCAATTTCGTGTTCAAGCTCTTTTTGAACCTCTTGATATTGCTGATCAAGTTGATCAAGTAAACCTTCAAGTGCAGAGAGATCCCCACGCTTTCCTTTGAGTTCAATTTGTTTGCAAATGTCTGCCAGGTGGTTTGCTCCCAGGTTCAGGCTGGAGCCTTTTAGGCTGTGGGCGGCCTCTCCCATTGCTTTGGCATTTCCTGATGCAAATAGTTGCCTTATTTCAGCGATCTGATTGGGTGCTTCTTCCAGATAAAGTTGAATAAGTTCCACGAAAATATCTGCGCCCATATCTTTCAAGGTATTAATCATATCCTTATCCATTACAGATTCCCTCTTTTTATTTGAATGAGATGCCAATGGTTGTAGTTTTTCCGTGTGAATCTTGCGTCCCCATCGCACCAATGCATCCTGAATCTCTGTTAGTCGAATTGGCTTACTAATGTAATCGTCCATTCCGGCTTCAAGACATCGTTCCCGATCTCCTTGCATAACATTGGCTGTCATGGCAATAACTGTGGGTTGGTAGGGCGTATCCAGTTGGCGAATTATACGCGTTGCTTCCAGACCATCCATTTCCGGCATTTGAACATCCATGAAAATAATATCATAACGCTTCCTTTTGAGTGCTTCAATAACTTCCAGCCCATTTGCAACTGCATCTGCAAGATACCCCATTTTTTCCAGAACGCGCAACGCCAATTTCTGGTTGACGGTATTATCTTCTGCTAATAGTATCCGCAGCGGAAGTTGTTCAGCCAGGCTTTGATCCAAAGTAAATTCAATGGGCGTTTTTTCAACCTGATTTTCATCAGACTGATCTGTCAGCACATCTGCTAAGCGGTCGAAAAGTTGGGTTTGCTTCACCGGTTTGGTGATGTACGCGGATAGGACCCCTTCAGGCAACTGTGCAATGGCTTCTGTTTTACCTACCGAACTCAGCATCATTAAAGGCAACTCTTCTTTTGAAAACATTTCTCTAATTGCCAAACCAAGCTGGGCTCCGTCCATGCCTGGCATCTGCATGTCAATTATCCCCAGATCAAATTTCTCTCCTCCTGAAGAAAGCAGCTTTAAAGCAGCTTTACCTGATTGCACAGCGATGGCGTGCATTCCCCAATGTTGGCACTGAAGCTCAAGGATTCTGCAATTTGTTAAACTATCGTCTACTATCAGGATATGTTTGCCTTGCATCTTGGGCAGTTTTTCGCTTATGTTTGGCTTGGTGTATCCCTCAGCAGGTTCTGCTTGAATGGTAAAAAAGAAAGATGAACCTTCCCCAAATTTGCTTTCTACCCAAATTTTTCCACCCATCAGTTCGGATAATTGACGAGAAATTGCCAATCCCAGGCCCGTTCCTCCGAATAGCCGCGTTGTAGAAGAATCCACTTGTGAGAATGATTTAAAAAGGCGATCCAACCGGTCGGCAGGTATGCCTATTCCCGTATCTCGGACCATGAATTCCAAGGAGTTGGTTTCCTCTTTTACGCGCTTTACTGAGATAAAAACCTCTCCATGATCCGTGAATTTAATGGCGTTGTTGATCAGATTGACTAAAATTTGTCGCAAACGAGTTACATCACCGATAATGTATGCAGGAACATCCGACTCAATAAGGTAAAGCAAATCAAGTTTCTTCTGAGCAGCTTTAATTGTGAGTAAGTCCAGTACCTCTTCAACGCAGGCACGGACTTCAAAGGGCTGCTCTTCAAGCTCGAGTTTGCCAGACTCAATCTTTGAGAAATCGAGGATGTCATTGATAATGGTCAGCAATGTGTCTCCACTATTCCGTATTGTATCCACGTATTCCCGTTGTTCTCTGGATAATGGTGTTTCCATAAGCAGGCTGGCCATGCCAATTACACCGTTCATGGGGGTGCGAATTTCATGGCTCATGTTTGCCAGAAATTCCGACTTTGCTACAGCGGCGGCTTCTGCAGCATCCTTGGCCAGGCGCAGATTTTCCTCAATCTCTTTGCGATGAGTAATATCTAATAGAGATACAAACACCTGTTCCCAGGTATCTTCAAAGCCGGGAGCAATATTTAAAGCCAGGAAAGCATAGCGTTTTTCCCCCTTCAAAGTGCACTGGATAATTTCACTCTCAAAGCGGGTGTTACCATTCGCAAGAGATACGATCTCTTTAAAGAATACCTCTTTGGATTCCTCTACCAGAATCTCTGATAAATTGTTGTTGAACTGATCCTTACTTTCAGCACCATACATTTCCAGTGTAGCCTGGTTGACATCCAGTACGTTGATCATGCCGGTACAACGGACTAATTCATCGGGATGGTCTTCAAAATACTTTTGTATATCTGTAACCCCGGAAGACTTCTGTTTTTCTAAATACTTTTTTAATTCTGAAAAATCTTCTTCCCACAGGGAAATCGGGGATTGTTCAAATAAGCTCCGATAACGGGCTTCACTTCTTCGCACGATTTCTTCCGTTTGCTTCCGTTCCGTGATATCGATGATTGAAACAAAAATTTTTGACCAATCCTCTTCATGCCCGGGTGCTACTGCAAACTCAATGGCTGAATAGAATCGATTGCCTTTCATGGTTATCTGGCTTGATTCGGTCTGAAAATTCAATTCCCCATTGGCCAGCGCGACCAACTCATCACGAAATGCTTTTTGTGCTTCATCCGAGATTAATTGAACGGTTTGGTTATTTCCCACTTGTCCCAAAAACTCGCCACGATGGAAGACCATGTCTTTGCCTTCTGCTTCATATAGATCTACTGTGGCCTGATTGACATTGAGTACATTGATCAGAGAAACACAGGCCAGTACCTCGTCGCGGTTTTCGCGGAAATAAAGGTCAAAATCCCTCACTCCTTTTTTTCGGATATTATCAATGTACTTTTTTACTTCCGAGTAATCCTGTTCCCATAATGAAATGGGAGAGTCGTCAAACAGACTGCGGAAATGAGCCTCGCTTTCCTTGAGTGCCATTTGGGCACGCGCCCGTTCTGTGATATCCTGTTTGACAGCGACAAAATGTGTTATTTCGCCAGTCTCCGTGAAGACAGGGGTGATGGCCATTTCTTCAGAGTAAAAGCTTCCATCTTTACGTTTATTGCTAAGTTCACCACGCCAGGTCTTTCCCGCCAGAATCGTGTCCCATAATTCCTTGTAAAAAGGTTCTTCCTGTTTTCCTGATTTCAGGATACGAGGATTTTTTCCAATAACTTCCTTTGTCGTGTATCCTGTCATCCGGGTAAAAGCCGGGTTGACCCACTCGATATTCCCATCCCGATCTGTAATGACAATACTGTTCGCAACTGCATTCAACGCAGTTGACTGTAACATGACCTGTCTCTGTGCCAAAATACGGTCCGTAATGTCTTCCCCTGAACTAAGGGTGCCGGTGTAGTTTCCCTGTGCATCCTGTAAAGCAATGTTATGCCATGCAATTAAACGTTCGTCCCCGTCTCTGGTAAGGATAGCGTTTTCCCAATACTCATATTCCTGGCGCCCGTCAACTATTGTCTTATTGTGATTCTTTTCAAGCTGTGCACGGTATCGTTCGGGAATAAAATTTTTGAACCAATTTTTCCCCAGGATCTGTTCTTCGGAGTATCCCAGAATCTCACACCCCTTCTGGTTGATCAGATTAATTTTCCCATTGCTATCTAAAACTACCAGAATGACTCCAGCGATATCCAGGTACTTTTGAGCCTTTTCTTTTTCCGCTCTTAAGGCATTCTCAATTTGCATACTCTCTGTAATATCATGATACAATGCCAAAGTACCGACTTGCTCTTCCCCTACCAAAACCGGGACCCCGACCAGTTCCACATCTAACAGTCGGCCGTCTTTTGTTTTCCGTTTTTCGACACTCCGGTGTGTTATGCCGTTTTTCACTCCATCAAAATAGTCTTTCGATGCTGCACGATCCGATTCCGGAATGATCAATTCATCAATCGTTTTACCGGCAATTTCCTCATGAGTGAAACCAAACAATTCCACAAAAGCCTGATTAGCCGTATTGGTGGTTCGATCCTCATTCAAGGTTACTACGGCAATGGGGGTATGCTGCACAAGGGCTTCATAAAATTGTTTTTGCTGGAGAATTTCTGCTGCCCGATCCGCAACACGTTTTTCCAATAATAAACGGGCTTCTTCTAACTCTTGATTCTTTTCCTGGAGGACTTCTTTTAAAAGCGCTGCATCGAAAATTGCTTTTGAGAGCAAAGCAAAGATGAGAATAACTACAGCCAGATAGGCATATTCAATGGTGTAAATTGAAGAAATAAGGCCCATCCCCAGCAGGCCATCATTGATCATACTCACCATGATCAGTGACATGCTGAAAACAAGATATTTGGATGGGCTCCTGCCAAGATCTTGCTGGTTATGAATTATAGCCCAAATAAGATAAACGAAACTCAGAAGCCCAACTATCGTGAAAACCACCATAAAAGGGCCTTGAGCAACTTCATGGTAGACGACGTGTCTGTCAAAGGGTAGGCGGATGTCTTTTATGGAGGGAATATCAGTTTGAAGACTGAGCCCGCTATGATCTGTTGCGTGAATAATTGCCGATATCAGAAAAAAGATGATCAGGGCTAAAACAATGTGCTTATTCAGTATCTTGGTATATTCTTGCATAAACCATATAAAGGCAGCTCCGAATAGAGCCAAAGAAACAAGCTGCCATCGCTGCCAGATCGCGCCCTCGATGATGGTATTTGCCATATAGAGATGTGCTGAAAAGAAAGCATACAAACCGGCAAATGCACTGGTGACCGCCAGAGCAAGAAACTCACGTTTTTTTGTACTCCGCCAGAAAAGCAAAATATTACTGAATGAAAGATAAAACAAAACGCTGGCAATAAATAGGGTCGGAGCAGCTTGCATTGAAAGAATAAAACTTCTGCTCATTTAAGTTTCTCCAATCATACGAACGGATAAAGTAAGCTCTGGTGAATCCTAATTCTAAAATTCATAATCTTGGCTGCCTGTAATCCAGATTACATTGAGGTCAAAAAATTTATCAAATCTATGACAATCAGAGATTTTTTCAAAATGAAATAGCCAATCTATTAATCCGTAAAGAATTAGACAGCTTTTATCTTTAAAGTCTATCATTTCCTGTATGGGTAAGGTTTAACAACTACCTTACAACTTTATGGGATCCTGAAGCAAGTTTGATAGAATAGAATACCCAAATTTCCAACCCTGTTTTATCTTTGTCTGTGAAATAGTTCATTCTGGCTTTAAATCATCCGTTTTTTTTTGATTCGGAAAATAAAAAAAGATTATACTTTTATAAAAGGTATATGGATGAAAATCTACCTGTCAGGTTGAGGGAAAATTTTCCTGACATCTCATAAAAAACTTTGGAGATAATCTATGAAACCCAATTCAAAAATTGTGATCATTTTTAGCGTTCTGGTTGTGCTTTCTCTTGCGTGCAGCCTGTCGCCGTTATCATTGGCTGGCGAAAAAACTGTGGCTCCCACTAAAGTCGTAGCCCCATCCCCGACACCCATTCTGGAAATGCCCGTTCAAAGCGGCGAGGAAAACCCTGATGAACCGGTTATTGTTTCCGGTACGATACCGTTTACCTCACCTTTCTTTCTGGACGGCAATGCAGAACCATTTGTCCTGCTGGAAGATGAAGCGGGTTTCGCTGCCCGGGACCTGGAGTTTGAGTTCCCCCTGGCAGGACAGGCGATTGGCCCGGTGGAACTAGTCGATGATAATACGCTTTCTTTCAACCTTTCGCTGCCGTCTGTACCTCAAGGTACATTGCTGGATGTTGATAATAACGGTGAGGAGGACAGGGGGGTCATGGTGTTTGCTGTGGCCTACTGGTCCAATACCTGGGGAGATCCATTCCTGGAACCCCGTGATGGGCGCGGCTGGTCTACGGCTTATGTCTCTACTACCACAGACCCCGACCGTGATAATGAAATTGACGGCGGGCATCTGATCATTTGGGCTCCCGATGATTCGCAGCAATTTCCTTCCGATTATGGGGAAGACAATATGCTTCTCACTGAAGATGATCCGGTTCAATCTGTGCCGGCCGGATACAGTATTGTTGATCTGGACACGACCCCTTTCAAGATCTATAAAGAAGCCCAACCTATTTTTGAATTGATTGAAGGAGAGGGGGCGGTAAATAATTACACAGACCTCTCCTATGAAGAAGCGTTCGACGCCATGTTCAAAAAGGTGTCGGTTGAGTATCCGTTTACGGAAGAAAAGAATATTGATTGGGACGCATTATATGATGAATTTGCGCCCAGAATCCGTGAAGCGCGTAATGACAATGATTTTTACCGTGCATTACGAGATTTTACTTACCGTATTCCGGATGGACATGTGGGGATTTCCTTCAATGCCGAAGTGTTTTACGAAGAACAGGGCGGTAGCTTTGGGATGCTTCTCTCCGAGCTTTCGGATGGCCGAATTCTGGTTAAAAAGGTACTGCCAAATACGGCGGCTTCGAAAGCAGGAATACAACCCGGGGCAGAAATTCTGCAATGGGATGGGCAGCCTGTGCGTACAGCATTGGATGCAGTTGTGCCTTATCTGGGACCCTTTTCAACGGAGCATACCAAACGGCTTGAACAGCTTGTCTTTCTGACACGAAATCCAATCGGAACGAAAGTGGCAATCTCCTATAAAAACCCCACCGGTGGTGAGATTAATACCACACTGACCTCTGAATTTGAGTATGATTCCCTGTTTGAATCGATCCCTTCTCTTAATCTGGATGAATTGGTTTTGCCCATTGAAGCCGAAGTCCTTGATGAATCCGGTCTGGGTTATATCCGCATTACAACTTTCTCTGAAGATTACAATCTTATGGCACGCCTCTGGGAACGCGCCATTGAAGGGCTGCTTGATTATGACATTCCCGGATTGATCATTGATGTCCGCATCAATGGCGGCGGTAATATGGGCCTTGCAATGGACTTTGTGGGTTACTTCTTTTATCGAGAGCTCACCGTTTCACAGAGTTCCTATTACAATGAACGAACCGGCGTGTTTGAGTACACGGATTATCCCAGCCGAATTGAACCCGCTCCAATCTATTATGATGGCCCGATTGCTGTTTTGATCAGCCCGGATTGTGTGAGTGCGTGTGAGGGTTTTTCAAACGCGATGAGCCAGGAAGAAAGGGCAGTTATTATTGGTCACTTTCCTTCTGCGGGAGCCTACGGCGAAGTGGGACGTGGTCAATATGAATTACCCGGAGATTTCAGCATGCAGTTCCCAACCGGACGCCCTGAGACCATGGATGGAGAAATTCTGATAGAGGGCACAGGAGTTGTGCCTACCTACACTGTCCCGGTCACCGAAGAAAGTGCTCTTGGAATTCGCGATACCGTATTGGAGACCGCAGTCCAAACTTTATTGGATCAGATTAATTGATCCGGTAATTTAGAAATTTAATCACACGACGTCCCGATTTAATTGGGCGTTGTGTGATTAAATAGAAAATTAAGCGTAACGAATTTTGATTTAGTTTGTTTTAATACTTCAAGGTGCGTTAAAATAAGAAGAAAATAATTGCTTGTTTATTGTTATCTTAACTGAAAGGTTCAACGCAAAATGTCCGATTCCCAGACTGCTTTACAAACAACTTCACGCATTGAAGACTTTGATCAATGGAACACTCTTAAAAACACCAGCAGAACCTTTTATTTGTCTATAAGACAGCTTCCGACAAAAATAGGAAATGCGTTTTGTCTGGCTTATTTACTGCTCAGAGTATCCGATTTTTTTGAAGATAATGAATTCATGCCTCCTGAAGAGAAAATTTACTGGTTGAACACCTGGGAAGAAGTTTTAGCAGGTAAGCCGTTTCCTAAAGATTGGCAGGAAAAATTGAAGGATTTCGCATCCCAAGATCCGGATGCATTCGCCGCATTTTATGCAGATGAATTGTTGAACCTGCTTGCTCTGCTGCCCTCCGGGCTGCAAAAAAAAATCGTCCCTATTGTCCAGGCTACAACGCGTGGAATGGCACGTTGGGTGGCGCGGGGACCGGTTGTGCTGCAAGAAGAAGATATGGACGATTATATGTTCGAGGTTGCGGGGCGGGTTGGCTACCTTTCGACGGAAGTGTTTGCCTGGTATTCCAAAGCGATCCAGTCCCGGCAAGATTTATTGATGCCACTGGCAAAAGAGACCGGGTTGGCGTTGCAAACGGTCAACATCCTGCGTGGTTTGCGAAAAGATTTCGAACGTGGTTGGATTTATGTCCCGGAAAGTTACTGTGATCTGGTTGGCATTAACCGCGGTGAACTCTTTTCTTCGGAGAATGAAGAAAAAATTCTTAAATTGGTTGAAATTTTGGCCGATAAAGCAGAGAGACATCTTACCAGCGCCATAGAATATATCAAAGTGATTCCCCCTCACGAACACAAAGTCCGCCTGGCATGCATTTGGCCTTTGATGTTTGCTGCACGGACGATATCTGTCAGTAGAAATAATCTGGAAGTTCTGAAGGGTACGGCAAAAGTTTCTCGGGAAGAGATTCAACAGATTATTAAAACCACTACTTTGTTCGGTTGGTCCAACCGGTTTATTGAAAGTTATTATTCCCGGTTACTGCACTCGACAGCGAAAAGTTTATAGCAATATCTCTAAAATTCTCCATTTTTTGTCGCAACAGCCTATAAACTATGTACATTAAGATGATTTGTATATAGTTTGTCGTATTTATCCCCTTTCCATGTTCAGTTGTTTAGGGTATGCTATTTAAGCTTTCGTAAGCAATTAGTGGAGGAGTGAATGGGCTTTTATCTTGCTTTTAAAGAGGTCTGGCGCAACAAAGGCCGGTATATTTTGTTCAGTATGGTGATTGCATTGATCACCGTATTGGTGCTGTTTATTGCTGCCCTGGCTGAGGGGTTGGGTCTGGCTAACAAAGAATATCTGGATAAATTGGATGCCGAATTACTGGCTTTTCAGGCAAATGTGGATCTCTCGTTGAATTCCAGCCAGATCAGCAGGGCAAAGTTAAACGATATCCGCCGCGTGGAAGGGGTGAAGGAAATTGGCCCTCTGGGATTCAGCGTAGGAACTTTAATTGCAAATGACGGAAGTGACCCCATAGATGTTTCATTGATCGGGGTAGAAGCCGGCATGCCGGGCGATCCGCCCATCATCGCCGGGAGGGGGATACAGGTAAATCGTGGAAATGAAGTGGTCCTTGACGGCAACCTGCTGGCTCAAACCGACATTCGGGTGGGGGATACGGTCATTTTGAAAACCATTCAGGGGACCGACGAATCATTTTTTAATGTACAGGTCATCGGTTTTACGGATAAAAGACAGTATCTGTACCAACCATCCGTGTTTCTTCCCTATCAAACCTGGAACCGAATCCGTGCGCAGGGCGGAACACCTTCCGGATTAGTTGGCCTGACCTCAAATGTTGTGGCAATCAAGCTGGATGACCCTCAAAATGTAGAACTCGTCAAAGAGCGTATTAAAAATCAGGTGGACGGAATTGAAATTGCCGATATTCCAACGACTATCGAGGCTATCCCTGGCTATGCCGCCCAACAGACCACCACCAATACGCAGAAGAGTTTTACCTTATTGATTGGCTTGTTGGTGATAGGCGGTTTCTTTCAGATTCAAACCCTGCAAAAAGTGCCACAAATTGGCGTATTAAAAGCTATCGGTGCACCCAATAAAATGATTGCAGCAGCAGTTGTCTTTCAAATCATTCTGGTAACCACTTTCGGAGTTTTAATTGGTGCTGCGATTACTATTCTCCTCTCACTGGGTTTACCGCAGGGAATTCCCATTGTCTTCACGCCGCAAAACACCTGGATCCAGATTGGCTCTCTCGTTCTGATCGGGCCCATTGGCGGGTTGGTGGCTGTTCGGGTAGCAACCCGAGTGGAGCCGCTCACAGCGTTGGGACTGTCTTCGTAATGGAAAGGGAGGAGAATAGGATGTCAACACCTGTTATTGAAACCAATGCGATCAGCAAAATTTATGAAACCGGCGAAATTGTTGTAAAAGCGGTGGACAGCATTTCCATGCAAGTCCGGAAGGGGGAATTTGTCGCTCTGGTTGGCCCCAGCGGTTCGGGAAAAACCACCATGCTGGCTATGCTGGCAGCATTGTTGTCTCCATCCGAAGGTGCGGCTTTCATCGATGGTCAGGATCTGGGATTGATGAAAGATGCCGATCGGGTAGCTTTTCGTCGTCAAAAGATCGGCTTCACCTTTCAGCAAAACAATCTGGTACCCTATCTGACTGTGCTCGAAAATGTTGAGTTAATGATGCAACTTAACGGAAAACTCACGGCTGCCGACCACGAGCGGGCCCGCAGCCTGCTGGTACGTCTTGGCCTTGAGGAAAGATTGCATAACTTACCCAGTCAGATTTCAGGAGGCCAACAGCAGCGGGTCGCGATTGCACGCTCTCTGATTCACAATCCATCTGTAGTACTGGCCGATGAGCCCACTGCCAGCCTGGATACGGAACGTGCCTATCAGGTGGTACAAATCTTTGCCGATCTGATCCATGAGGAAAACAAAGCAGGAATCATGGTGACGCACGATCTTCGAATGTGCAGATATGTTGACCGGGTGATCCAGATGATTGACGGAACTATTGAAATTGAGCTAAATGATAAAGATGAAATCAATGAGTTTATTTCATGCGGTTAGCTGTGATTTCAAAAAAGTCTATGTTAAAAGGTTTGGTTAAAAACTTTGCAACAAGATAACATCTTTTCTCGTATAATTAAGCAGGATATTTCATTTCTAAAAATACGTAGGTGGAGAAAAAGCTGTGGGAAAAAATCTAAAGGTAATTGTTCTAAGCTTATTTTTTACTTTGCTAATCCTTACAGGGTGTGCGGCAGCAGATCAAAACGCGGCTGACAACCCCGAGATTTTACCTCCTGTGCAGGCAGAAAATTTCAATGTTCTCGCAGAGGCAAAAGTAATCCCCGTTAAAGATGCCATATTAAGTTTCTCCACCCCGGGTGTAATTGCAGAGACACTTATCGAAGAAGGTCAGGCCGTATCGAAGGGAGAGGTCATTGCGCGCCTGGAAGGAATTGAGAAATTCAGGGCGGCTGTGACCGGCGCTGAACTGGAATTGCTCTCGGCAAACCAGGCTTTGAAAGATTTGTATAATCTGGCGGACGTTGCCAAAGCAAATGCTGAACTGGCTGTGGCAAAAGCGCAGATTGCCTATAACGATGCTGTTGACGACCGGGAGGATAAGAATTATGAGCGGGTCAATCAAAACACTCTGGATGGCATCTACGCGGATTATATTCTCGCAGAAAACGCGTTAGACGACGCAGAAGAGTATTTTTCTGCATTTGAGGACCGCGCGGAAGATGATGTAGACCGTGCTGCTGCCCTCAGTGTTCTTTCAAATGCCCGCAAAGCACGCGATCGCGCAAAATACAACCTGGATTACGCATTGGGAAGACCCGATCCGGAAGATGTGGCTGAAGCAGATGCTCTGGTATCTGTTACTAAAGCAGAGCTCGAAGATGCTCAACGGCAACTCAGCGAACTCCAGAATGGGCCGGACCCCGATGATGTCGCATTGGCTGAAGCACGTATAAAAAACGCAGAAGCCCAACTTGCTTCTACCAAATCTTCTATGGAAGATCTGGAACTGAAAGCACCTTTTGACGGCGTATTAGTTTCCAGTAATATGCAAATCGGAGAATATATCAGCCCAGGAGTGTCTGCTGCTGAAGTCGGTGATACTTCTGAGTGGAAAATTGAAACCACTGACCTTACTGAACTAAATATTCTGGATATCCACGTTGGGGACCCGGTTACGGTTAACTTTGATGCCATACCGGACCTGGAATTAGGCGGTGTAGTAGAAAAGATTAAACCTCTTGGCGAAAATCGACAGGGCGATATTACCTATACCATTTCTATAAAGCTAAATGAACAGGATGATCGTCTGCTCTGGAATATGACAGCTTTTGTTGTTTTTGATTGATTGGAAAGAATTAACAAGCCCATAAAACGCCTCCGGCTGAACCTGGAGGCGTTTTTGATATCGGATGGGTCTTTTATCTGTTTTGCCAAACACTCAGCATAGCCTCTTGACATTAATAACGCGGTGCGTTATAATCCAAATTAGATGACGCGCTGCGTTATCACAGAAAAGGAGTTTATGATGACAAACCAAAAACAATCCGAACCGGATGTTGTAAATGAAGTTGTAAAAACTGTTAAAAGCACCAACCTTTATGATATCTCCAGAAAAGTACTGCTAGCAGGGGCGGGAGCAGCAGGGCTGGCCTCGGATGAAATCAAGGCTTTCGTTGATCGGATGGTGGAACGCGGCGAGATAGCCGAACAGGATGCCCGCCGTTTGATGGTGGAGGCACTGGAAAAAAGAGAACAAACCGCCCGCAAGAAAAGTAAAACTGAAGCCCCAAAAAGTACTGTCACTAAAGCAGATATTGAAGCCTTGAGTGCCCGCATTCTGGAATTGAGCAAGATGGTTGAAGAATTAAAGGGTGAACGTGACAGCGAATCTGCTGAAGCAGAAGAATAAATCTGCTGTGAGCCGGATGCTTGAGCACTTTATTCAAGGATAAATCTATGACGGTCATAAAAAGATATTCCAATCGGAAGTTGTATGATTCTGAAGCCCGGCGATACGTGCGGTTGGAGGAGATTGGTGAAATGATCCGGAATGGAGAAGATGTACGGATTGTTGACCATCAAACCGGGTCCGATTTGACTTCTCTTGTTCTGCTCCAGGTGGTGCTTGAACAGGAAAAATTGATCGGGGGAATCCTGCCGAGTTCCATCTTGAAGCGCATTATCCAAAAAGGCGATAAGGCGTTTGAGCAATTGCGAATCTCGTTGCATGCTTTCAGCGACCCCATGCTATTTGTTGATCAGGAAATCCAACAGCGGTTGGAATGTCTGGCCGCCGCAGGCAAGCTAAGCAGCCCGGAGTATGAACATCTCTCCGCGATCCTGGTATCCTCCAATAATATGTCTGAACCACAAGAAGAATCGTTTTCGGAGGAAAATACTCCGGCACAAAAAGAGGAGTTCAAACGGTTATCCCAGGAATTAGACCGGCTTGAAGCAGAGCTTAAAAAATTGCGGACCGACCGGTAAAACGTCTGCGGGCAATAAATTAGTCAATACACAACAATAAAATAAGGAGCGGTTCTCACCGCTCCTTATGATTTGATGGATTGCTTACGCAGATAACATTATTCAGCCGGATTTTCACGCGGATTAAACTTTAAAATTCTCCCCCGCGAGGTTTTACTTTCGACGGTCGAAAAAGATATTTTTACCGGATATATTGATCGGAATCCCGTGCCAGAGAACCGAGGCATCTGCATAATCCATTTCGGCCGCAGCTTTGCCGATTGAGAACATCATACGGTTATCAACCCTGTCGTCGGCTGCAATGGCCGCTGCAGAGCAAAGCGCAATCCCCAGATCAATCGTGTTAAACGCACATCTCCCGCCCATTTCTTTGCATTGATCACAGCTCTCAAAGCCACAAAATGAACAAAACGGCAGTCCGGCATAGGAGCGCTTTATACCAACCAGCACGACTGCCTGAGCTGCCCGGAGGTTCTTTGCATCTCGCGGAAAATGTCCTGCCGTGTCGTTAAACTCGCGCAAAGCGATCTTCTCCATCTTATCGGCCAGGGCATCTTTTTCCTCTCCTGTCAGTACCAGGGTAAGGATATTGTCAACACCGCGCGTTTTGGGCGCAGTGCGTGCTGCAGTGCACATGCGGCTGGCAGTCTCGATGATGGCTTTCTCTTCCATCTGTTTTCCGGTATAAATCATTTTTGTGTTCTCCTTTTTGTTTTTAGTTCATACGGAACCCTGATTTGCCTTCCGTTGGTATGTATTTTGTTTATCTTCTTAAATAATTTCTGGGTTCTATCCCTGCCAGTTTATTATGGGAGGATCGTAAAGGTTGTTCCCGCGCTGCTTCCCTCAACGTCGGGATAGTACGCTAGATAAGCATGAGCTGGCAAAACATGATATTCACCAGACTGCACGGGAGCCAGGCGGTAAGACAGCTCAAAAGTTCCGGCAGGAAGACGCTCTGCGGTCCAACGAATGTGGTTGTCATAGATTTGTGGCTGGGAGAAAAACCACGAACCCCAATTGCTCTCAAAACTATCCGGAGAGGGATCCAACGCATTGGCGGTCCCGAACCCGAGTTGGCTGGTTTCCAGTGCCGGATTGATAATTTCCATTCCGGCGGGAATAAAATCTTCTACAATCAAATAAGCTGTCTCTTCCGGCGCGGTCAGGGACACGCGAACCAATACGGAGCCCCGATACTGTGAAAGCTGGATTTCATCCAATGGTTCGCAGCTGCCTTGCAAACATTGTGGGTCATCCCGGTAATAATTCCGGGTGACCGTCAGGCCGCGGTTGAGTGGTTTCACTGAACTCACCGGGCGATGAAGTTCCAAAAAGGCACGGTAATACAGCTTCCCGATCCCGGCTTCTCGTGAGATGCGCAGCGCATTTGCCCCGGAAGAATTTAGTTCTGAAAGGGAGACCGTGGCCAGGTCGGCGGTGATATCCGGTGAGGACCCCTCCGATTTTTGAAGGAGAGTGGTCTCATTCAATGCGGCAGAGTAGGCGAAATCGGCCTGAAGATCGTCGGTTCCCCGCAGGGTTTCCGTTAATGCCAGCAAAACCCAGGCAGTTTCATATCTTGAAGTCCAACCTCCGGATGCTTTACGGTGATAGATCAGATATTGGACAGCATCCGCAGCCAGCGGAGCAGCAGGTTCTATGTGGGAGAGCGCGTAGAGGACTACAGCCGTGGAGAAATTGGCCGTGCTGCCATTGGAATAGGAATTGAAATCATCCTCCCAGTGAGCACCGGTGGAAGAAACCAGGGCTCCGCTTTTCAAGTCATTGAGCAAAGTTGCCACGCGGGCGTCTTGAGGATCCGTTTCGTAAAGTGTCTGTGCAAGGAGGGCTTTTGCCCAGGGGTTCATTTTTTCACGGAAGTTGTACAGCGAGTCGGCGGTGTTGGTGGACTGGCCCGAGCGCTGCAAGGTGAAAATCTGAAATGCCAGGCGGTCCAGCTGCCAGGGTTCAAAAGCGGTTGTCGGACGGAACAGACCGGAAACCAGATAGTCTTGGGCTTTTTGCAAAATACCGGCATCTAAAAGATACCCGGCCTCATCTGCGAGCGTGAGATCCAGCAAAGCGTAAGAGGTGATGAATGGATCGCTCTGGGATCCGGCAGCCCAGCCCCAACCCCCGGATTCATCCTGGCTTGCGGCAATTTGGTTGATATCTTTCAGAATTTCTTCTTCCAATTGACCTTGCTGGAGGGGGGCATCTGCGCCCAGGTCCCGCAGCATTTGTGCCGCTGCCAGGTTAGAGAGCAGCCGCGATAGTATTGCTGTGGTGAAATCTGTGGAAGCGGATTCCAGTACGTCCAGATCGCGGATGATGCTGGCAGAGAGGGACTGAGAGAGTTCAACTTTAAGACTTCCACCGGTGGGTGTGTAAGACTCGGGTAAGGCAATTACTTCAAGGCGCTCTCCTGCCTCGGCCAAGAACCCTGTTGTGCCGTAGACTTCGGGGGAAGAATAGGCATATACCGGGATGTTTCCCTGAACGGGCCGGGTAGAATCTTCCAGGTCGCCCGCCTGAGCGTTGAAAATCAATTCAACTTCAGAGGTGTCTTTAACGATTCCCCACCAATACACGGGTAACTGGCTTTTTGCGGGCAGACTAATTTGCTGAAGGATTGAGGCGTCCTCAAGCTCCAGACCTTTGGCTTGAATAGATACTTTAGCGCTTACATCTTCGTCCGTGTTGTTATGGATGATTGCAGCGATCCGGGTACGGTCTCCGGCCACCAAAAAACGAGGTGTCTGCGGCCGGATCAGCAGATCTTTAGACACGGTGATTTCTTGAGAAGCTTCTCCCACCCTGGAATCCTCGGTCAGCCCGCGCAGATCGGCTACCCATGTGGTGAGGTTATCCGGCAGGGTTATTCTGACTTGAGCGGTTCCGTTTGAATCGGTCTCAATTTTGCCATTCCAATAGGCTGTGTCGGGGAAATTTTCGCGGATAGAAGGAATCACCATACCACTCCCGCCACCCAGCCCCGGTGGGAGAAGGGCAATTCGACGGGCATAAGAGGCCAATGAAAGACTGTTTAAAACTCCCAGGTTTTGAGGGCCATAGAATGCATCAACAATCCCCATGTTTTCCCCGCCCACCAGAGAAAGGGTGGCTTTGTCTACCACCGCAAGGGAGAATTCTCCCACTACAGGCTGCCCGGAGGCATCTTTTACCTCCAGCGTGAAGTCTACCGCATCGCCCGGTTGGGCCTGAGTCTGATCCGGAATGAGTGAAATCTGGAGTTCCTGATCCGTTGGGGCAACTTTAAGTTCCTGATATCCCTGACGGAAATCCGGAATCCCGTTGGGAAGTTTTCCTAACAGGGTGACGGAGACATATACATTGGGTGCATCCTCGGCAGAGAGGGGAATTTCAAGGATATGGCTGGGCTTTGTGAGGGAAATGACCTCGGTGCGCATGACCTGGCCGCGTTCAATGGATACCAGTGCCAATGCGTTGTCTGAAAATGGATTGGGGAGGAAGATGTTGGCCGTGTCACCGGGCAGGTAGGAGTCCTGGTCGGTTTCCAGTTGGATATGCTGATCTGGAAGATTGGGCCAGGTTCCACCGCTTTCACCGGAAACCCAGACATATTGCTGCGTGATGGCTCCACCCCCGGTGATTTCAATTTGATAGGAGCCGGGTTCCGGCGGGGTGAATGCCAGCCGGGCTCTTCCTTCAGCATCGGTTGAGAAGTCTGTGCTGCCGACTAACGTGTATTGGGGTTCCTGGGAGGGGCCATTGGGGTTCCATGTTTCTGTTTCTGTGGTGTCCCATGAAATTTTTTGGAATTCGGCTCGAAGGTTGTGGTTCCCAGAAGGAGCTTTTTGCCAATCCAGAGTCCGAATCGAATATCCAAGTTCAGAACCCGCCTGTCCGGTCCAGTTGTCGGGCCGGATGCCAATATAAAAGTCTGCCGGATGGAGCCGGGCGGTTGCACGCACGCTTAATGGATATTCTCCTTCTGCCTGGAGCGTTGCTTCCAGCGTTAATTTTTGAAGCTGTTCCCGGTCAAGAGAACTCAACTCGGAGGCTGTCAGCGAGATGTTCAGCTGTCCATTCTCGTCGGTAGTACCGGTTCCTTCAGTGATGTAGGTCCCCAGCACAGGATCGATTCCTGTCCACCAGTACGGCGAGAGCCAGACGGCATTTTGCTTTCCGCTGGTATACCCGCCGGGAATGGAGAAATATTCGCTCTGCGCGTACAACACCCAATTAATTTTTTCGTTGGATGCAGCCTCGCCAAAAAAGTAATGAGCATTCATTACAGCTTGAATTTCCTGATCGGACTGAAATTCGGGCCGGGAGAAATCGACTTCGAGATCGATCTCCGGGCGACGATATTCTTCCACCTGCACGATGAGAGAAGCCTCGGGGACTTCTTCCACCACCAGAGTATAAGATCCCGTCGGAGAATTTTCAGGGATCTGAATCGAACCATCGACAGTGCCATATTTAGAGACGGGAAGCGTGAGTGTACTGACCGGGGGCTGGGGTTCACCGCTCTGCGAATTATTGACTCCCCACAATTTTACGTTGACCTGTTGTAAATCCGGGAGGGAATAACGGCCGTTTTTGGCGTCCCGCAGGACAATGCGGAAATACAGGGTATGCCCCGGCCGGTAGATGGGGCGGTCGGAATAAATGTAAGCATAGGGTTTTTCCGGAGAGAGATTGGTGGAAATGCCAAAAGACCAGCCGGAAATCCGGTTGTTCCAGACGGTGGAGGCGAGTGAGAAATCGGGGCTGCCCGGTTCACCCAGGACTGCAAGGTATTCCCGGAAAGCGTCAATGCCGGAAGGTGCGGAGATGGTACACAGGCCGTCTTTGTCCGTTACCGCCTGGCCTAGCACACTGTTCTCACGGTCAATCAGGCGTACTTCCTGGCCCTCCACAGGCGTCATGGTACGCAGGTCCACCGCCCACACCACTACCTGATCCGCGCTGCGCTTTACGGTGAGCTGGATCGGGCTGACCACGGCCAGGAAAGAAAGATTGAACGGCTGGTTCCCGACGCTGGCTTTGGGAGAAAGCTGGAAATAGTATAGACCGGCTTCCAGAGCCTGGCCGTCGGGCGTCAGCGCCAGGTTAACGGCTTCTCCCCGATTGGGTGTCAGATCGAGGGGTTGCTCCCAACGTGTCCACTGTTCATTCTGGATGGAGAGATCTTCCAGAGAATAAATATTGGAATTGGATAGAAAATCTTCCAGCGAGACCGGCGTATAAGAGATGTTTACCGAAGCGATGTTGGTAGCCTGCACGGGCAGGTCTTTGTCCTGCGTGGTCAGGAACAGGGTGGGGCTGCTTACCAGCAGCATGGGGATGGTGAGAGAAGGCTGAGCCGGAGAAGTGGAGACCGAGAAAATTACTTCTTTATCAAGCGGCGTTTCCCAGCGATCGCGAATTTCAGGCGAGAGTCTGATCTGGTAATCCATGCTGGTTTCAAAAAAGCCTGAGATAAAAATATTTTGCCGACTGCTGTCTACAAAGATCGATAAATTATCTATTTCAGGGGTTATGGTAATGAGAGAATCAAGATTCTGATTAGCCAGTGGCGCGTTGAAAGTCAGTGTCATGGATGCAAAACCGCCGCTCACATTGACCTGCTTACTGGAAGGGGGATTGGTCAGGATCGGATTTAAGAAACCGACGGTTTTAAAGTCAACTGAAAAATCCGTCACCAGCGAAGCGCCCCCCTGGGAAAGCGTGTTTTGGGGAAGAATTAATGTATAAGACGTATCGCGTGCCAACAGATCCACCGGAGAAAATGTTAACAGACTGCTGTCTTCATTCCAAATAATCTCACCGGCAACCCGGTTCCCTTTTTCGTCCTGGAAGGTGAGATTTTGCTGCACACTTTCCACATCCATCGGCTGATTAAAAGCGAGGGTGATGGAATCATCAAGAAAAATTGAAGCCGTGTTATCCGGGGTGAACGATACAATTTTGGGAAGGGCCGTGGTGAACTGCCAAGCGCTGCTTTCTCCGTTCAATGCCAGGGGCATTCCTGCCAGGCTTTTCAGGTCGGAGGCCAGGTTGATTGAGTAGGTTGTGCCGCCTGATAACGGAGGCTCCGGATAAAAAACATAAGTGCTGGAATTACGCCATTCGCCTTTACCTGAAGCGGTTGGAGAGAGGGTAAAGGCGGCCTGCCTGTCTGCCGCATCCGCGCTCAGGGGTACGATGGGCTGGTTGAAAGTGACTGCCAGCGGTGCAGTTGGATTTACTTCTACTGCGGCAGAGGATGGGAACCGGTCAATCAGAGTGAGTTCACCGGGAGTTTTATAAGTGAATTCGACGGGGCTCAGCAGTGTTAACCCATTTTCCGCCTTTGCAGTATCTGCAAGGGTGATTGAAAACGGGGAATCCGGTGGCAGAGAGGGGTCAGGGTAGAGATGGAGCAGAGTATCACTGTCCCACCGGAGGGATTCAGGGGATGAATTCTGGGATTGCAGGGCTGCTTCAACTGAGACGCGGTCCATCGGCTCGCTGAAAGTGACGGAAAAACCTTCGTCAGGAGAAATCACGCTGCCCGAGAGGGGATAGATTTCAGCAACCGTTGGCGGCAAGGGAACTGGAGTCGTGGTTGGAGCACTGTCCAGCGTTTCTTCCGACAGGGAGAGGGCGGTGTCGGGAGAAATGTTTTGCGCTTCAAGGGGCGTGCTGCCGGTCACCCGGCACGAAATGCTGACAATCAAAAAGAAGGCAATCAGTATCCTCCAGGTAAATCCTGAGACGGGCTGACCAACAAAATTTGATTTTTGGTCGGATGGTATCATTTTTTTCTCCTGGGTTGGCGGGACAACCTGCTTATAGTTCGATTATAACGGATTCTGGCCAGGTTCCTCCAGCCTTCGTCAAATTGCGTTACTGTGAATGTTGCGCTGTAATTTTTCGAATTTTAGAAAGAGCCTTTGCTTTGTTCAGGTTGGCAAAATGGGAGACAATACTATTTCTATGCGGAACTTTTTATGTAAAACCGGGGTTTAATCATGCAGATTTGATCTCTTAGGGTTATACTATTTTTCACAAAAAGAAGAGGAGAAAAATACAATGAAGCGAGCAGTGAGCATTAGTATAGGTTCTTCCACCCGCGATAAAGTGGTTGAAATTGATTTGTTGGGAGAAACAATCCGGTTGGAGCGGATTGGTACCGATGGGGACATGGAAAAAGCTGCGCGCTTATATCGCGATCTGGATGGAAAGGTCGATGCCTTTGGCGTTGGAGGGGCCGTCCTTGGTTTGATGCTGGACGATAAATGGTATACCCTTCAATCGGTCCAATCTTTGATCCGCGATGTGCACAAAACACCGGTGGTGGACGGTACGGGCTTGAAAATGACGCTGGAACGCAGGGCGGCCGGCATTGTTGATGAGCAATTAAGCGGCGAGGTCCGGAACCGGACGGCGCTTTTGATCAGCGGCGTTGACCGGTATGGATTATCCCGCTCTTTTATGGACGCGGGCTATGAATGTGTGATTGGTGATTTAATGTTTGCTGTGGGGCTGCCGATCCCAATTCATACAGACCGAAGTTTAAAACGCATTGCCAGTCTGCTGATACCGGTTCTGGGACGGGTCCCTTTTGAATGGTTATATCCGACCGGCGAAAAGCAAGAAATCCGCTCACCAAAGTTTGAAAAGTATTTTAATTGGGCGACGGTAATTGCCGGAGATTGCCATTACATTACACACTACATGCCGGACGATATGCGTGGGAAGATTATTGTCACCAACACCACGACGCCTTCCGACCGTGACCTGCTACGAAGCTGTGGTGTGAAGCATCTGGTTACAACCACGCCAATGCTGGAAGGCCGAAGCTTTGGTACCAATATGATGGAGGCGGCTATTATCGCGGCGCTCGGACGCACAGAACCCATCGATTACTCCCAGTCGGAAGCGTATTTACAGCTGATGGACCAGATGGTGGATGAGCTGGAAATGAGCCCGAAGATTCAGGAGTTATAACATGGACGCGATCATTACAGCCGGAGGGAGCCCTGAGCCGGATGATCTCCTTTTTGGAGAAACCGGAAATTCCCCTAAAGCACTATTAGAAGTGGCCGGAAAGTCTATGATCCAATGGGTACTGGATGCATTGGCCGGCTCTGAAAAAGTTGAGCGTGTAGTTGTAGCCGGTCTGCCGGAAGACACTCCGCTGGAATTCCCGCGCCCATTGACCATCCTGCCGGATAAAGGCTCCATGCTGGATAATATTCAGGCTGCTGCCCGGGTGCTGATACCGTTCCACCCGCCCGATGACTTTGTCCTGGCGGTTTCTTCGGACATTCCCACCATTACGACACATCATGTGGATTGGGTGATTGAAGAAGTACAGCGAACGCCGGAAGAGGTGTTCTTTGGGGTTATTGAACGCGAAACAATGGAGAAGAGATTCCCGGGATCGAACCGTACTTATCTGAAATTAAAAGATAAGGATTTGTGCGGCGGCGATTTCAATGCACTCCGTATAAAATTGATCTCCAGCGATCACTTACTCTGGCGAAAGATTGTGGATGCCCGGAAGAGTCCTTTAAAACAGGCTTCTCTGCTGGGCCTGGATACGCTTTTCCTGATCCTTTTGAGACGGTTGACGCTTGAGCAAGCGGCGGTCAAAATCGGCAGGAAGCTGAGCATTTCGGCCAGAGGCGTTGTCAGCCCATTTGCAGAGTTGGGAATGGATGTGGATAAGCCCTACCAGTTGGAATTGGTTCGTACGGACCTGATGGGGAAAGTATAATTTGGCTTATGGAAAATTTAATGCATCTGGATGCCCGATTGACGGATTGGCTTCGCCTGCGATCCGAAAACCCATTGTGGCATCGTATGTTTTCGTTCTTTGCCCATTCCGGCGATTCCTGGTTCTGGCTTGCCGGATTGGGTTTGGTGTGGTTATTTGCAGATACGGAGTGGCATAACAAAGCCGCTTTTTTGGGTGTTGTGCTGGTGATTGAATCGGCCTTTGTGCTGGTCTTGAAATTTGCGATCCGCCGCCGACGGCCCGAAGGGGAATGGGGAGCAATTTACCGCAACACGGACCCGCATTCCTTTCCATCCGGACACGCTTCCCGCGCGGCGGTGCTGGCGGTTTTAGCGCTTGGGATGGGGCCGGGCTGGTTTGGCTGGCTGCTTCTGGTGTGGGCCCCTCTGGTCTGTCTGGCACGGGTGATGATGGGGGTTCATTATCTGTCGGATGTGCTGGCCGGCATCGTATTGGGCACGCTGATCGGGTTGGGAACATTACAGTTACAGCCCTGGATCTTTTCCCTGCCGTTGATCTTCAGATGATTTTTGGGGTTATTTTCTAAAAGAAGCATCTTCCTCTGATAAATCTGGAAAGATGCTTCTTTGTCATTCAGGCAAGGATCTGGCTTATTTCAGCCGCTTAAAAATAAACGTGTTAACATCTCCGGTTGCCAGTGTGTCCGCCAACTCCCAACCCTCATTTCCGTAGCTCGAGAGAAGGTTGTTTATTTGGGAAGCATCACCATCCTTGACACGGGTGCAAATGATGTCTCCGGTTTGCCGGTCCACACCACAATTTGCGGTTACGGTTTTATACTGCCAGGGATCATAGTTACCTTTTGATTCACTGATCACTTCACCGTTCTCGTCGACCACGGTTTCGACAGCTTTTGGCTTACAGCTGGACATGATGAGGAAGCCTACGACTACGACCAGGAACAACGAGATGACGAGTGGAAGATACTTTTTAATATTTACCCGAATTTCTTCTTTCGTAGAGGAATTGATATTCATTTTGACCGTCCTTATTCAGCACAATTGATTGAGGTTTGTAGAATTAAGTTGCAAGAAAACTGCCAAACCACGATTTGGACTGGATGGTTTAAGGAAGAGGGAGCTTTTTATTAAAAAATATGGGAGAGCGTGAAAATATTGGAAACGAAATTCCAACAGTCTGATATTTAATAGAACAGGGTGTGTTGAGTTCGTTGGTACGAGGTATGGTCCGGATGGGATGAGGGCAGATACGAATGGTTCCCTTTTGGCCCTCTTAAGTTCCGGATCAACCTGGGGGATAAACGAGAGAAATGCGGCGCATGAACGGTGAGTTGAATCCGGATGGGGATTTGGTGTTCCATGATCCGCTGGGCATGAAACGAGAGGGGCGGAAGCCCCCAAGCCGTTCGGGCTTTGTTGCAGCGCAGCAGATTCTCCGATGGGAATCGAGCAGCCCCATCCTCCCAAATCACGCCAAACTCACGGCAGGGAGATGGCCGGTTATCATAGATTGTGCAGCGGACCGACTTGCCGATTGTGCCTTCCAATGCAATGCAGTAAGGTTTTTTTTGATTGGTGCCTCGCATGCACTGCCGGAAGTCTGATAATTTTTCGGTCAGGTTTTGGGGAACAATGCCTTCCGGATTCAGATCGGTTTCTCCCCAATAAAAAGAAACCCTGAAAAAGGCACAACATGCACCACACTTTAAACAAGGATTATTGTGGCTCATCATCCATTAATATATATTCCTGTTTGCCTCGCCTGTCAATGAATTGGTGAATTCTGATCGTGTGTAAAAAGTTCCGGTGTCTTAGAGAGGGTTTTCGATCCGGTTAAGGACTCTCCATGTTAAGAAATGGATTTGATATTCCCACGGTTTGACATTCTCTCCCTGCAAAGCTAAAATTAACAAAGTTGTAATTCTTTCCTAACCCTTGAGAATGTACGTTAATTAAGGAGCGGCTGTGAGTAATTGGGGTGGAAAATATGTGATTGGCCTGACAGGTAATATTGGTACCGGAAAAAGTGTCGTACGCAGGATGCTGGAACATATTGGTGCGTATGGGATTGATGCGGATGCCCTGGCTCACCGCGCGATTGCAAAAGGAGCTCCAGGTTATCGGCCGGTCATTGATGTTTTTGGAAAATGGTTGTTGGAAGCCGATGGAGAAATCAACCGCCAAAAATTAGGTGGTCTGGTGTTTTCGAATCCGGCCGCGTTGAAAGAACTGGAAAAAATCGTCCATCCGCTGGTCGGAAAGGCTGTAGAGATTATTGCGACCCGATCCAAACATGATGTGGTCGTGGTTGAGGCGATTAAACTGTTGGAAACCGACCTGCGTTCTGCCTGCGACAGCATCTGGGTGACCTATGTCAGTCCGGAGATCCAATTGAGACGGTTGACGCAGTATCGCAAAATGACTCCGGAAGAGGCGCAAAAACGAATTCTGGCACAATCTCCTCAGGAAGATAAAATCAAAGAAGCGGACATTTTAATCAAGAATGTTGGAACCTTTGAAGACACCTGGTTTCAGGTATTGAACTCCTGGAAAAAAATCTTCCCTGCTTTGCCCCAGGAACAAGAGGAAATTGTGGAAGAAAGCCAGGCTGCTGCGGATGAGATTCAGGTAATTCGTGCAAAGCCAAAGCATTCCACAGAAATTGCCAATCTCCTGAATAAATTCAGCGAGGGGGAACAAAAATTAGACCGGAACGATATTATGGCTGCTTTTGGAGAGAAGGCCTTCCTTCTGGTCCGGGTTGGTGGTAAGTTTCAGGGAGTGATTGGTTGGCAGGTTGAGAACCTGGTTTCAAGAACGGTGGATATCGTTCTTGCTCCACAGGCTGTTGATGAGCGAATTCTTCTGCCCTTAATCCATGAGATGGAAGAAGCTTCAAAGGATTTGCAATGTGAAGCTTCATTGGTTTTTGTTCCGGATAAACTGGCTGTTTCGGATCCTATCTGGCAGAGTTTAGGATACAAGCCTGCTTCACCTGAGAAGCTGGGTGTAATTGCCTGGCAAGAGGCAGCTGTGGAGTCGAAGCAGCCGGACACAACATTGTATTTTAAACAATTAAGAAAGGATCGAATCCTTCGTCCGATATAATATAATAGCGGTGTAAAGCATTTTCTGGGTAGAGAGATTTTCTTAAGATTCTCCAGACTCTTTTCATAACTTCTAAGAAATCGGTAATAAAGTGCCCAATTTATTAACGGAATTAGTTTTTCTGTTTCAACGCCTTGATTGGCAAAGTGTATTAGATATAACCCTGGTTACCCTGGTTTTTTTTGGTATTCTGGTTATGCTGCGGGATACGCAAGCCATGGTGCTTTTAAGGGGCGTTGTCTTTTTAATCATTGTCCTGGCATTATTTACCAGTCTGGTGGGCCTGCCGGCTTTTTCGTGGTTGGTGCAGACTACACTCCCGGCATTGGTTCTGGCGATCCCTGTTATCTTTCTCCCTGAAATCAGACGCG
>JAHDQE010000063.1 GCA_018433975.1 Ornatilinea sp. | reverse complement strand
GTCTTGCCGTCCAGCTTGTTGCGCAGACCGGCAATCATACCCGCCATATATTTCATATCTTCCATGGCTCCGAACATATTGCCAAAGTTCTCACCATTGAATTTATAACCACTGATGTGAACAAAAGCCTGATCCGGGAAATCAGCAGCAACCATTTCCATGGAATCCATGTAGCCAAAGGAGCCACCAATGATCAAATCAAAGCCCTTGCGTGCCAGTGCGCGGAAAACCTGCTCGCTATCGGCACCTTCTGCCACGCTTTCAACGTAAGCGGTGTGGACATTTTCCACATTACTTTCGAGGTACTGCAGGCCCTCCCACTGTGCCTGTGACCAGCCGCCATCGTCATGAACACTCAACATAGCAATCGCAACATTGAATTTTCCATCCACAACATCCGGAATTTGCATGCCAGTGGACTCTTCAGCAACAGGCTCTTCTGCCGCAGGTGCTTCAGCGGCGGGCTCTTCTGCTGCAGGTGCTTCAGCGGCGGGCTCTTCTGCCGTGGGTGCTTCAGCAGGGGCCGCAGGTGCACAGGCAGACAAGGCCATCGCAACGACCAGAACCAACACAAGGCTTCGCCAGATTATATTGCTTTTCATCTAAACTCCTCCTGTTTACAAACAGTTTTAAATTAAATTTAACGGCGACTAGTTTTGATTGTTCAGACAAGATTAAGATCTTACTTGTTCTTACCTCCTTCCTTTTTTGTGTTTTTCATGTAAATCAATTTCACACGATTTTTTGAACTGCAATTTGGGTGAACTGAACATCGAAAACGCTGTCTTCCGCGTATCCTGAATTGGGCTTACAACCAACCCAATCTGAAAATCTTTATTATTTTACACCCAACCGCAATCCGATTCTATATACCAAAGATCATCAATTTCCTGTGAGCACACAATCTTCATTCAATAAAGGTTCTGCAAATCAAAACCTTCCAATTTGCAGAACCTTTTTACTCAAAATTACTCGTTCACAATCCAGGTGCCTGTTTCGCCTTTGAGGGCCCGGCCGATGTTCTCAGGATTGGTAATCAAAGCCTGTTTACCACCGGCTTCCAGGAACCAGATAATCGCCTGGATTTTAGGAGCCATAGAACCCTTTGCGAAATGTTTGCCTTCGGCAAGATATTGTTTGGCTTCCGCCAGGGTCATCCGGTCAAGTTCTTTCTGGTCCGGCTTGCCAAAATTGAGGGCAACTTTCTCCACAGCGGTGGAAATCAGGAGCAGATCCGCATTGATCAGGCGGGCTAAAAGGCTGCTCGCGTAATCTTTGTCGATCACGGCTGCTGTGCCTTCCAGCTGTCCATCCCCTTTATCCACAACCGGGATTCCGCCACCGCCCACGGTCACAACGATCACGCCGGCGTCAATCAAGGCTTTTACCGCTTTAAGTTCAACCACTTCCTGTGGAATGGGGGAAGCAACCACACGCCGCCAACCCCGGCCCGCATCTTCCACAATGGCCCAACCGAGTTCGGCCTCACGTCGTTTGGCTTCCGCTTCATCCATAAACCCACCAATCGGTTTGGCAGGATTCTGGAAAGCCTGGTCTTTGGCATCCACACGGACCTGGGTGATCACTGTGGCGACCGGTTTATCCAGACCGCGTTTTTTCATTTCATTTTGCAGATTCTGAGTAATGGCATAACCAATTGCTCCCTGAGAATCGGCGCCGCAAACATCCAGTGGAACTTCATGCATACCCTCTGCCTTCGCGGCAATTTCGGAGCGGCGAAGAATGAAGCCAACCTGAGGGCCATTGCCATGACCAATAGCGACGTCCCAACCATCTTCAATCATATCTGCGATATGATGAGCGGTTTCCTGAGCTGCCTGGTATTGATCTTCAACCGATTGATGTGCTTTACTTTTAATCAGCGAATTTCCACCGATAGCAACAACTGCGACTTTTTTTGTCATTTGATCTCTCCAATTTCTAAAATTATTTATAAAGTAATGGTTATGCCATGGTCAATGCCATTACAGAGGCACATACATGCATTTTGTTCTCAGCTTCGTCAAAAATTACGGACTGCGGACCGTCCATAACTGCATCCGTTACCTCAACATTGCGGTCAGCGGGCAGCGGGTGCATGAAGATCGCATCCGGTTTGGCCAACGCCATTTTGCGTTCGTCGGTGATCCAATCTTTATATTTATTGATGATCCGGCCGCTCTCTTCCTGATCCGTTGTAGTCATCCAGGGGCCCCAGGATTTCGGGTAAATAACATCCGCGTCCTTGAAAGCTGCTTCCATATCATCGGTCACTTCAAAGCCCACTCCAGCTTTGCGTGCCTCTTCTTTGGCTTGTTCCATGATGAAATCAGGCAGTTTGAATTCTGGTGGATGCGCAAGGACCAGATCAATGCCAAAACGCGGCATCTGAAGAACCATACTGTTCGGGATAGACATTGGCTTCTGATAAGAAGAAGCATAAGCCCAGGACATTACCATCTTCTTCCGGCGCAGATTGCGGCCTTTCTTCTCGATGATGGTCATCAAATCCGTGAGAATCTGGAAGGGGTGGTAGTATTCGCACTGCATATTCAAAACCGGAACAGGGGAAGCTTCTGCGACCAGGTTGATGTAGCGATTACCGGTGCCCCAATCTACATGACGGATGGCAATGCCGTCGTACATACGGCCCAAAATCTGACCAATCTCCCGTTCGGTATCACCATGTGAAATCTGGGTAGTGCGGCTTTCGATGAAGGCGGGGTGAGCGCCAAGATGAGCTGCCGCGGTTTCAAAAGCGCCACGGGTCCGGGTGCTGCTGAAGAAGAACAACATTGCCAGGGCTTTATCACGCAGATAGGCAGTGGGCTCGCGCAGAGCGCGTTTTTTCTTCAGATCCCATGCCAGATCCAGAATGGTATCAATTTCTTCTACCGAAAAATCTAAATCGCTAATAAAATTTCGACCTCGAAAATCGGATTGCATCTTATTTACTCCTTTTGATTAAATAAAATAGTTTTTACGCCAGACACTGCAAACTACCAATGATTTGTTCTACAGTTCCAGACACCTCCAAAACATTGTCCTAATTTTATGGTTGGGATGTTTCACATCCCAATTCAACACGTAATTCACTTACCACCGTCTCATTCTTATCGCCGGTCATATTCTCCTGAATACGCGACCACGTTTTACACAGCGATGGCCGGTAAGGTTTCTCTTTCTGGACTATTCTGCTCAAATCCATTGCCTGTTCCCATTGGCCTGATTGAGCATAGCCCTCGATAAAGGGGAGATATTCCAAAGGATCTCCCGCAACAAGTGATGCGTTCAACGCCTCATCCCCCAACTGAACAACTGTTTCCCAATCTCCGCGCTGGCGGGCCAAATCTGCCTTTTCAAAGGAATAACACCAATCATGAGCCGGCTCGGCTCCCAACACTTCCGGTGGCTTCGCATTTTCCTGCGGGTCCAACACAATCCGGGATACATCGGAAAGATGAAGGGCTTCCTCAAGACGATAGGGCGGGTTTTCGGCAATATAATCTTCCGGCGCAAGAACCCGCAGGCAACCCGGCGGGCTGTAATACACTGCCAGAATCTCGGAGGTGGTGCTCTTGAAAGTCGTATTGCGATAAGAATGCGATACCGGCAAATCTTTTTCTAACCCCGGCAGTATGGACTCTTCCCGGGTGGAAAGGTCAAAATATTTATATTCCTGCTGTGTTGAAGATTGCTCCGGCGCGTAAACCCAGTTCACAAGAGGCGTCAGGTCATTATCGCTGTAACGCCATAACGGAATATCATCCGAAATGATGATCGTACCGGACTGCAAGGCAGGTGCCCGCCAGGAAAGCTGCCAGAAATAATTTTGGAGTTCACGCCATTCCTCGCGATAGATCACCGCGTTTTGAAAATGTGAACCGATCGCCAGTCCTACCAGCACGCTCAACAGAAGCGCCTGGAATTTAGGACGGATCACCAAATCCAGCCCGGCCGCAATCAGCAAGCTGACTCCAAACATAAACGGCAGCGTGGCCCGGTCCCAGGGAAAGGCCAGATCCAGAGGGATCAAAGTGACCCAAAAAGGCAAACCGGCGATCAGCAGGGAAAACACTCCTACCACCAGACCCGATACCGGCCATTCCTTTAACCGCAGGGAAACCGATTCCTGAGGAACACCTTCTTCTTGCTGCCGGAGATTAAGGAGAAAAAACGTCCATGCAAAACCCGCCAACACCAGCGCCCCATAAAACAGCAAGTCGCCTCTTTGATCCGGGAGGGTCAGCACCTGCCGCCAGGCTCCATAAGTAACTGCTTTCCAATCCGAAATCATTCTGAGTGCAAGCTGTTTAATGGCCTGCGCCGGAGATTCCTGAAACTGGTACAGAAAATTGGGGCCGTAAGTCGGGAAAGAGAAAATAAAGACTCTCCAGATGGCAAAACCTACCAGGACAAGCAGCGTGGGGAACCAGGCCCGCAGCACCAGCCAGGCATGCCGTCTCCAGGTTGGAGCACTCTCAGCCAACACCAGCCACAACAAAACCGGCCGCAGCAATTCCAGGCCCACAAAATATTCCAGCGAGAAGATTGATAACGCACTTATAACCGATGCAATTGTTAAGGTCCAGAACTTCTTATGCTGCTGTTTTGCAGCCAGCAGCATGGTCGCAACAGATAATAAAAATAAATCCAGAATGCCAAAGTGCAAAATAAACTGTACCGAGATGGGCTGCTGCCGAAAACCAGGGTAAAGAGCGAACAGCAGAGCTGCCCAGGAAGCCTGGCGTACTTTTTCCGGCCAAACGATCCGCAGGATCCACCAGAATAAAACCGCGCTAAGCCACCTTAAAACAAACAGAAAAACATGATACAACCAGACGTGTTCACCAAATAATGCGGAGGTCAGGACATACAACCATGCCGAAAACGGCCGGTCTGTGGATACAAACTGCACAAAATTTCCCGCTCCGAACTGGTGGTAATTCCAGAGATAGATCCAATCGTCACCATAAAGTCCGAACCAACGAATGTAGATGCCATAAGCGAACAGAACAACTCCAAAGAGTAATAATGAAACCCAGCGAACATCAGAAAGCTTACGGTGCATGGCGTGATTGAGATTTTCCGGGGCCGGAAAGCAAACGGATCCGGCTTTCCAGCCCCATATTGTTGTATTAATCGAAAGAAACCGACGGACTACTCCATCGCGCCAAGGATCAGGGAAAGCAGCGCCATGCGCATCACAACGCCATTGAAGGCCTCTTCCCAATAGCGAGACCAGCGGGTGATATCGACATCTGAGGGCAGCTCATCCTGGCGGGGCAGGGAGTGCAGGATGATGGCATCCGATTTGGCTTTATCGCGAAGGAGTTCCTTTGTGACTTTGTAATTGGCCGGGGTCAGGCCTTTATCACCAGAGGCCTCCTGGCGGGCTTTGGTGTAATCGGGCTGAACAACGGGTTCCATGTAAATCACATCGGCCCGGTTAATGACATCACCGACATGCTCGGCTTCTTCAAACTGAAGATTATAAACTTCGGTAACTTCTTTCTTCATCTCATCCGTGATGCGCATGTCTTTGGGGGAGACTGCGATCAATTTTGCATCGAACTGAGACAGCGCATAAGCCATGGAGTGCATGGTGCGCATGCGGAAGTCACCGATACAAAGGAAGGTCAGACCATCCAATGTACCTTTTTCAGTCAAAACAGTGTACAGGTCAGTCAAAACCTGGGTGGGGTGCTCACCCCAACCATCACCGGCGTTGATCACCGGAACGCTGGCCCAGCGCGCTGCTTCGTGGGGAGCACCCTGTTGGAAGTGGCGCATCACAATCACATCACCGTAGTATTCCAGCATTTTAACGGTATCTTTAATCGATTCCTGGTAGAAATCGCCCGCGCGGGTCATTTTTGCGTCTGCGAAACCGGTAACATGACCACCAAGGCGGTGCATGGCTGCTTCATGCGCCAAACGGGTACGCGTGCTGGGTTGATAAAACGCGGTTACCAATGTCTTATCAGACAGCAAATCCGTATTGCGGCGGTTGCGAGCAATGGGGGCCAGCTCATCAGCAGCCTCAAATACTCTGAAGAACTCTTCTCTCTCAAAATCTTTCAAAGAGAGGATGTCACGACCTAAAAAGCTACGCATTTGAAAAACCTCCTGGTAAAAAATAATAGGGTTTAGAATATTTTCTGGAAATAATGAGAAATTCGTGATCTTTGCCGCAGGCTGCATATGGAGGAAAAAGCTTCCGGCCGTGTAATCTCACTCCTTCTCATTATGAACCAACTATTTTTAATACTCTTCCACCCGCCGGACGACATGGAAACGAAAATAACCGGGCAGGAAATAACTGGAGGAGTAGTCAACGATATCTCCCTGAGCGGAAGATAAACGGGCTTCAAACATCAAAAGAACGTCCCCACGCTGAATTTCCAGCGCACGGGCAATGCTGGCGGTCGCCGCAACAGACTTAATCTCTGTCATGGAATTTGCCAGCAAGGGTTTTCCCCGTTTAAGCAAGAAATCCAATACGGAACCGGTAAAACCTTCTTCGAGCTCGGAGGGGGAAAGAACATCCTCCGGTAAAACATCAATCAAATAAGCAACCGGACGGTCCTCTGCCAGAATAACTCTGGAAACATGAACCAGATTACTGCCGATTTCAACCTTCAGAGCTTCGGCCTGTTCTTTGCTCGCAGATATTTTTGAAATCCGCAAATCCCCCATTGAGACATCCAGCTCGATTCTATTGGCTAGGGCTTCAATGCTTTGCAGCACCTCAAGACCGCTGTCGATCACCTGAGGATGACCGACCACAAAGGTCCCCACACCCTGCCGCCGCCGGATCAACCCCTGTCCTTCAAAGGTGCGCATGGCTTCCCGCAGCGTCGCGCGAGAAACCCCAAGCTGGCGGGCGAGTTCAGGC
>JAHDQE010000087.1 GCA_018433975.1 Ornatilinea sp. | reverse complement strand
TTTGTACCCTAAGTACAGCGTATAGGTCTGGTTCGGGGTGACCGAGATCCATTCCGAATTCGCCATCACCCCGCCGCCCGTTTGGATGCGGATCGAATAGCTGCCCGAGTACGCGTCCGTATCGGTGCGGTTCCCTTCCGTGATGTTCGTCCAGGGAGAAACGCTTGTCTCAAAATCGCCATTCGAGAGTCGGTAGGGTGCAGTCGCTTTTGACTGCACCAACCCTCAACTCGCCATCGGCCGTTCGGATATGAAATTAACCCGCTCCATGTATATTTTGATACACCCGCAGCCACCACCTGGGATGAATGACCGGTGGTATTCAGACATGAAAATATTATAGCGAGTTCAGGCTTTTGGTGCGCTGTCAGCGCACCTACCCGCTCGTTTCCACCCGCCATTCGTAGTAACTGCCGATGTAGTACGTGGTAACCCCATTCGCTACCGATTTAACCTGGTTTCCATCGCCGTCATAGCTATACTCCCCAACGACAGTCTGGTTCTTCTCCACTTCCACCAGCCGGTTGTCGGCTCACCGCAGGGTAACGGTCGTCTTTAAATGTCCGTTCACAGCCCCAGACATGAGCCTGGAAATGCACTATAAATGAAAGAATCCAGCCGCATCATCATCTACCACCTTCTATCAGCATCTTAGGCCTGCCAAGTTATTATTAAGTTGGTAAAATTCAACGATTGTTATCTGTTCTCCGAGATGATTCTAAAACCTCATCCAAAAGTTTTTTTATCTGTTTTATTTCAACATAAAGACGGGCAACCATAACTCCAAGCAACACAACAGCCGAAAATGTTAAACTTGGTAAAAAATTATCCATAATTCCTCCTTTCAGGGCACAAACATTGAATCGACTAAATCTAGACGGAGACGGTCTGCAGCATCGCAAGATCTGCTAAAGTTATTTGCAGAGTTCCTTACTTGTGACAATTCATACCCATATCCTATAAACGCAGCAACCCCGAGGATTTGCGATCCAGGTACGGGAGCTACAAGCAAAGCGATACCCCCGATTCCATCAACAAGTGCTGTTGCAGAATTCCCAATTGTAGACCACAATTCACCCCATTGTACATTAGCACCGTCACCACCATACCCGGTACCGTCTTGATATGTTAGTTCACCTTTTGAGTTGGGCCTCATCCAGATGATATCCGAAGTTTCATCATGAAATTCTATTAGGCTGTAATTAGAGTTATTAAGGCTTTCGCTGGATCCTACTCCTAGTTCACCCACATCCCATAAGATATCGTTTCCTTGAATGCCAAACGTTCCAGCTTCATCGTTTTGAGTAAATTGGAGAACTATCCTTTCGCCATAGGGTTCTCCCAATAGCAGTTTTGTCCCGTCAATAACATCTCCATAGGTCGCACCCTCAAGCACATCCCACCATCCATCATCGCCTTTCCATTGAGCAACAATTTTTGCTCTCTCATCAACATCATCAATACCAATAGATATTAAGTACTTATCTATTTCATCTTCTGTAAAACGCCCGGATGGGTCCGAGTAACGAACAGGATTATTTCGGACATACGAGTAGCGATCGAAGTCCTGAGGATTGTAAGGATCCGGTACAATGGAATCAGGCTGAATCCAGCGGTTAAGATAAGGATCGTACCACCTCGCCCCGTAAAAATACAGCCCTACCTCAGCCTCCTCCCGCTGCCCGGTATAGCGGAAGCTGGTCGGCGTCTGTCCGCTGGCGTAGCGCGTTTCGCCAAACGGCAGGTAGCGCAGCTCCCCGCTCAGGCTCCCGCTCGCGTCCGTCGTGATCGAGGTGCTGCCGAGGTGGTCCCCGAACAGGTACGACAGCGTC
>JAHDQE010000016.1 GCA_018433975.1 Ornatilinea sp. | reverse complement strand
GGACACCTGCTTCAGCTTCTTTGAGGATACTGATGATTTGCTGTTCTGTGTATCTTGTTCTTTTCATCTGGAATCTCCTGTCTTTGTTTTACCAGAATATTCCACTTTAGGTTGGTATTATTTTAGGGGATGCTTACCTTGGTGCCACCCTATGATTGAATAACCTGCAATGACTTTTATGGGGATTCGCGAAGCGGGGAAAGGGATTGTCTGCAAGTTAAGTATGACAAAGAGCTACCGATAAAATACCCCGCGAATGAGTATTTACAGTATATTGCCATGGGGCTCCAAATACAAGATGCTGTGAGCAATTTTTGGATCGGGTGAGGTTATGTGGGGAAGATGTGATGTGTAGAGAGGTCCGGGTATCGGGCTGCACCCTCAACGCCAACCTGCGGCGGCTCTGTGGGGATTACAGCCCTGCCAAAATGAGCATGTGTTTCACGGGTAAGCAGAGATTCTTCCACGCTGCGCGTGTCAGAATGACATGTGTGGTTTGTCATCCTGAGCCCGAATGGGCGAAGGATCTCTGGCTCGGCGTGAAAAAAGAATGGGGAAATGGTTGAATCTTTGGGATTTGAGAGGCAGTTGTTGGGTTTCGGGCTGAGCCCTCAACGCCAACCTACAGTGGCGGCTCTGTGGGGGATTATGGCCTTGCCAAAATGGGCATGTGTTTCACGGGTGAGCAGAGATTCTTCCACGCTGCGCGTGTCAGAATGACAAAGTTGTAGTTTTGTGTAGAGCAATGCCCCGAAACCTGTCATTAATGACATACCCACCTGCGCCTTTTGACAGGTTGCGGAATGGGGGAGGGCGTGGCATACTGTTTGTAGAAAAGTGTAGAACATTAATTCTATCGACAAAGGAGGCAGATGCCCACCCGAAAACCCAACCGGCCGCGTTACCCGGAGCAGGCAGGGGAAGCCCTGCCGGAAGACCTGCGGGACGAGATCGAACTGCTGCGGGAGATCATCCGGCGGGTGGCCCTGCTGGTGGATGAAGGGCGCACCCTGGAGGAACTGCTGGGCATCCTGCGGACCACCAGCATTGCCTGCACCCGGCTCTCAACGCTGATCAAAGACCAGCACAGCCTGGAGCAGGACGGCAGTGCGGCGCTCAGCCAGGCGCTGAAGGCCGTGCTGCACGATATGCGCGCCAAAAAGACCGGCTCGCTCCCGCCGGAGTCCTAAGTCCCCCGGCGCGGGCGGCGGCGCCGTCTGTTTGCTGCCCCCGGAAACGCGGGCAGCTCCGCGGCCAACAGCCGGGCGGCTCAATGGGCAGATAACCTGCCGGAGGCACGGCCCGTTCCCCGAGACCGGGCGACGCGCTGCCCCGGCCCCCTGAGCCAACCCGGGCCGCCGCCCCTGCCGGAACCGCGAGGAGGTGTGGATGAATGAAGAACAGGCCGCGCTGGTCGAGGAACAGGTGCGGCACGCCCTGGACCTGATGCGCGCGGAGATCGAAGCCCTCAAAGCCCAGCAGCGCCACGACGACGAGCTGGCCTGCCACCGCCTGCGCGCATTGGAAGCGCAGGCTCAGGACCACGAACAGCGCCTGCGCAGCGCCACGACCGGGGTGACCGAGTTCAAGGTGTGGTCGGGGCTGGCGGCGGGCGGTTCGGGGCTGATGTCGCTGGCGGCGCTGCTGCGCACCTTTCTGGGCGGTTGAGTGCGCCGGATACGGGTTGGGGAAGGATGACCTATCGCGGAAGACGACAAGCTGCTGTATGCCCTGATGGGCGACGTGGGCCGCTTCACGCAGTGCGGCGCCGGGCTGACCCTGCGCGGCTACCAGCGGGAAGTGGCGCGGGCGGTGGTCGAATCGGTGATCAACGAGCAGGGCCTCAGCTTCGCGGTGATGTTCCCGCGCCAGTCCGGCAAGAACGAGACCCAGGCCCAGCTCGAAGCCTACCTGCTGCTCCTGCTCTCCGAAAGCCCGGCTGAGATCGTCAAAATCTCGCCGACCCGCTCCCCGCAGGCCGAGAACGCCATGCGCCGCCTGGAACGGGTGCTCGCGGCCAACTGCGCCACCCGCGAGCGGTGGAAAAAGGAGAACGGCTACATCTACCGGGTGGGACAGGCCCGGATGTACTTCTTCTCCGGTTCGCCGGAGGCCAACATCGTCGGAGCCACCGCCAGCACCCTGCTGGAAGTGGACGAAGCCCAGGACGTGCTGGTGGAAAAGTTCGATAAGGACATCGCCCTGATGGCCGCCAGCACGAATGCCACCCAGATCTTCTGGGGAACGGCCTGGACCAGCCACACCCTGCTGGCGCGGGAGCTGCGCGCCGCCCGCCGGGCCGAGGCCGAAGACGGCATCCGGCGCTGCTTTGTGCTTACCGGGCAGGAGGTGGCCGCCGAGGTCCCGGCTTATGGGAAATATCTGGCCCGCCAGGTGGCCCGGCTGGGGCGCAGCCACCCTTTGATCCGCACGCAGTACTTCTGCGAAGAGATCGACGGGGCGGCCGGGATGTTCCCCCCGGAGCGCCGGGCTAAAATGCGCGGCACCCACCCCCGGCTGCGCGTGCCCCGCCGCGGGATGCAGTACGCCCTGCTGGTGGACGTGGCCGGGGAAGATGAAGCTGCCCTGCGGGGCGAGGCGGCGCTGGCCCATCCGGGGCGCGACCTGACCGCCCTGATGGTGGTGGAGGTGAGTCTGGAACGGCTGGAGGACAGCGCAGTGCGCGGGGCGGTCTACCGGGTGGTGGACCGCTGCCAGTGGCACGGCACCGGACACACCCGGCTCCAGGAGAATCTGGCGCTGCTGGCGGAGCACTGGAAGGCGCGCTATGTGGTAGTGGATGCCACCGGCGTGGGCGCGGGGCTGGCGGCTTTCCTGCGCCGGGCCTTACCCCGGCGGGTGATCCCTTTCCTGTTCACCGCAAGCTCGAAGAGCAAGCTGGGCTGGGACTTCCTGGCGGTGGTCGAGAGCGGGCGCTTCCGGGACTGGCAGCCGGGCGCGGAGGGGGAGCTGGCCGGGGTGCTGGATGCGCCGGGCGGTCCGGAAAGCCTGCGGGATTATTGGGCTGCCACCGGGGACTGCGTGCGCGAGGACGGACGGGCGGCCTTCTACCGCCAGCTGGATGCCTGCCAGATGGATGTTTCGCCGGGCCCGGAACAGCGCATGCGCTGGGGCGTGCCGGAGGGACGCCGCGACCCGCTTAACGGAGAGCCGCTGCACGACGACCTGTTGCTCTCGGCGGCGCTGTGCGCCGTGCTGGAGGAGCAGGACTGGGCACTGAACGCCCCGGCGCTGGTGATCCCCGGGCGCGACCCGCTGCGCGACCTGGATGAAGGATTTTAGCAGGCTGGGCGGGAACACTCCCGGCCCCGCAATAGGAGACACACTAATGAAGAACAACCTGATGGAGCGAATGACACAGACCCTGTTCGGCGGGGAGATCCGGCGCCAGGTGCGGGCGGCCCTCTCCGCTGCAGAAACCGAAGCCAGCTTTATTGTCGGCGCCCGGCAGTTCAACCAGTCCGACCGCGACCGCTTCACCTACGACCGTGAAAAGATGCTGGAACTCTCCCTCGAAGCCTGGCGGGTCAACCCCCTGGCCCGCCGGATCATCGAACTCACTTCTCAATATGTGGTGGGCGGTGGGATCAACGCCGAATCAAAAAATGATAAGCTGGCAAAATTCATCTCCGACTTTTGGAACCACCGCTTGAATCGCATGGACGTGCGCGCCTTCGAGTGGTGTGACGAACTCACCCGCACCGGCAACCTGTTTATCCTGCTCAGCACAGACGCTGCCGGCATGACCTATGCCCGGGCCTACCCGGCCACGGCCATAGCGGAAATCGAAACCCGCCCCAATGACGTGGAGCAGCCCATCCGGTTTCAGTTAAAGCCCACCAACACCGACCCCGATCCCGCGCCGATCCCCGCCTATGATCCCAACACCGACAGCCCCGACGCAGCCGGCGGGTTCCCCGCCGTCATGCTGCACTATGCCATCAACCGCCCTGTGGGCGGTGCCTGGGGAGAATCCGATCTAGCCCCTCTGCTCAAATGGTTATCCCGATATGCCAACTGGCTGGAAGACCGCGCGAGGTTGAATCGCTTTAGAACGGCTTTTCTCTATGTAGTCAAGGCCCGCTTCCAGTCCGAAGCCGAACGCCTGGCACGGCAAGCCCAGCTCAACACCAGCCCGCCCAGCCCCGGCAGCATTTTGGTGACCGATGAAAGCGAAACCTGGGAAGTGCTTTCTGCAAAGCTGGATTCGGTAGAGGCCAATTCGGACGGCCTGGCCATCAAGAAAATGATTTCCGCCGGCGCGGGGGTGCCCATGCACTTTTTGGCCGAACCCGAAAGCGCCACCCGCACCACTGCCGAGGCTGCCGGTGGCCCCACTTTCCGGCACTTCGAGCAGCGCCAACGCTTTTACCTGTGGATGCTCACGGATATTTTGACAGCCGTCATCGGGCGCCGTGCCATGGTCCAGAAGGACCTTCCACACAAAGAACCCTTCACCGTCAAAGGCTCCGATATTTCCGCCCGTGACAATGTCTCTTACGGCATGGCCACCACCTACGTGAACAACGTCTTTTCCGAGCTGCGCGATCGGGGATTGATCGACGACTCCGAATACCTCCGCATGGTGTATCGTTTCTCCGGAGAATCGGCCGATGTGGAAGAAATGCTCAAGCGGGGAGCCAAAGCCCCAAAGACCGAAACCCTAGAACGCAAGAGTCGCAAGGCCGCCCCTGCAGGGCTGAACCCCGGTGCCGTGGATCCCGACACCGGAGAACCAAAGCAAGCCATCACCGGAATTTAAAAACAAAGAGGCGCACCCCAACTGGGATGAGCCTCTTTACCAATGATTGGCAGGTTTGACTTTACTTACAAATTAGATTATCAATTTACAATCGATGTAATACAGACAAGGCTGATATTTTTATTCAATCATGAAATCTTGTAATTGTGGCTTAACATCCAAATATAAATCGTGTTTTGTACCAAAGGAAGAATCCAAAGTAAAATAATATCTTAAATTTGATTCTTCTGCGGATAGATAGGAAGGGATGGCTGTGCCATTGATCATGTGCATTCCTATTGATCCCATTCCAAGGTGAGTCTCATTTTGTATTAATAAATTTTTTATGTCTCCCAAAGTTGCATTATTGTTAATGGCTAAATAATTCTTTATTACGTTAACCATATCCTCATCAAGTGGCCAATTAATCTTGGAATTAATTGTAATTGACTCCCCACTATCTAGTGAAATTGGTAAACTAACTTTGTCGATTATTCCATTTTGTACAGTTGATAAAGAATCGGAAACTTGGATGCCTGTAAAAATATAAGTACTGAATACTGGTATCCAATTTGTTTCTATTGCTGGGTCGGTATTCCGAAATACTGGGTACCCAGAAATATCACTTATTGATACTTTTCTTAATGACAAGTTGGCTATTTCAAGGTCAACATCAAAAACCAAAAAACCTTTTATGTAAGGTAACCCCTCGACATACGCTGAAAAATCATATAAAGGATCATCAATTGGGAATAGAAGGACTTTACTAGAATTATTTTCGTTTGCTTTAAAGGAAATATTTACTTTTAGATATTCTTCTTGTATTCTTTTCTGCTCTGCTGAAACTCGGTAGGAAGCATAAGATATGCAGACTGCAATTATGGATAAAACAATGGGTAACGCTTTAAATAAAAAAGGATCCCATGAGAATGACCTTTTGTTTATTGCACAAATCACGCTTCTTTTGCTGCTTACTCGACTCACTTTTTTGAGGGGTTGAGATTTTTTATACATGTTGAAAAGTTTCCTGAATATTTTGTGAATCGCTAACGCCTTTAGCCAGCTTTCGCTTTTTGGAATTGACACTTTTTACAAAGTCTCTTGTTTTGTGGTGGAGTATCAAAAAATTCAATGTCATAGATAAGTGTTTTCCAGATTATTTCTTTATTGCGAGTGAATAAATCTTGTCCACATAAGGTTTTGTCGTCCTCGTCATCAGCCTTAGATAGCACAACAATGTGATAGACACCAACATTATTGGGATAAGTTACATAGATAGCCATTTTTCCCTTTTTAAAGTGATTATTAGTTAGTATGTTTCTTCGGCTTTCCCAGAGTACGGCTGCAGGAAAAACCCTGGCCGTTTGCACTTCTAAACCCAAGTCGCACTCACTGGCACAAATAAACTGTTCCTGTTCTTCGGGGAAAAGCCTCGCACTTGTCCGGTGCACGCAGTGTTAGTCCTATAACTTTGCTATTAATTTACCATCCATAATAATTTGAAATAACCTGGGACAGTAGGTTACCAGCGGCACTTACTGTGATAGCCCAAGTACCTTCTGCGGCTTTCTTTATCATCCTTGAAATCCAATTGGATACCTTAGGGCCAAACTTTCCCTTTTCACTGGGCCGTTCATCTTTATCAATAGCAGTTTTTAAATTATCAATATCTTTTTGGGGAACATCATTTTCGCGCAAGAAGTTTTCAAGCGATTGTATATCACCTTGTTGAACACTAAAAGTAACTGTGGAATGATTTGCAGTTCCTAATAAATTTGCTGATCCACCATAAACGGTAGTATTAAATATTTGAGTGACGCGGGAAGGTGCTAGCGAAGAGTCTAATGGTTTTGCAGAATCACCTGCTGTTGGGTCTTCCTTCCAGACCGCTATACTAAAATCTAATATTCTGTTTCTTACGCTGTTGAATAATTCATAAATGTGACCTTTTCCAAATTCCGCCCACGCTTGTATGCAATTTAGGCCTTCATAAACATTAGTTCCAAGAACTACAACGAGATCACCTGTACTCACATTGAGTATATCTTGTTCAGCGCCGCGCAATAATTGTTCCATCCCTGCAATGCTTTGTCGACATTCATATTTTTGATAACCTTCTCTTGCATCTTTGGGTAAACAGGCAATCGGTATTTCAGCATTCCTAAGACCTGAACCAAATGGGCCAGCAAAATGTCCCTTAATTTTTAATGGCCACGTTCGGTAATTTGGGACACTTACATTGTTTGGGTAACCATTTGCCTCCCAAATAAGCCAATCTTCGAGAGATTGACTGCCTAATCTGGCAGCTAGCAGTTTGCATTTTCTTAATAGTGCCCCAAGATCACTGCTTGAGTCTACTGCTTCCATTTGTATTTCTTCTAATAACGACATGTTGTCTCCTAGTCTGGGTGCGGTTGTTCTTTTGACCGCACCAATATTCACTCCCATGCACAGCTGTAAAATGGGTGAAGGGGCGGGCGATACCTTATGATCATTCGGGTTTCCCTGTCGCCCCGCAACCCACCAACTCAGGAAACCCTAGGTCGCGCATACTGGCACAAATAAACCGTGCACCGCCGCACTTCTCAGGTGAACGCGGTGTTGGGCGGCGTTTGCCTTTTAGGATAATGTTATCAAGATGGTTCACCGTTATCTATCTTATTTGAAACTTTAGACATTTCTATGTTTGGTTTCTTTCTTTTCTTCTTCTTACCTAAATTTTCCTTAAGGAGAAAATGTGCTGTGAATGCTTCGAATATAGCAATATAAAACCAACGTCTGCGTTTTCTACATTCTCTCATTGCAACAATTGCTAGCACAAATAACATTACGCAAAAAATAAGATTCCAGATATGAGCGCAAAAAAAAGAAAAATATAATAAGAAACTAACTGAAGATAGAGTCAACCCGAGACTAATATTTCGTAGCATGATAGCAGCAACATTATGCTGTTCTACATCCGTCGCTGCTTCAAGAGAATCACTTTTAATGGCACGTAATAGAATTCCCCAATCTGTATAGTCATAATCTAGAACTACCCATGAGTGGCGATCTCGGAATTCTTTAAAGACGCATTTTGTCACGTCAATATTTCTGCTTAGAAAAACCCTCATCCAATTGTAAGCGAGTGGGTCAATTAGCAAACCAACAATATAACTGGCGCCAAAAAGAACGATCAAAGATGACAGAGACAGATTGTTTAAAGTCTTCAAATCAATAGCCACTAAACCAGATATATTAAGCCAAAAACCGAGAATAAAAAGATAGAAAATACCAGGAATAGTGTATGCAAAGAAATCATAGATTCCAATTCGTATAGACATACAAATTTTCTCCAAATAACAGATTAGTCTAAGCCCCTCAACTATTGAATGTACTGAATTTATTCTTTTTCATGATCTATATTAAATAGATCATCAGCAAATAAAAACAAAAATGGCAAGCCCACCGCTTACCATTTATCAATAAACTACCCCACCAATAATTATTCACATTATATTGCGCTAAAACTTCAAATACAAGCCGCGAACACTGGCACAAAGCACCGCGCCGCCCTTCAGGATAAAGGTGTTTATTTGGTTGTTATTTCCTTAGAGATTCCCATAATTCATTTGTTGCAGGAGTATCAGTAAGCGCAGGCCAACGTTGTGTCTTTACCAAATGTTTTCCACCAAGTTCATCTCTTAATCTTTCCTCTACTATTTTTAGTCTGATATTAGAGGGTTGAAGTGTATCCATATCCACCACAAAATAATAAGGATACTTGTTTGCTTGCTTATCGTAATTAATCAATCTTCCTGTTTTTGTTCTTGCGGAAAAGCACACAATGGTTTGATATGAAAATAGTATAGGTTCACCGATGTTTAATTTATCCTCAGCAATTGACAATTTACGGAGTCTGAATTTTCCTTTTGGTTCTCTCTGAAGCAATTCTCCTTCAAAGAATTCTTTAACTTCCCCAAGTGTCTTAAACTCACCTTTGCCCAATTTTATTATTCGCATATTTTTCTCCTGGATTGGATGAAAAGCCGCTCAAATAGTTATTGATAATTCATTAACATTATTGAAAACAAAAATAGCAAGCTCGCCGCTTACTATTCACCAGTAAATAACCCCACTAATAAGTATTGATAGTATATTCCCCTCATTTTGAAAACGCAAGCCTCCGGGAATGACTCCGGCCGTTTACTAAAACCAAACCTAGGCCGTGCTCACTGGCACAAAGCACCGCGCTGCCGCCCTTCGGGACGAGGGACGCAAATCTTCAATGATGGGATGATGGGTTTCGCTTCGCTTCACCCATCCTACACTGTGAAAATGTAGAAACAAAATGGATATCGCCCCGTTCAGCATACACAGAAACCACCCCACACACGACCATTAATAGTATATTCCCCTGCATAGCCAAACGCAAGCCACGCTCACTGCCACAAACAAACCGCGCCACCGCCCTTCGGGACGAGGGACGCGAATCTCCAATAGTGGGATAATGGGGTTTCGCTTCGCTTCACCCATCCTACGCACTTACTTTTTTACGATAAATGCAACTATTACCACCGAAAGGAATCCTCTCGGCCTCCGCCATTTCAACTAGGATACCACCTACTATCGAATATCGACATGGGCCATTATGGTATTCATTGGCATAACGATTCTGGTAATACGCCGAGTCAAAATCTTCGCCAGAGGAAATCTTATCGTAGGCGAACTTAATCATTTCATAGGTGATTGGTTTGGCAGTATTGGGCTTAACGCCTGTTTTTATTAGAATTTTGTTGCCATCATTTGAAACGATTGAACGTCGTTTGTCACCACGGCATTTTAGAATGCCCTGATGGCTTGGTTGTATCTCAGTTAGAATTCTTTCTTTCAATTGTTGCCAGGTCATTGTGTTTTCCTTCTTTTCCAACGTTATAACCAGGTAGCCCGTAGAGAGCAGTTGTTTTTAAGTGCCCTTCAGGGTATGACCGCACCAATATTCATTTTTATATTTATCTATTTCGGAATCATCATACGTGATGATTCCGTTGGCGCGATTATTATCGAAGTATTTTCGCTTTGTATCAGCTTTGACGGTCTCTGCAATTGCTTCGCAAGATGTCTCGTCTGTTGGTTTGGTAGGCGTCGCTAATAGAAAATGCAACTCATCTAATTTGCTTTTATCACTATCTGTAACTGGGGTAACCCAGTTAATATCTAATTTTAGCGATTTGGTAACACAACTTCGTTCTGCGTTAACTTTATACTGAGAAATTTTAAATTTCTTTTCCTCTTTAACTTTTTTCTGGTACTCGTTTTTCTGTTGTCTAAATAACTTGACTATTTCTTTCTTTGTCTCTGCTTCAATTATCGAATCGTTTAGCAGATAAGCTAATACCCCCCAATTAGTTACGAAATCTCCTTGCATACCTTCTGCTTTTGATAAGGCTATACATTCACAAAGCAATTCATTTAGACTATTAATTGCATTTTTGAATGGAACGACATATCCAATCCCTTTTCTCCTCGCCATTTGGTTTGAAAAAACCATGGTGATAATCCCGCCATTCGATTTTCTGCCATACCTGATGGGAACTTTCACAGGGATTTTATTTTCAATATCTAAATGAGAGTTTCTCCAATCAAGCCTTACAGTGTCATCATCTTTGTATAGATAGTCTTGCCACAAAAGCGATCCAATTATTATTACTCCACCTTTTATGTTCCAAGCCATAATCTTGCTCCTTTCTTGGTATTCTTCACAACAACCTCGTAAAGGATATTAAACAGATTCTCCGCGGATGGAAAAACAAAAATGGCAAACCCACAGCTCACCATTCACCAATAAACAACCCCACTAATAAGTAATCACATTATATGAACCTGGGTTCCCAAATACAAGCCGCCGCCAACAACAGCGACTGCTTGCAAGTTAAAACCCAAGCCGTACTCACTGGCACAAAGCACCGCGCCGCTACGCATAAAACCAATTGGCCCCATTTTATGCTGAAAAACTGGATATTTTGCCAGTTATTTTCCACAAGAAATTAGAATGCGATTGCCCTGAGATACATGCTTTGTTAGTTTGCTTTTCTCTATAAAGACACATATCCTTGTAATAATGAAAACTATAAGAAGTTGAAAATAACACCTAACACAATACTTATTCCAATTAAACCAAGATAAAAATTTCGTACTTCTAAAAAATTTAGGCAGTGCCAAGTGGAAACATGTTTTTTGTATTCGGGAAGTCTTTTATATTGACGCCCTATTGGGTCGTAGACAATAAAATCAACAAGTTTTTTCTGCTCAAATGATTTTTGTAATCTTTCATCATTGAGGAACTCTTTAATTTTTATAGCCCGAAATGTAGAACGTCTTTGAAGATGCCGCCAATGACCATCACTATACCAAAACACAAAGGGCAAAATCGCAGTGAAAATGATGTATTTTCTTAATTCAAGCTGACCAGCCGCTATTGAAATAATGCCTGCCCAAGTTACAATAGCCCAATTCTTTATTGTTTGGGTGATTTCATCAATTCGCTCAATAGTTTTGTCAATGCTTTCGAGTTCAGACTTGAGAATTTCAAGTTGAAATCTTAAGCTTTCAAGTTTCGGGTCGTAAAAATCTGTATTCATCTCATATTCTCTTTTCAATGAGGAAGATCTATTTTTACTTTTGTGATGACCATTTATATCAAGAAAAGATTGAAGCATGTTTTCTCACTTAACTATCGACACGGTTTTGACAATTTTCACTTACTTTAATTTGCAAGATGCAGGTCAGCTATTGGACAACCTGCAATTATTTTTAACAACAAGACCATGAAGGATATTAACCAGATCGTCCGCAAGTGAAGAAACAAAAATGGCAAGCTCGCTGCTTACCATTCACCAATAAATAACCCCACAAATAAGTAATCACATTGTATGACTCTGGCTATCCAAATACAAGCCGCCGCCAAAAACTGCGGCCGCTTGCACCCCCACACCCAGGCCGCGAACACTGGCAAACCCAAACCACGCCGCCGCCCTTCGGGACGAGGGACGCGAATCTCCAATGGTTGGATGATGGGTTTCGCTTCACCCATCCTACACACTACCTGGAGCGCAAGAGCCATAAATCAAACACCCCCAGCGGAATAGATCCCGCTGCCGTGGATCCGGACACCGGAGAACCCAAGCCCACCATCACCGGAGTTTAAAAATACAGAGGCGCATTTGGAACAGGTGCACCTATTATAAAAAGTCTGCTCAAAGTGGGATTGAACTACTAACCTGGCACTATTATTTTCAGTTCAGGCGGTATGCAAGTTGTAAAATCAACTGATAACGATGTGCTCACCTGCCCGGCGGTGAGTACCCAAGATCCCACTGGCACGGATTTTTCGTCCGACCCTCACCAAGGCGGAAGCGCAGCGCCGCCGGGTCAGGTGCAGCTTGGGTTAGCCTGCTTTTAATTCAGTCTCTTCTTCTGTTTTTTCTGCTTTGCCAGTAACCTTATTCTTCATTTTTTTTAGGCTGGGTACGGCCTTATCATGCCACCAATGATTAATAGAGGGAGCCACTTCATAAGTCCCATAAACCAATCCTGCTATAAGTAACATACCTACAGCCACAACAATATCGTCATCATTGGCATCTGTTGTACCTGCATCTTCATTAAAGTAGCTATCACTCTCAATTGCTAAATCTTCATCTTCTAACTTATTTATTTTTTGTTTTGTAATTGAAGTTGCCTGTCGAATTTCTTTTTTTCTATCTTCAGTAATATCCAGTTCATCAAGATTCATTTCTGATTGATGCTTGTATAAAAATCTATGTGCTTCCTCGTCACTAGCAATCCATTCATTGTCAAAACGGCTATCAGCCCAAGATGTTTTTCCTACAGAACGTACATGAAGCATTCCACCTGAAATTGTGTATATCCTTTCTTCTCTGAAGTTTTTTGCATCATAATATGTTCTAGTTGTGAAACCTTCGTTCTGCTCTAGGATTCTTTGCCTCACAGACGCTGTCAATCGTGCCATATTTTTCTCCTTAAAGTAGGCCTTTTGAAAAGTCAGTCCGTAGGGTGCAGTTGTTTTTAAGTGCCCTTCAGGGTATGACCGACCGCACCATATTTCATCCATCAACAAGCCAGGTGAGAGGATATGACAGAACTGTGAAAATGTAGAAACAAATGGAAATTCCCCGTTCAGCATACATAGAAACCACCCCACGACCGACCGTTAATAGTATATTCCCGACCCTCCACAAACGCAAGCCGCCACCAAATACTCCGGCGGCTTGCAACTCCAAACCCAGGCTGCGAACACTACCACAACCAAACCGCGCCGCTTACTCTCAGGCGCAGCCCGCGCTTATCCGGTGCACGCGGTGTTGAGGAACTTTTCTTTCAACCGCTCCTCGATCGTTTCATTGCAACTCTTCTTTCGGCATGTCCCGACCTAGCTGGAACAGTGTTCGGGTAATCAGGATATACCACACCAACAAGAATATGACGGAAAAGAGCAGGATGTAAATGCCTATCCTGGGTACATAAAAGCCAAATGCGAGTACATTAGCCAGAATTCCCATATAACCGGTTGCCTTGCTGAAGATTTTACTTTGCAGCATAACGATGGGGATGATCACCAATGCAACGGAGCCGAGGATCAAAGAGATATGGTAGGCTGTGCCGGCGTTGACAGCCAGCATCGCTTCCCCTGCTGCGAGCAAGGGCGCGCGCTGTGCATCCGTGGTCGCAGCCGCGTATTGTCTGCTGAGGAAGTGCATGTTAGCGGCCGGGTTGGATGCGAAGAGGGCGGCAATCCCGACGAAGCCAAGGGCCGTACCGATTAGCATGAAAGTTTCATTAGTCCTTCGGAGAGCAACATAGAGGGCGAGTAGAATCGGGATCAAGAGGACATTGTCGATAACATACAAGAGATCAAGCGACAGGAATCCCAGAAGCGCATTGTCTTGAAACAACTTGAAGTAATCGATGGCGGTGCTGGGTGGCGGCCAGAGGATGAAAACGATCATCTGAACCACGATAAGCACGGCTGTGACCAGGGCTGATATGCCAGCCACTTTATAGAGCCAATGCCAGCGAGAATCTGTAGTATTGGTATCGGTAAATTGTTCTGGTTGCGACATTTTTTCTCCTTGGTTTTAGGCTGTCCTTCTAACTTGCAGATAACCAAAAATTATACTTTATAAAAAAACTCTGAAGGACAGACTCAGACCCTCCGCAAATCAAAAAACAAAAATGGCAAGCCCAACGCTCGCCATTCAACAGAAAATTACTCTGCTAATGTGTATTCATAGTATATTCCCCTGGCTACCCAAACGCAAGCCGCTGGCAACAACACCACCGACCGCTTGCCAGAACAAACCCCAGGCCACGCTCATTAGCACAAACAAACCATGTCGGTTTTTTTGTGGCACTGCAACTGTGTCAGGCCGCCGGGGACGGGCCAGGGTCGGGCCGGATGCGGGTAAAGAGGTTCGCCAGCAGCAGGAACACAATTGGGCCGGCTACTCCCCAGCCGATGGTTCCGATAAGGGTGGCCTGGGAAGGTGAAACCGGGAACCATGCAAGTGCCAGGAAGCACAGGACGGTGGTGAGGAGCATGAGCACGCGCACCGCGTTCTCCAATCTGCCGCCCCGAAACACAGGGGACGCGAAGAGCATAGAAAACGCAAAGAACCAGTCCCAGGCAAAAAAGTCCAGCGCTTGCGGCAATGGCGGCCATTCGGAGGTGGTATACGACAGGACCCACTGTGATGATAGGGGGGTGGGTTGTCGGGCGACGGCGAACAGGGCGAAATTAACGCTGGATGTGATGCCTGCGAGAAGGATCATGAATACAAGGGCAGCCAGGCTGTAGCGCTTGTACTCGGGCGCCGCGTAGGTATGAACGGCTACCATCGTGATGACGAGGAAAGGGGCCATCAGAACAATGAGCAAAGACATGATGGAGAGGTACGGATCGCTGATTGGATCAGAGGGGGCCTTGATAGAGAGATAGCCGAGACCTGAGGTAACAGCGTATGCCTCATTCACAACGAAGACAGTCCAGGCTCCGACTATTCCCATGGTTCGATCCTGAGAGCGGAAGCCCGGTCTCTGAAATACGCTTCCTGTTTTCATATTCGAGACATCCTTTCATCGGCCTAACGATTAGATATGCTGCTATTATTCTGTAGAACATCCCAGTGAAAGGTATAAAACAGATTCTCCGCATTGAAAAAATGGCAAGCTGGCTACTCACCAATAAACTGCCCCACTCATAAGTAAAAATAGTATATTCCCCTCATTTTGGAAATGCAAGCCTCCGGGAAAGAATACGGTTGCTTGCCAGAACAAAGCTCAAGCCGCACTCACTGGCATAAAGCACCGCGCCGCGGGCCTTCGGAGCTACTCCCATCTGTCGGATATACGCTTTGTTGGCCGCCTATCATTTTCCTTTATCAATATTTATTCTCCGCCGCTTTTTAGAGTAGCAATAATAATCCGGCAGCACCTATCCTAATAATCCCATCGGAAGGATCAGCTTTTCCAACTGGAATATTTAATAGTGATTTGATTGTCCCGTCCCGTTGAACAGATCCCATTTTTATTCCAAGAAAACTTTTTATTGTTCCATCTTGATCAACATTGCCAACCTTCATGTTAAATAAGTTATATACATCTCCGCTTTCGTCAACCCAACCAACCTTAATGCCAATGATGCTATGCACTCCTCCCTCTTCATCAATACTTCCTGCGGAAATTCCCATCCAACTTTTTACCTCACCCATTTAACAACCTCCTTTTATACGCAGAATCAGTAAATAATAAGAGCGATACTTAAAAAGTTGGTACTTACACACTTCTCAATAAGAAAAAGATTCCTCATTCTAATTGGCGCCCAACTATTGGATAACCTGCAATCATTCTTTACAACAAACCCGTGAAGGATATTAACCAGATCATTTGCAGATGAAGAAACAAAAATGGCAAGCTCGCTGCTCACCATCCACCAATAAACTACCCACTAATAAGTAATCCCATTATATGACCCGGCTTTTCCAAATACAAGCCGCCGCTAAAAACTGCGGCCGCTTGCCAATACAAACCCCAAGCCGCACTCACTGGCACAAAAATACTAGGTTGCCCGTACTTGTCGAGTGCACACTGTGTTAGACCGGTTCAAAATATGTCTTCCGTCCTTTTTGCCATTCTTTATCAATTTTTCGACCTACGAGCATTTTAATTATTTTCTGTTCTTGACCATCATATTTTATTGGCAAACCAGCTTTTATAACTCCGTCTTCAATATAAATGTGTTTGTTTTCATAAAGGTAATCACATCCGAAAACACAAACTGGCATAACTATATATGGATCAAGACGTTCGGCTTCATTACAATTGGCTCTCTTCTTTTTGTGCGCGGTTACTAGCGCATCTACGCTGTATTTATTTCCACAAATTGCACATCTTTCCTGATCCTTACCATCAAATAACCACTGTTGTAATATTTTCTGCTCTCTGCGCCTTTTCTGTTCTACTGGTTCATCGGTACCTCTATCAGATATGTTTCTCAGTTTCAAAACAAATTGTCTGTATCTATCATTCAACATAGCATTTTGAGACACAGTTTCTTTAATTTTACTTACAAGAGTATATTCATAATTAAGGCGTCCCTTACTTTTATCAACATGAACAAATGGAGATGACATGATAACTTTATCTGTATGTGCGTTTCCATGTCCTTTGGTGATTAGATGATCGCGAAATTCCGGATATTTTACAGAACCTTTAGCTTTGAGGTATTCAACAACATCTTTTTCTATTTCGTTTAATGGAGTGGTCTCGCCTATAAAGGTTAGTGTGTCTTGGTTGTTTTCGAAATAAATAGAACTTCTCAGATATTCGGTAATTATCTCAACAGGTGGGTATGGGAATTTATAAGTGCGCCGGTTAAGAGCATTTCTATATGTCTCAGCAAGTCTTTTTACATCACAGTTATCAATAACCGTGAATATTTTCTCACTATAATTTATGAGGGTGTTATGCTTATTTTCAAACAAATACCAAAAATTATCACCATAGGCCTTTATCCAAGCATTTTCAGAGTACTTAATCAAATCTCTTATTATGGTGGAATAAATGCTAAAATCTGTGATTTCATCTTCTAAGTGTTTTAAATTTGAAATTCCACTCATGCCTGGAATATTTTGGGCTTTCTTATAAATTGATTTAATTTTTTTGATTTCAGAATTTTTAATAATGAAATTCTGTTCATATCTAGCTATTGAACTTCTTGTTGCTTCCTTCAAATCTGGAGAATAAATCTTGTATCTATTATCTATTCCCACATCTTCTATCAAGTTAAACAAACCTCGAATGCTGAAGATGTTTTTAATAACTTCTAGTTCAATAAGTTTATTCTCCAACTCAGCTTGTATCCAAAACGGGTTGCTTTCAACAACTTCTCCAATTTTTACTATTGATGGGATGTAAACTAAATCCACAATATTTCTAAAATTGTCATCAATAATTTGCCTTATTCGTTCACGGGTTCCAATGTTAAATTCTCTTGCTGTTTCATCAAGTGTTGGCCACGAAGATCCTCTAAAGCCGTAATAGTATGCAATTATCTCTATGTTGCGTGTTTTGGTGCCTTTTTCTTTAATATTGAGATTAAGAAAGGAAAGCAACTCATTTTTGATACCCATCTAATGCTCCTAAATGAGACCTAAAGCCTAACTTATTTGATCTACTGCAATTTTTCTGTATAACAACCTTATAAAAGATATGAAACAGACAATCCGCAAGTGAAAAATAAAAATGGCAAGCCCACTTCTCACCATTCACCAATAAATAACCCCACTGATAGGTAAAAAATAGTATATTCCCCTCATTTTGAAAATGCAAGCTGTCGGCAATTTCTGTTGACTTGCTTAGAAAAAACTATATTGTATATTCTATTCGCTACAACTTGCTCCATTGGTAAATGTGCTTTTATTGCAGTTTTATCAATGATTAATTATCGATTAGCGGAAGTTTCTGCCGAGTTTTTTATCTACTGCATTAAGAATCTGAACTATGTTATTTCGCTCAATAAATGCGTTGTATGCCCTACCAAATCCCAAAACCCCTATTATTATGCTCACGAACAAGAATATTGAGAATATTCCACTTGATCGTTGAAGCATGAGCATGATACTAAATAATGTTGGTTGTATGCCAAGAAGTGTCATAAAAATCCCAAAGGTAGCAAGCCTATTAGCTTGTATCCGTGCAATTATCTCTTCATGTTTATTGTTGATTAGGTTTTCTACTCTTTCATCAAAAGCTCGTTTTATGGCTTCGTTTTTATTTCGCCGTGATGTATTGTATCGAATCCACCATTGCTCTATTACAGGTTGTGCAAAATTTGCTGCGAGGTTCACGATAAAGCCTATAATGATTCCACCAACAACAAAATCGAACCAATCTATATTTTTAAACATGTCACATGTCCTCCTGCGTAAACTGAGATGGGCTAACCTTTATATGTTGTAACTCTTCAGTACAAAACTAACTAGCGAAAAATATTAAACAAAATATCATTGATGTATAAAATACCCCACTCAATGGATACTTACAAATAACCCCAAAAGAAAGTAATTTATAGTATATTTCACTATGTTTCCAACCGCAAGTTGATATGGTAGGTACTGTAGGGCAATCGCATTCTAATTTCTTGTGGAAAATAACTATCAAAATAACCAATTTTTCAGCATAAAATAGGTCCAATTGGTTTTAGTACTGCCATTATTGAAACGAAAGTGGAAAGGTTGTGACCAGAATTTGGAGAATGCGCTTGCCCTAGTAGGCACTGCTAGGCGAGTTGATTTTATTACAGAGTGATACATAGAGCCGCCCGGCGGGGCGGCTCTACATGGGTTCGCATGGGGAGTGGGTTCCAGGTGAGGAACAGCGAATAAGAAACCGAGTTTTTCGAAAAAACTCGGTTTCTGGGTGTTCTCTTGAGGTGGCTTGACATGAACGCAGGATGGGGGAAATGGTGGATTCTCCGCGGGGTGAGGGGTTGGTTTCCGGGCCGCCTCACCTCTCCAACAACTCCTTCGGCTTCTCTCCCTGGAGCCGGGACCAGTGGGCGCACCGTGACCGCAGTCCCGTACTCCTCCAACGCATCTCAAAAAAACACCCGATGCTCAGCCGGCACCGGGTGTGTTCATTCAATTTATCCCAAACGCTCATGGCCCTGAACAAGGTGAGGGAATGGCCGCTCCCTCTCTTGCACCACACAGCGGATGATGACTATAGTTTAGATAATAACTATCACCGACAAATTGATCAGGGTTCCCGTTTTGATAAAAGATGAATGGGAGATTCAAAGGATACGAACCTTCCCCGAGGCCCGTTGAGAAAGTTTGTTCCCATAAGTAGAATACACCTATCACCATAGAATTGTCTTCGGATACTTGCGCTACTCCATACCAGGTATTCGTTGCCGTATCTCCATTTAGCCAATAGGTTTGTTGCGTTCCTATCACTTCTAAAAAATCGCCGCTGCGGGTGAAATGAATTTCTTCAGAAGCAACTCTCCAGCATTCATTACAATCGCTAACCCCTGGATTATACGATTCAGCAACGGTCATTCCACTGTCCACACCAACGATCCAATTTCCCTCCCACGAAAAACCTTCCGAGGTTTGGATGAAGGGATCATCATGCCAATCTTCTATGATGACGGTCGTAGGCGGTGCGGGGGGCGTCATCACTACCAATGATTCTGTGTCACCGTTCAATATGGCATAGTGTGACCATAACCAGCAAATTTGACCGTTCGGAGCCCGCACAATGTAATATGCACCGCTGGCATCAACGCCTAAGACTTCCACATTCTGCCCCACGTAAACAATATCCAGACGATCATAACTGAGTCCTGGGCCGGAGCGGCAGTTGGTATTGGCGCTTACGCTTAGCGTAGTTACCCCGGGTGAAGGAGGCGTATACACAGGCATTGGTGAATTTTCCGGCATCGGTGTGATCGATTGAGCATCTGCAGTAACCAGTACCTGCACAGTCTTCTGGAGATTTTCCATCAGGAATTGCTGCGTAGCTTCTACTTCTACAACTCTTGTTTGGACTGCGAATTCCGCGTTTGCCGCGGCTGTTGGATTTACTTCTACAGAGCCGTCTTCATTTACTTCAACTACTGGTTTATCCTCTTCGTCAGAAAGCAAATTGAAAATACCGCATCCAAAGCACCCGAGCGTTGAGACCATTAGAATCCCCAGAAATGCCAACAATTTGATTTGTTTCCATTGTAAACGCTTCATGTTTTCCCCGTTTTCTGGCAACGATGATTTTGGAACTCGCTCCCTGAAATTTGAAAATAGACTTTGAGGCTGGCTGAACAATCAGAACCAGCCCAACAAGAAACACTTGCTTAAGTATACTGATTCGAAAATCAAAAAGCAAATAGGACTACCTTCAAAATCAGAGAGCTCTTGTATTCTGAGATCTTCCACACCTCACCAACAGCTCCCGCGGTCCCTCATTCCCCGGCACCCAGATGCGCACCGTGACCGTCTTCTCGCCATTCCCTGCGGCGCAGCTTGCCGGAACCCGTCCCACCAATCCCGGGGATTGCCCCGGCACATGAGAACCCAAGCCTGCCATCACCGGAATATCATAAAAAAGAGACGCATCCAGCCAGGGGGCGCCTCCCGCTAAAAGATTTTTGAAGTGATCTCGGACTACAGACCTGGCGGAGTGTGGGTCAAATCCTATTGGTAGACATCACAACCAGGCGGTTTCAGGTTTATATCCTGTTTGGTTCCACTTATTCACCAAAGAATAACTGTAATTTGTGACACATGGTTTCGAGTTTGTTATCTATGGATCGTTTGACATTAGAAGCAGTCTGGGCTATTCTTTTTTTATCGGTTCAAGATAAGGAGGCAGCAGAAATGAAAGTACTGGTAACAGGCGGTACCAATGGAATGGGAAAAGGCGTAGCTAAAGTTTTAGCCGGAATTGACGATCAAATTCATGAAATTATCATTTTGTGCAGGTCCAAAGAACGCGGTGAAGCTACGATCAAAGAGATAAAAGCAGATACCAAAAATCAAAAGATTTCCATGGTTTTATGTGATCTCGCTAAACTCAGCGATGTTCGAAATGTAATTAATGAGATTCATCGTCAACATGAATATCTGGATGGTTTATTTATCAATGCCGGCCTGGGTTATGCTGCCAGACGTGTAGAAACTGAAGATGGAATGGATCCGCATTTCCAGGTGAATTATTTATCTCAATTTATGCTCACTTTAAATTTATTGGACTTGTTGGAAAAATCCGAAAATGGCGGGAGAGTGATTTTTAACGTAACGGAAGGGGGTGAAATATTTTGGGATGACATGCAAATGAAGAAAAAATGGGGGTATGAAAATGGCATTCACCAGGCGATGGTCGCCAAAAGAATGTTTTATGTTCATTTGCATGATTTGTACGGGAAAATCGGAGACCCAAAGGTTTCTTTCTTGGGATTTCAAATCGCCCAGACAGTATGGAGCAACCAGATCAATATTATTCCATTTTTTATGAAAGCAATGGCCAGTGTGATGCGGTTTTTTGGCACATTTATTTCAATCGAAGAATGTGGGATGATTATGACTCCTTTGTTCACTGAAGAGCGGGAAGCGAGTTTGAATAGATCGGGGAAATTTATCACCTGGAAAAAGGGTGCGTTCATTGAGATAGCGGAAGATAAAGACGTACTGGATAAGGCGATGCAAGAGAAACTGTGGAAAATCAGTCTGGATTTATGTAAGGATGATAAAACAACTCAAATCGCCGAGAAATATTGGCCGGATTAAGTGCTGCTGCACGACCTCACGGACTAATAGTAATCCTGGAATTCAACAGTAAGGTTGGTGAACGGGTGAGCGGCATCTTAGGATTATTCGCGTCCCCTACCGCCCCGCAATCCACCAACTCCGCCCCCCAACCCCAAGCCGCGCGCACTGGTACAAAGCACCGCGTCCGCCGGCACTTGTCAAATGCACGCTTTATCAGCCCGTTTTATGGATTGGAAATCGTGCTTAATGGTGGGCGCCATGACACCCAATGAGGAGGATGATTTTCATCGAAAATGGATAAGATTCTAACCTTTCCATCTGGAATTTTGATACCCAGTAATTTTGATACAGATCCTTGATCAAATTCGCTGATCAACAAATATGATTCGTTTATTGGAGCCCAAGCTACACGGGCAAAGTTTTCACTTTGATAGACATTTTGCAGTCCTGTCCCATCTGGGAAAATAATAAAAATCGATGAGTTTATTCTTTTGTCTATGGTGTCGAGTCTAATCCATTCTTGATTTGGAGACCAAACAGGCCGTACACTCAGGGTGTCTAACTCCGCTAATAATGTTTTGTCTGTCCCATCCGAATTCATCATAAATAATTCGTTGTCATTATCTCCTTTGACGCCTCCATAAGCAATCAACTTGCCATCTGGAGAGGGCTGAGGAAAAGTATAACAATCTGGCTTTTCGAGTAAGGAAACCCAGGTCTTTTCATGAATATCAAAGGAATATGTGCCGCAGCCATTAGGGTAATCGTCTACTTCAAAAAGAATTGTGTCTTGATCTAACCATGAAAGATGAAGCTTCATTCCGTGTAAACCATCGGTTAAATTAACTATTGATTTACCATCCGGAGAAATAATAAAAATTTCGGATAATGCAATTTGAACATCTGTAGTTGCTGCGTCATGGCCTTCTTTCACCCCTGCAACTGCCAACCACTTTCCGTCTGGTGACCAAGATGCATCATTTATATATGACATGAGAATTAACGACTTAAGAGAATAGGTTTTGGGGTTAAGTAAAAATAATTCATCATCTTCTTCAACACCTATCGAATCGGATTTGTTCCCTGCTACCACAACAAATGCCTTTGTGCCATCAGGTGACCAACTCAGTGTTGTCCACTGGCTTGCTCTAACTGGAAACCAAGTGGATTTGGGTTCAGGGCACTTTGAATCCGTAATTAGACAATCTGCAGACATGAAAGCAAGTCTGCCATTTGGTAGCGGAAAATAGAGCGTGCCATATTTTGAGTCTTGAGATGGTGTATGCGATTGGAAAGCCTTTGCAGATAACGCCAAAAGTAATATGAAGAAAAATGTTTTTACCAACCCTTTATTTTTCATACTGAGAACTCCATTCAGGAAAGACAAGCTAATAATTGGACAACCTACGATTATCCTTGTATAACAAACCCGTGAAGGGTAGTAAACAGATCATCACAAATGAAAAACAAAAATGGCTGGGCCACCTTTGACCATTCACCAATAAATAACCCCACAGATAAGTAGAAATAGTATATTCCCCTGATTTTTAAAATGCAAGCCGCCGGGAATGGCTCCGGTTGCTTGCTAATATAAATCCCCAGCCGCGCTCACTGACACAAAGCACCGCGCCGCCGCCTCCCTCTGGGATAAGCCCCGCCACAGTGAACCCCAATACATGAAAACCCAAGCCCTCCATCACCGGAATTTAAAATCAAAAGGGTCGGCCCGGAAAGGGGACTGCCGTCATGACAAACTCAAAGCAGATCAGGGTGCCTCCGAACAAAGCGCCGGATTTTGCAAGTGGGTTGACCGGCGCCGATAGCAAGCAGCCCCTGCGGTCTGATCTGTCTGGAAGATAAATTCAATTGGATAAAGTTAAAAAACAGTATACAAAGGTGAACTTAGTCATTTGATTGTGGCTATAATGATTTAAAGTGGTTAATAGGTAAAATGAGTGGAAGGAATAAAAAGATGGTAAGCAACAAGGATAAGAAAGAAATTGGCATGGAAAAAAACGAGCCGAAAAATCGTGTGGATGACGAGGCTCCGCTCAAAAAAGAGATCGGTATGGAGAAAAATGAGCCACAAGGCCGTGTGGAAGGGGCTCCGCTGAAAAGAGAGATCGGCAGGGAGAGAAATGAGCCGCAAGGCCGTGTGGGTGGGGCTCCGCTCAAAAAAGAGATTGGTATGGAGAAAAACGAGCCGGAGGACCGCGAAAGCTAGGGCACGGCATTACACAAAAGAGATTGGCAGAACTAAAAATCAGCCAATCAACAGACCATAGCACTGATTATTACAAAGACAACGGGGCTGTCCAAAAGGGAAGCCTCTTTTGCTTTCAATAAGCAGATTCCTTTTTTCCGGTATGGAAAAGAGGGGTATGGAGGAAGTTTAAAAAAAGCAGCGGTTATCAGACCGCTGCTTTGGCAATCTTATAAACTGTAAGAGGATTCCCCACTCTGTTTTGACCTTTTTCCCCTGAGAAGGAACTTCCGGAAAATCCAATTTTGTTTCAAGTTCCCCAACATGGCTTCTATTTCAATTGGACGGGGAAATGGCTTGTTACCTTCGGAGCGTGGGGTTGGTTTTCGGGATGTGCTTCCTGTTTTAAAACACCACGCCGCCGCTCTTTGAAGCGAATTCCACTATCCGGTGTATGTTGCGTCAGCTGGCCACCTGGTCCCTTTTGGGGTCTTTGCTCATCTTCCGGCTCAAAGTTTGATAACCGAGGCTTTCATAAAAAGAGATCGCGGTCCGGTTGAATTCATACACGTTCAACTCGATGGAGGTCGCGCCTTTAGCGATGGCCCATGCCTGCATTTTCTCCATCAGGGTCCTTCCTATTCCGCGATTCTGGAACCCGGATTTTACGACAATGCCATCAACAATTGCATAACGCCGGGGAACGAAAACCGGAAGGGCGGGTGTCTCTCTGACCATCGCGTGGACAAACCCAACAAGTTCCCCGCCTGCTTCCGCGACAAACAAAGCTGTGTTCTCATCGGCGATCAGCCCCGAGTAGTAATCCCGTTCTCGTGCCGCGCCGTCCGGCTTCCGGAAGAGGCGCGGGAGGTTGTCGCGGTGCAAAGCATCTATTTCATTGAACAGTTCGCACATGGCGTTGTAATCGTCAATGGTTGCTTTCCGAACGCTGATTTCCATAATCTGTCTCTTTTACCTTTAAAAATGATGTCCTTTGCAAATGGCCGACTAACGGTTTGTGTTATCTGCCGGCAGGCGTGGATTCACTTCGAGAGAGGATTCTGCCTGGGTTTGGATAAAGCCCGAACATGCCACGGAATCCTGATGCCGGGTTGAGTAGATTTTTACCAGAATTTCCACCATGGTTTTTTAGAATTCTGATCTTGAAGCCGTAAGGGCTTTGCTCCAACTTGTAAACCCATTGCCAGACCATAAACGGCGATACCGTCTTCTCCGCCGTTTTTGAATCTTTTCATAACCCTCTGTACAGGCCAACATGTTACACCTGATGAGAGTTCCAACTCTACATTGATTTCGGCTTCTGGATCATCATCATCCCCACGCCATTCACCTCCAATATTCCGACGAAGGACTTCTCCCACATACCCACCAAGGGCAAATAATCTTGTCCCAAGCTTTTCAGATAAAAGTCCATTTGGTCTGGCTTCTCCATTCTTGCTATGATCATTAAAAAATAAATCAATTTCCCAAAGACTTTCAGGAGAAAAATCTGCACGGTAACCAGAACTTTGAAGAGCCTGTGAAATCCATTCTGCACCTTTTAATATATCTTCTGTAATTTGACTCATATATTGACCTTATCTTATTCTGTTTTTGGCTTTCGAACATGCCTCAATGATCAATTATACGGACTCTTGATATGCAGGGCATTGCGTCATATTGTTACTGTTACACCTTCATCATTGAATATACTGCGAATAAGTCGTTTAATTTCTGTTGAAAACGGCTACTTTTTTCTCACAGTATCTAAAAAACATATTGAATGATCAACACTTAAATATTGTGATATCCCATCAATTAATTTGGATGCCTACTCGGATTACCTATAAACTGTCCTACGAATAAGTAACTCCATTATATTGTTCTGGGTATTCCAACGCAAGCCGGCGGTTCTTTTCCAGCCGGATTGGTTTCGTGGCTGAGTGAGGTAGAGACGCCCCGTCGGGCGTCTCTACAGGGTTTGCATGGGGTATCCTCTCCATGGTGGGGGGCGTTTTAGAAACCGAGTTTTTCTGAAAAACTCGGTTTCTGAGTGTCGCAACTCACCGCGAAAGAGGGAAAGGAGATGGAAAAAACTTTGCGCGCGGCAAGGGGTTGTTGGATTCCGGGAAAACCCTCAACGCAGCTTACCGGGCTGCGCTTACCGGCATTAAGTGCCTCGTCGCAAACTCCAAAGAGTCACGTCGTCACGGGCGGAAACCCGGACTGCTATAAACGGAGTTGATCCGCGTTAAAAAATGGCAAAAGTGCGGCCCAAAATTTTTTTCAGGCCGTTACCCATCGATGTCATAAACGCCGGGTCTTTTTTATCGTTTGATATGCTTGCGATGTGTATCCTTTAATTTTTTCACCAGGGTTTGACGCTTTACGATATGCTATCGCGTTTCTAAGCAGTTTTTCTTCAACCCTGGTATTTGCGAGAACAAGGCCCGCTGGTCCAAATGCTACAAATAGTGCTCCTCCTACATATAGCATCGCATTCCAAAAAGAAGTGCTATTTCTGATTCCGAATACAAGAGCAAGAAGTACCGCAGATATCAGATACACAATTAACGGTATAAGGCATGTCCTTCTAATATTGCACGAATTGCACACCTCATAGGTATGCTCTTTGAAATCCCCAAAGCTGGTTGTAACCGTATGCGTCTTAAAACCGGTCTTCTCTCTTGCCTGACCGAGAGATCGTGCAGTATAAATCGTAAAGTTGTTTGTCTCATCCTTCGTTTTACCACAAATCTCACATGTTCCCACGAGTTTCTCCTTTTTGGCAGCATTTACTTTGGAATAATATTATCGATTACCGGACCATGAATGGGGCGGCCTGCTTTTTTGTCCATTAAGCTTGAGTGACGATACCAATATACAATGCTCCTTCCCATGCGCCGAGATTATCATCGAAATCCCTGTAGGCTATAGCTTCACAGCCACTCAAATCAATATCCGCCAGTTGTCTGGCTAATATTGGCGCGAGGAAGTTGCCCGGATTTCTTTCAATTCCAATATCTTTTTCAGGATTCATCTTTCTGATCTCAAAGATCGTTCCTGGAGATGATGAAAACGCAGGGGTGATATCGTGTCGTTTTTTAATGAGTTCCGCAATCAACTTTGTGGATGGGGGCGATTTTCTGATGGAGGGATAAATAACTGCAACAGCCAGAATATGGTCACCCTTCAGTTTAAATGTCCGTTGCATTAGTCCCTTAATGATCGTTTCGGTATCTTTTTGAGAAGACATTTTAATAATTCCCTTCACGTTTTTTCCCGGGGGTGAATATTCCCAGGTTTTATTCCGTTAACAATGCAAAGAAAGTTTGCCCTAATGCCGGACTGTCACCGGTAAAGGCCATTGCTTTGGTGTTTTCAATTTTGCCTGGGTTGACCGCTGAAATCAGCATTTCAGCAAGTATCTTGTTGGATTCGGATGAAGCAAGGCCGCTGTTTTTGCTGATTTCTTTACCGTATACAAGTTTTCGTGCAGCTATCGCTGTGTTATGGTTGATCAATAGATTGTTGGGAATAAAGTTTGGCCCTCTATACTGGTTAACTAATATTTCAGCAAGTTTTGTTTTTTCAGGCAATGCAATATCTCGAGGATTTTCATATAGAATAGCTATTGAAATGATGTTATTTGACCCACGCAATGATCCTTCTTTAGCATTTTGCAGTTTTTCCCAGACCACATCCTTTGGGTTCTTCTCTTTTCCAAATAATTTGCCTAGCATTTTTGCCCCTTTCTCTGATTGTTGTAGCAGGGATGGTAATTAAAGAACTTTTTATAACTTCTATTTATCAACTCCTTTATTGGTAGATATGAATTCTTTTGACTTTCGAGTCTTATTTCATTTGCCATAACGAATCTAAGAATTTCTTACCACCTGTTAGCGGAATAATGATCCGGCTTGTTCTGTCAAAATAAACAAGGATATGGATCACTGAAAAACAAAATTCAGGATTCGGAGTGAAAACTTAATGAAAATATACCCAGGCACAACTGGAATGATGAATGAGAACGTTTGGTCCAGCCCCCTATTTCTTTGATGCTTCATGGATTTCCGTATATTTCGAGCGACGACGAATATCCAGTTCCCCCTTTATAATAAATTTTAAATTGTTTTTGCCCTGTTTTTCTCTTCCCTTATTAACTCCTTGTGTCTTCCCGAATATTTTTTTCACGAAACCGTTATCTTTTTGTTTCTATAGCTGAAAAATGGTAAGATCTTTTCTTACCATTTTTCAGCAAATATCCCTACAAAGAATTATTTACATTATATTGATTATTTTTCCAAATACAAGCCGTTAGGAATGGAGCGGATCGTTTCCAAAACAAAAAACAAACTGTGCTGTCGCCTTTCGGGACGAGAGAGGTAAGACTTGTGATTGTGATCTGAAAAGAGCCCCCATCTTAAAGCTTATATCTTCCTCATTTGATAATCATCCAGAGCATCTTTGATCCTTGGCGAGTAGATTCTCCTGGCTTCCCCAAGGCAAGCTGCCCGGCTCTTTTCCATCCGGGTTGGTTTTGTGATTGATTGAGGTAGAAACGCCTGCCGGGGCGTCTCTACAGGGGTGTTGGGTTTCGGGCTGCGCCTTCAACCGTATCCTGGCGAGCTACGACGGCCGTACAAAGATCAGACCCTCAGCGCGCCGCGGAACCCCCTGGCGGCGTAGTAAGAGTCCGCCCCGTTGTGATATACAAAGACCGTGTCGTAGCGGCGGTCACAAAAGAGAGCGCCGCCGAGTTTCCTGACATCGGGAGGGGTTTTCACCCAGCTCGACGTTTTCGTATCAAACTCCCCAAGTTTCTGCAGCTCCCGATATTGGTCTTCCGTTAAAAGCTCAATGCCCATAGCGGCTGCCATATCCACAGCGTTGTTCTCCGGTTTGTGAGCTTTCCTTGCCTCCAGCGCTTCACGGTCGTAACAGACGCTCCTGCGGCCTTCCGGGCTTTCCGCCGAGCAATCATAAAAAATGGTCTCGCCTGTCTTTTCATCCAGTCCTACAACATCCGGTTCACCGCCGGACCGCTCCATTTCGCTGAGGGATCGCAGTTTCTCAGTATTCGCTTCCAGCTTTACCTGTATTCCGTCCCATTCAAGGCCTTTATGGCGGTTCATGTTGTTCTCAAAACGGGCTTTTAATACTTTAAGGAGTTCTTCAAATTGTTCCGTTTGCATGTTTTCTGTCCTTTACCTTTCCGCCTGGTTTCATTCGCGCCAGACAATATCAGCCTGGAGGTATTTCTTTAAGAAAGCCGCCATTTTGCTCCGTGCGTTGATTGCGTCCGCAGAGGATTGATAGGTGAATCCATGCGGTCGATGGGGATAATCGTGGCTTTCCGCTGCCACGCCTGCTGTTTTTAGCATTTCGCAGTATTTTGCCCCTTCATCATGCAGGGAATCTCCTCCTGCCAGGATGAACAGAGCGGGGGGGAGGCCCTGCAAGTCTTTCTGAGCTGCATAGACCGGCGAAACATGCGGGGTGTTTGCCTGGGCCGGGTCAACGTAACAGGCGTTGAATATCCTTGCCAGCTGCGGCGGAATGGCCCCTTTGGGGCGCGGTTTATCAAAGGGGTCGGCTGCCAGGTCGAGCGGTGGACAATTCAATATCTGGCACGCAAATTGGAAGGCGCCTTCTTCTTTGGCCTTCATGCAGGCAACCGTGCTCAGGTTACCGCCCGCGCTGTGTCCTCCAATGGCCATTTTGCCGCGGTCAATCGCGTATTTTTCCGCGTTTTCGAAAACCTGTTTTACCACGGCGTACACCTGGTTGACCGCGGTGGGATAGGGAAACTCGGGGGCCTTTGCGTATTCAATGCTGATGATCTTGCATCCGACCTGTTTGTGCAGCTCTAAATTCAGCTTTTCATCCATGTCGGCGCTTCCAAACAGGAAACCGCCGCCGTGCAGGTCGAAATAGACGGGAGCTTTTTTGGTGTTTTTAAACCCGTACCACAAGGTCCGGACCTTTCCGAATTCTGTCTCGATAAAGATCTCATTCTGCAGGGATGGGTTTTTAAAGCCGATGGTTTGAACTTTATGGATAATCTCCATAAGTTTGTGGAGAAGTTCCCCCCTCTTGATGAGCTGCTCGCGGGTCAATAACTTTGCCATTTTTAACCAGACGTAATTCGGCGTTTCTCTTATTGAAACGCCGGCTAATGATAAAAAATTGTTATATGACCAATCACAATTTCAGTATATTTCGTATCCGATCCACAAACAAGTCTCTGTACGCGGTACGGGGAGGCCATTGTGAGAAAGCTTCTTCGTTCTTCGCGGTCACTCAGGAATGATGCCAGCGGAGACGGAAAAGGAAACTGCCACAGCACCGGGTAAGGCACCCGGCGGTTCGTGATGGCACGAGAGCTGTAGATTGTCGTGTAACGCTCGTGTCCATGGGGAAGGAAGGCTCTTCACTCCCTATGCCGTTCGAAATTGGCCTGTTCTGTCCGGTTTCGATTGCATGTTTATGGTAAACAAGCGGGACTACATAGATGACGTTACAGTTCGGCGCGAAAATGAAATGGAGAAAGAGTAAAACTTTACATGTGGACCCCCGTTCACTGGTATTTAAAACCAAAGCGGCACATCCCGGCAGGGTGCACCGCTCCTGAAAAGCCTGTTGGAGTGGATTCGAATCACTCGCTCCTCGTCTTCAGCGAATCTTATACCCACAATCGTAGCACTTTTTGTCTATAACACAAATGTTTCCCCCACATTCAGGACATCTCCATTGATCTTCCTGCTCCTTGAGCCATTGTGCTGCGCCAACCTTTTTGATTCGCAGCAAATTATTAATGAGGCTCATATTGTCGTCACGAACATGACGTTGATCGAGTTTGACGAGATTCGCACAGGGAAAATCTGCACATTCAAAACAAAACTCAATTTGTTTCTTTCGTAATAAGGTGCAATCTCTTTTAACCCAGGCGCATTTTTTATCCTGTATCCGGCAGCCTTTACAGCCATGCTTCAGGTTCTTTTCTTTTAACAAACCTTTTGCTCTGGCGAGGTAATGACTGCAAGTACCGCAATAGAATCCGCACGGGCCTGCCAGATTCGTCTCGAGGAGTTTTTGTTGATCCATTCTATTTCTTACCTCACCATATAAAACATATTTGATCGTGGATGTCACTCGGGCGTGGAAAGATTTGAGGTCAGGATATTTTCTGGTGGACTGAACAGCGGTCCATGCGCTCGCAAGCTTTATTCGCCGGATTCCATGTTTGCCCGATTACTTTTCTTCATCTGTTGTGTGGTGTTCCGTCATCAACTGTAGAAACTGCATGCCGGTCAATATTTGATGGATCCGCTGTTTCGTTAATGATCCAATGTATTCGCCCAACTGCGTTTTATTTACGGTAGATACCTGCGAAACGACGACAATACTTTGCTTGGGTAAATTGGCTTCACCTTTTTCAAGCAATATATTGCCGGGCGATTTGGCCCGTTTCATATTTGTTGACAGCGCACAAACCACCACAGTGTCGATGCGGCTGCGGTTGAGGATATTATCCTGGATTACCACGTGAGGATGGGTATACCCCGGATCCGATCCATCGGGTCCCTCTAATGGGACCCAGTATATGTCTCCCTGGCTGATGACCATTTACCCTCCACAAATTCAGGATTTTATTGATTTTATCAGTATTCTATTGTGCCGGATATCGGGATTCAAGATTCTGCCGCGCATTAAGACGCCGGTTTTTTTCTAAAAAACTCGGTATCTGGGCCTCATCCTGAAATCTGGAGAGATGGAGGACCTCTGGCGTGAAAAAGAGATAGGAAAGGTGAAAGACTCTGTGCTTAGTGATAGCTGCAAGAATTAGGGGTTCAACACATTGTCAATGGACGTCTTTTATGGGGAAGTGATTAAAAGATTATCTATAGATGCGGCAGGTGTCATCATCAGTATAATGGGTCCGTTTATGTCTTCAATGTTTTTCCCTTCAAGTATCTGTACGACTTCATCATTATGAACATTTAAGATAATGTAATATGGTGATTTTATCAGAATGGCAATGTGTGTTGCGCATCGATGAATCTTCCCCGCTGGCAATTCCACCCATTGATTATCCTGGTATAGACGTTGATTAGTGCTTAAGTCAGACATTAATTCAAACCGTAGTTGATTGCCTAAAGTTAACTGTACATAACCATCATTTCCACACTGATTTATGTCAAATTGAATAGTAAAGTTATTCGGATATAAATCATCAATTTGTAGAATAATTTTTTCATTGTCCGTTTCTAACCTCCCATATCTTATTTGGGGCTGTCCTTCTAAAACGTTCCATTCCGTATTTAAACTTCCGCTGTCGAAAGTATCTCGAAACAACCAGGGATGTTTGAAAATTGCTGTGGATTTTGGTATGTCGGTTGATTGAATAGGGATAATGGAAAAAGTTGAAACGGGTTGCTCTGTTGGAAGTGATGTTGTACAAGAGACAAGAAATGTGCTTAGAACGATTATTAGTAATATGCTCGATTTCATTTTCATCACACACAAAAAATAGCTAAACTATTGGATACCCTGCAATTATTTCATATAACACAGCGGGAGATACAATTGACCTCAATCGCAACCTGTGGAGCCAGCGAGTAAAAATTCAGGTTTTACTCCGTACTATAAAACACTGCACCACCCTCTGAAGGATGCAGCGACACGTTTCACTAATCAAGTGGGGTTATGTTGAAAATGGATCTTTATCCAATAAGAAAGCCATCAAATAATTTCGATTTGGGTTCCCCTGGAGCCATGCTCTGATCTCTTTTATTTTCTGGTAGTCGCTCTCTCCAAATCTTTGCAGGTACATTGCATCCAACTTGCTGGTGATTGTTTTGTTTTGAATATTCTGCTGCCAGGGTGCTGTGAAAATTTGGTTGATTTCGTCATGCAAATCTCCTGCTTTCAGGGCTTCCCATTCATTCTTATCCAACCAAACGCCATTGCAATTGTTGCAGCGATCTAAATGAAAATCAACTTTTGCGCTGATCTTGTATTTTCGAAGAAAGTGACCGCAATCCGGGCAAATTGCAGTTTGATTTGATTCTGCAACAGGAAAGCGTGTACTGGCTTCTTTTGTTTTTTCTTCTTCAAAAGAACCTGGGGTTTGCGATTTGAGCCAGCGCGCATAATCGTTTGCTCTTAACCAGTACCCGCCGCAAGAACGACATTGCCTTACGGGCAGAGAATCTTCGAGATTCGATAATTTTAAAACAACGTTTTTACAAACAGGACACTTTGCCATAACCAGACCCTTTTTCAATGAATTTTTTGTTGATGAAGAACCGGAATGCTGATTTCCAGGGAAGTCACATAACCGATGAATAAGTTACTCTATGAAATCTGTATCGAGAGGAACCTCTATTTTTTCTTCTGTATTCCTTAAAATACTCCACAAAGCTAATGCCCATATTGCGATCAGAAGCAGGGTATATAAACCGAAGAATTTGATGTTCACCAGTTTTAGAAGGAACTTGAGATAGATCACAGGGACAGTTGCGTAAATACCTGTAATCAAAATTGGACTGAAACCGATACCTTTTCGAATGATCGAAGTAAGCCCCCAGGCGATCAACCCAATTAATACCGTATAAGTGAATCGGAATAATGAATTCCAAATCAATATCCCGATAAAGGCAAATACATTGATGCCAAATGAAATCTTTTTCCAAAGGTTAGATGTCTGAGTCTTGTCAATGACAATTGGATTCCCCAGTCTTTGGTGGAGATCATTTAATAAGATAACTCGATATCCATCATCATTTACTACATGAAACTCCGTACGGGTAAGTAAAAAGCCCTCGCTATAATTCCGGGTGTCTATCTCTGTTATCTTACCCGTAGTGTCAATCGCAAAAATAGTTCTATCGTCCTCGAAGATCATCGGCTGCGGACCATCCACGCTGGCTATTCCATCTTCAATGACGATTGTTGGAATCTCCCCACGTTCATAAGCCCCCTGAATCTCGTTTCCAAATTTGTTCATCGCAACAACGACCTGGATTGTGGTCACAAATGTTATGATGATGCCAAGCAATATGAAGAATGCCACAGGGGTGATCAGTCTTTTCCTGGATGCGGTCTTGTAAAACGAAGGACTGAAGCATGGAAAGATAAAGCCTTTAGCCATGAATATGAACCAGGACAAAAAGCCTCCATCTTTTTTGTTTTCATTATCGTTTTGTGGTAAAGCTGTGGTTTCTACCATTTTGCGTTCTCCTCTATGTACGAAGGTCGTGAGCCTGTATTTAGTTATTGGCACCGGCAAAGAATGCTGAACTGATTCTCTGAGAAGAATATTGAGATAACTGTACTGTCTGAATAAAATGCCAAGAGCCTTGTCTTCCAGGCATTCGTAAATGCCCCCGTTGATTATTATAAGATAGTATATTCTTGAGCGAATTTAAAAGCAAGCCGCGCACAGTGTAGAGATAATAATGAAGCTTTCGTGTGCGGCTCGAGATAGATGATGCTATATGTTTTTTCTTATCCAGTCATCCGAAACATGTAACCATAATCCTGGGCATAGACAGGGACTGTAAAAACTCTCAAGCGGCAATACATTTTTGATGTAATTGATGGTTAGTCGATTGCATTCTTCTGCAAATACCTTGGGAATCATTGAAAATTCATCCGGCGGGTTTGGTTGCTCTGAAATCAGGAAATCCGGATAGTGTACACATTCGCTGTACCAGCCTTCTCCAAATTTTTTACCAGGTCCTCCCATACCATGTGGACAACCATATTTTGCTTTTGTTTCAGGGGTGCAGTTGCACCACCAGGTTATTCGGGTAATGGCCACAGGTAATTTTGTAAGTTCGTTAATCAAGTGTATTGCGTTTTCTTTATCCAGGATTGCATCAATATATCCATTCCCCACGGGCTGGGCTTGATATGCTTCAAGTAATTCTTCAATCACAGCCTGAATAAGTTCGGCCTGGTTCTGCAATTGCTGAAGGTAAGGTGAAACGATTGAATAGTCTGGCATTATTTTTGTCTCCAGCCGTGAGATTGCTTATTGCCCGTTCAGGGTTGTGGTGTACTGGTTGAAGTTGCGTTAAATTCCGGAGCTGGGGTGGAAAACTTCTTTACAGAACCGGATTGAATATCGATTGTAAAGATATTTTCCCCTTCCGCAAACTTATCACTTAATGCCCTTAAGTGTATTGTATTTGCATCTAACCAGATTTTGTCTTCACAACTCCAAGGAATGAGCAGGCGAGTATCCTCCGCCAGGATCATTTGTGCATGCATATACCTGGGTGTCAGAACAAATATGGAGGTGCTGGAGATATCATCCCGCCGCTCATCACTTTTTTTACCATAAGCGACAGCGAAAACAACCTTTGTGCCTTCGGGATTCCAAACAAAGGATCCAGAGGCAACAATTTCTGTATTCAGTTTAACTTGTAAATCTTTATCACTTTCCATGCTCCTTACATGAATAATGTGTGGTCTGTCTAGTTCTGAATACACAAGAGATTGGTCGTCGGGCGATAATCCCAGGGCACCAAATTGATCCTTCTTAATAACAAGTTCAAATTTCCCGGTTTCCAGGTTAATGCGATATAAATCATTGATACATGTTCGAAGGTATTCAGAGTTGGGAAATGCACCACTACCATCAGGATAATACTGCGGGTAAAGGTATAAATACTTACCGTCTGCCGTCCAGCGGAAGGGGAGCATCCAGGCGTCCGGTCTGTTGATTTTTGAATAGTCAAACGTATTGTGTTGAATGATCCAGGTTTGCGATAAATCGGTTTTTGTTATCTGAGTATACCTTGTCCCATAATCAACCACTCCAGGTGTCCATTGCTCGTTTTTGTTCTTTGAAACGGGTGAACAGGTAAATAGTGTCCAATCATCATTCGAGTATCGTAGGAGCTCTATTTCACGCTCTAAAACAAAGCCATTTCTGCATTTTACATCCCGTGCTTCAAGTGTGGCTGGTAGTGCTGTAAACATGAAATGCTCCTGTGTTTGACTCATTTCTTCAACTTGAATATGAACGGCAGTCGCGGTTTCCTGCGCTGGTGAAAGTGTGGGGGATGGAGTAATGGTTGCCTTCCTTGTTGAGGTAGGTTTTGGTAAGTTTGTAATTGTCGGATTTGCGGTTTGCGTGGGAGTCTGGGAGGCTCGATATTGGGTATTGCAACTTGTCAGGAGGAATGAAAAGGAAATGATAAAAATGGCAATCCGCTGGAGTTTCATGGCTTTTTGTTTTCTCGCTGCTTTAGCGTTGGCTGATTATTGGATAATCTATGATGATTCTGTATGGCGAAATTTTGAAAAACAGAGGGTGGACTTGCTATGAACCAATAAATTGCCCCACAAATCAATATGCATAGTATATTCCGGCATGTTTTCAAATGCAAGCTGCGGCGCAGTCTGCTTCCCAGCAGAGGAGCAGCCAGCTCCGTGCGGTTCGCCATGGCGAAGTTGAGTGCAATCACAAGAGCGGAAACGAGAGTTGCAATGCCCAAAACCAGAAGCGCTCGACAGGGGAATTCTCCTTGCGGAGGTGAGGAACTCCAGCGAGTTTCCACAGGGAAAAAATGACCAAAGTTGCAAATATTCACAGCGAAACGGCTGCCTTACCGGAGGGAAGATTGTGAGAATGTTAAAGAAGCTTTGAAAAAACATCTCTTCGTCTTTTTGAAGCTGATACTATTCCTAACTACTGGATTGTTTCAGTATGACGGACCAATGTTGGAAACAAAGATAGTAAATTCGCCGCTCACTATCCACCTGTAAATTAACGGCAGACTGTTCTCATTCTATTGTGCCGGATATTCGGGCTCAACACGCCGGTTGGAATTAGGACGGATACCCTGCCGGGCGGGCTCTATAAGTGTGTGGACGTGATTCCATGTCTGGTATTAAGCAGCCAAGCTTTTTAATACGGAATTTGGTGCCTGAGCATCGTGCTGAGCCCGAGATTTGCAAAAGCCCCGGCACAGCCGCCGGGGTATGTTGGTGGGTATGAACAATGCCCATGATAATGGTAAATGCTCATGCCAGAAATAATTCAATCCGGCAAACGCGAGCTTCACCAATCTAACACAGGTTTTTGTTGGGCTTGTTTCCCTTTCAGATGCTTTATTCACAGTATATTGTCCTGTAATTTTAATTGTAAACCGATGTGAAAAGCTTCAGTCGTGTTTACCGGCATAAGACACCGCGCTGCCGCCCTTGGGGAAAGGACGTGCAGCGCGGCATGAGATATTTTCTAGATTTTTTCCGAAACACTCATTCCCCGTGTGTTTGGGTTTTTCTCCCGCCTGTATGGCGCAGCATTGGCGATTGCAATTACTTTAAAATTGGGGTGGGTAAAGCTTGTAGATCAGCATGATAAAGCCCACCAGCATAACCGACGAACAGACCGGCACAAGCACCAGTTGTATACCTGCTGCGACAGCCCATACACGCAGCAATTGCTTCCAACCGCATTTAAGGATCCATTTTGTTAAAAATAGACCGGAAAAAAGCACCATTCCTAAACCAGCTCCAAGGGCAATGGCAGGTTCGTCCTGGATTGCTTTGACGACAAACACGGTCACAACACCCAGCAAAATTTGTAATACCGCGATGGCAAACTGGACCTTTAATTTTGGCGTGTCTGCTTTCCCCAGACGGAAACCGATCCGGTTCGTCAACGCAATAATTCCACAAAGGATTATCAGGATGATTCCCAGACCAACCAGCAGGAAGATAGCAGCTTCTGGAATGTGAAGGTTCATTTTCCCCTCCGGGCAAACCATTTAAACTTCATATCATTTTGTTTTCACCGTTTCAGAGCCGGCAGTTAATTCATCGACCAGTTATGATCAGGGTTCTGAATCGGGCAGGTACTCATGCAAGTTCGAATCGGTCAGGTCCTGATTGATGGTGAAAACCCACCTGTTCCCCGTGACCGTATCCTCTACCTGTACTTTTCCCACATTCCAGTCTGCGGTGGGATTTAAGTCGGAGAGATCGAGTTGTTGGAACCCTAAAAGATCAATGTAATAATCCGGATTGGATTCGTCGTCGTTTCTCCTCAAACCAATCTTTGCAATATCGCCAAGGTAGTTGGAGGGGTTTCCAATATGGAAGATGTCGACCGAGTTTCTTTCAAAAGATCCATCCAGAACCTCGCTGAACTGGCTGCCGTCTTCCGCGTAGAGCGTGATGCTCACTTCTGCATCCGTGCCGGCGAGAAGGACATCTTTGGTTTGAATGCGCACCCGATAGGTGGTTGGGCCAAGCCTGGTTTCCAGCGTGCCTGGGGGTGGGAAGCTTAACTTGCTGGCAATCGTGGAACCGGCGCAATTCTCCGGAGGGGCCAGCAGCCCACCGCAGAACTTCGTAGGATATTCGGCATTCCCGCCGGTTACCTTCTCATTGGGGAATAAACTGTGCAGGGCTTCGACCTGACTCTCGGTCAATCCACTCCACAGTGAGGTGTTGCCCAGGTTTTCGATCAGATAAGGGTATGGCTCTCCAATGTTATAAGCGTCGAAGAGAAATTCACCGCCGCCTCCGCAATCCTCCCCCCAGACCTCTCCCCCGGTCCATGCAACCAGGTGGGCATGATTCTCGCAGACGTCTCTGGATGGATATAGCGCATGTTTGTTTTCAGAGGCCAGAAGCCAAACGCGATTCCTCTTGAAGGTGATTTCAGCACACATCAATTCAGTCCCTACTGTTTCAGGGGTGTCCAGCGAGAGGTAGCCTGTGTCGGCAATGTAGGCCCGGTTGCAGGTCGGGTCATCCACATGCCAGGCTCCTGCATGGTTATTGACGCCGCCATGTGCGGAGGTATAGACCCACTCCAGCTGCAGAGAGCGTTCCGTTTGTACCCGGAAAGCCAGGATGACCAGCTCCACATCTCCGCGATGCGATTCAATCACATCCTCAGCGCCATAATCATAGCTCCAGGTGACCGCGTACTGGAACAAAATATATGTGGGAAGGTCCGGAGATGGGTAAGGGGAAACCCGTGTAAAGAGCACCACATAGTGCTGGTCACGGTTTTCCAGCCAAAGCTCTTCTTCATCCAGTTCGATGATAGGTTTTACCAGCTCCAACGCGGCGTTTTCCCAGGTCTGGTCAAGACCATCATGGTCAATATCCTGGTTGGGGTCGGTCAGGAAAGTGCTGCTGCTGATCAACCCGCGGCCATCGTCCAGAACGGAGAATTGTAATCCTTTCAGGTTATCGGGTAAGCCGCTATTCAAGTCCCGATTCACGAGTTCCAAGCTTTCAGCAGTGTAGATCACCGGGTCCAAGGAAATCCCTTCCAAATACTGCACATCGCAATCATTACAGGTTCCCAGAGAGACCGATTTTTGATCTGCCCAGACGTCATACTCGTCGTTCAGATCGGGCGTCCACATCAGGCCGCTGGCGCCCTGAATGCCGCCATTGTCCAACCCAACCATGCCCAGCACGAGGTCATAATGCTGGATATACGGAGCGCCGTCAAAATTCTGGTCGCTGCCGAACGAATCGCTTGTGCCGGTAACGATCATGCGGCCATCTCCAATGGGTAATAAGGCGTTGGCATAGTCGGTTTTATATTCGCGTGAACTGCTTGAGATTTTGGTCTGACCCAGTGAGCGGATCCAGACCGGCTGGCCGTTACGATCTAATTTGGCCATCAGAATGTCGATATGCTGATTTCTGGAGTAATCCCCCGGTGGGTTAAAAGCAGTGCTGCCGCCCACCAGGATCAATTGATCTCCTTCCTGACGGATCTCACGCACAAAGGTTGTTCCCCCAATATGCCCGAGGGCATGCAGTCCAACCGTCCAGATGTGCTCGCCATTGGGCGTAAGGCGGGTGATCAGGGTCCCGCTCCCCGGGCAGCTTCTCGCGCAAATACCGAAATCCTGCACCAGAATGATGTCTCCATCCGGAAGCAGGGCCAGGTCCTGATATCCGGAACTTTTTGCTAATTGGGCATCGGAAAAGAGTTTGTAAGGCTCCATTTTTACCGTAACGGAACGGAACAGGCTCCCATCCTGGTTCACCCAGAGCACAACAGCCTTTTCATCGTCCTCGGTTCGTATGTAGCCACCGGTGAGCAACTGACCCTCGGAGGTCAGGAACATCTTGCCCTTCTGTTCCACCCGTATGGTTGGGTATTCGGCAGCCCAGTCCACGGTTCCATTGGGCCTGACCTTCAAGATCGCCAAATGAGCCGGTGGACCTGAAACAACGGCCCGCAGGAAGAAGCCATCTTCCGCTTTCACGAGATCGGTCAACATCCACCCGGCCGGATGATTGCTGCCGGGGGAAACCTGCCACCCCGCCAGTGTATCGTCCGTTCCAACCTCCGGAAGCCAAACATCATCAAAGACCAGGCCGAGTTTACCGCTTTCCAGAGCGATGGCTTTTACCCAGAGAGAATTGCCTGATAATTGGGCAGCCAGACCACTGGTATGTTCCCGGTCGCTTGTGTAACGCTGCGCCTGCACCTGTCCATCCGGGTCGAACCGGAGCAGACCAAAATCATCCGGCAGGCCCGGGGTGAAACCGGCTGCTACGACATAATTGGAATTTTCCAGGGAAACCACAGAAGTCCCGGCCATATCATCCGGCGCTCCCAATACCTGCAGCCAGGTACCCGTTCGGGGGCGGAGGGAAAGACCAATGGGATAACTATTACTTGCTTGCGGGAAGAATGAGGTTGGCGTGGGTATGGCTGTGGGGGTAAGAACAGGTGTTGGTGTTGGTAGTAAGGTTGGCGACGAAACAGCGGTGTGTGTTGAAGATGCTTGAGGCGGTGGGGTAGGGCTTTGGGCAGTGGTTGTGCTGGAAGAGGTCGCTGCGGGCAGGCAAGCCGAGAGCATTGTTGTGATTAAAAACCACAGAATAAAGAAGCGGACTTTTAACTTCATGAAGATGACCTTCCCTACCCCTGTCAACGATGAATAACTCCCCATGCTGCGTAACAAATCGGTGAAGCGTATTAATAGATTGTTCAAAAATGAAGGAATAGATTGTTCCGGTTTATCAATAAATAACCCCGTCAATAAGTACTTACAGTATATTCTCTTGAGGTTTCAAATACAAGTTATTGAAAACAATTTGGTCGCGTCCATCCAACAGCCGGGCGCGTACATTGGCACCGACGAACCATGGAGATATCTCTGTAAGGGGAACAAAACGGCGTGAGCAGCCGGGAAGTTTGAAGAGGAAAAGAGTCTGCGAGTAGGTCTGGAAACAGGGTGGAAAGACCGGGTAAAACAACCGGCCGGTCTAATTGCGTGGCACGTGGGTGGAATCACCCGGCCCGGCCAGGTTGAGCTTCTTCATCCAGTATCCAATGAACTCCGGAAACCGGCCTTCGGGCATCCACACCCATCCCTCCAGTGTATTGAGGTAGAAGCTTCCACCACTTTCATAGGTCTGGTGGTGCAGTGCGGGGCCGGGGTTCTCGGGGTCACAGGGAATGTGGTTCTGAGCGTAAACTGTGAAAACGACATACCAGATGTGCGGGTCGGAGCCGTCAAATGAATTGGTGGCAGCCTGCTCGATCTCTACATTTTCGAGCCCGCAGTATTCCCGGTTTGCACGGGAAATTACCCCTTCTTGAGGGGTGTCAAACACGCCCTGACTGCGCGCCCAGTTCAGCGAAGTGATTGTATAGTTTTTCGCGGCAATTGTAAACAACTGCCAACCGACAACGCAATCCAGGATTAGCGCCACGGTGAGTGCCAATACCAGCGGTATGACAGACCTTTTGAGTTTCGTGTTCACGGGAATCCCTCCTATGACCAGACATGGGGATTACAGAAAAATGTACCGGTTACCAGGCGGCACTTATTGCGTTTTCAACTGCGCTCTGTATATCCAGTTGAACAGAAAAAGAACACTTAACAAAAACAATGGCCCGGAAATGAGCCAACTCTGGCCTCCGCTGGAGAGGATATAGAACAATGCCAAAGCGATGAATAAAGCTGCCCCAACCCATTCCCATCGCCTGGCGATGACCAATGTAATCATAACAAGGTACGTCGGAACCAGGTGGATCAACAGGGCAAGAATTGTTTCTCCAAAGCTATACCCTTCACTAAAGACATCCAAAGCGAACACGCTCAAAAATATTGCGAAAAGTATGCAAAAAATTCTGGGCGTCCAGAAAAGAACTTGTTTTGTGATTGGTTTCATCGCTTTTTCTTAATGATGTTGCAGTTTGTATTACAACCTGTGGGGCGGAACTGCCCCTTTGAGGGATAATTTTTATGGATGAAACAGCGTTCCGGGCAACTAAAGATGCAGCATTTAAAGGGGCGCCTCTTCAAAACGGTTCCGGATCAGCGAGTTGTTTCCAGTGATTTGTTGAGGAGGGGATTCTTCCGGCTGTCATCGTGCTGCGGCAGCCGGTCCAGCAGCAGCCACAAAGTAAGGCTCGTGACGATCCCCGGCACCATCAATGTACCTACAGCGAAAAACACCATCTGGTTAGAAAGGGTTGCTGCTCCCCAGCCGACTATTGCCCAGCCAAGCAGGTTTGCCAAAATCCACCAGGCGGCGTGATTTACACGCTGGCGCAGAACTAGCCACTGGACCAATCCTACAAAACCGCCCATCAGCGCCGTCGTCAAGATTCTAAGCCAGATTGCTGAGCCGAAAGCGGCATAGAAGGGGCTGAAGAGGAACTTCCCGCTCAGGAGGATTAACAGCAATCCCAATGTGGTCACAGCGACCCACCAGCCCATTCGCTGCAGGTGGCGGCGAAGCAAAAGATACTGCAAGAAACCCATTAGAAGACCCAACGCTGGTAAGAAAAAGTAGGATAACAGGTAGTCTTCGGTGATTCGGGTAGTTCCTCCTACCTGTATCGTGGCGCCCACAATCTTTTTTGTCTGAGAAATCAACACCCATGCGACAACCCAGGCAAGGGGAATGCTGATGGTGCTCAATACGACCCATGCGGGATAGATAAACCACCCAGGCCTTTTATTGTTTGACATCGGTTGCATTTTTTCACCGGAACTTTTGCTGCCTAATAATTGGATCACCTGTGCTGCTTCTGTATATGACATCTGGGGAAGGGGTTTATCCAGGGGATCTCAAATGAAGAAACGAAATGGCAAGCACGGCGCTTGCCATCTACCGATAAATCAATCCATATCCATGTATATTATATGGAGTTGGATGTTTGGGTTCAAGATGCTGCGTGAAATAAATTATCGTGGATGTTCCATAAGACCATTCAGGGAGTGCCCCCTATTGGACCTGGCTTTCACGGCAGTGCGCTCAGCTTCTATTTCAGGCGTACACTATTTTGAAATGCATTTTCAAGAAAGAAACTCTACAAGGAAGTCTCGAAGTACTAACCCGGCCCGATGAGATTTACTCTTATTGGGCCGGGTCTCTACCATTATTACGTACTATAAAATAGATGCTATACTAATGCTATAAAAAGTGATCAATTATGGATGAAAATGTATTTGATCTCGATGAATATGATTTATTTTCTGCCCTGATGGATAATATGGCAGACAGTATCTATTTTAAAGATCGTCAATGCCGGCTGGTACGAGTCAGCCGAAGGATGGCTTTATCGCTGGGATTCAGCGATCCTTCTCAATTAATTGGCAAAACCGACATAGAATTATTCGGCGAGGAATTTGGGAAGAAGACTCGTATAGATGATTTACAGGTGATGGAAAGCGGTTTGCCGATCATTGGTCTGGTGGAAGAAAACCGAAATGAGAACGGGGAAACGAATTGGACCTCCACCACCAAATTTCCATTACGTAATTCTGCGGGAAAAATTATCGGCATGCTGGGAATTTCGCGTGAAATAAACGATTTAAAGAAGAGAGAAAGAGATTTGCAATATATTGCGACGCATGATCTGCTGACCTCTTTACCCAACCGTTATCTGTTCTTCGACCGACTGGAGCAAACCATTCAACGGACTAAAAGATACCAGACTTCGTTTGCGATTCTCTATTTAGATCTGGACCATTTTAAAAGAATTAATGATCAGAACGGGCATGATGCCGGTGATGAATTCCTGAAACAGGTCTCCGCTCATTTGAAAGACATTGTCCGCGATTCAGATACCGTTGCCCGCCTGGGCGGTGATGAATTCGCGATTCTGATGGAAGTAATCCGGGATGAAGAAGAAGTTCGTACTGTTGCCGAAAGGATTATCACGAGCTTTGGGCACTTGTCTGCAATTGGGTCCACTGTTTCAATTGGTATCAGCGTTTATCCACGCCACGGTGGAAATGGAGCCTTGCTGCTCAAATGTGCCGATCACGCCATGTACCAGGCGAAGAAACAAACGAATACTTATAGGTTGTTTGAATACGATTAAGGGATTGGGAAAACCCTTTCTAATCTGATTTGTAAAAATCTAAACCGCACCCCTTTCTGTTGGTTGTGTTCACCTTTTGGGGTGCAGTTCAAATGACAACGATGCGGTTTTTTTAGATGGATTCAATACCATCACTCTTCTGCCATAGAACAGCGTTTGCTGGAGGTAGGATCTCGTGACCGATCTTGAGGACTCAGGTCGAAATTTCAGACTTTCAGTCGTCCGTTCCGGTAAAAGATTTTTCCAGTAAGGCACCTGCCTCCTGGTTGTCAACCGGTTTGGCAAAGAGAAAACCCTGTATATACTCGCAATCCATGGCCTTTAGTCTGGATAACTGTTCATCTGTTTCTACACCTTCTGCAATGACTTTCATTCCCAGGTTGTGTGCCAGGGTTAAGATGGTACGGACGATCTCTGAACTGTTTGTGTTTGTCCCCAGGCGGCTGATAAAACTGCGATCCACTTTGAGCGTGTCGATAGGCAGCGTGTGCAGGTAACTCAGTGAGGAGTACCCTGTGCCAAAGTCGTCGATTTGCACCTGTATACCCAATCCACGTAATTTTGAAAGCGTGAGCGAGGTAGATTCAGAATCTTCTATGACCAAACTTTCCGTCAGTTCCAATTTCAAACTACCTGCATCCAACTTGTTTTTTTGCAGTATATCCGTAATCCTTGGGATCAAGTCCGGTTGGGTATATTGCCTGGTGGATAAATTGACATTAATTGTTAATGGCGGATCTGCAGGAAATTGCGCCTGCCAGATACCAATCTGGCGACATGCTTCGTCCAGAACCCAATAACCAATCGGGACAATGAGTCCGGTCTCTTCAGCCGTTGGGATGAACTCGGCTGGCGGAATGAGACCCTTGATGGGATGCTGCCAGCGCACCAATGCCTCGAATCCGGCAATTCGATTGGTTCTCACATCCAGAATGGGTTGGTAATGAACAATAAACTCCTGGTGTTCTAAAGCCTTCTGCAGGTTGTTTTCCAGTTCCATGCGTGACATGACACGGTCCAGCATGGCTGAATCAAAAATCTTATAGCGTCCCAGGCCCTGCCCTTTGGCGCGGTACATGGCAATGTCGGCATCGCGCAAGACATCGTCCGGTTGTTCGTAACCGGCTTCACCCAGTACAATCCCCGTGCTTACAAAGATAACGACCTTATGATTTCCTAAATCATAAGGCAAAGCCAGATCATTTTGGATGCGCTCTGCGATTTGTATGGCATCTGAGGCATCTTGAATATCTTCAAGCAAAATAACGAACTCATCCCCTCCAAAACGGGCGACCGTATCTTCACTCCGCAGGCAAGCCGTGAGACGGCGTGCGCTTTCGATCAGCAACTGGTCTCCGATATTATGTCCCAGACTGTCATTCACAACTTTGAAGCGGTCTAAATCGAGGAAGAGAACGGCATACATATAACCTTTGTGCCGCCTGGCGTGCTCTATTACATGGCGCAGGCGATCCATAAACAATAAGCGGTTGGGTAGATCCGTCAGGGGGTCGTGTAAAGCGGTATGGGCCAACTGCTGTTCAGCGCGCTTGCGTTCCGTGAGTTCAACTTGCAATTGGTCGTTAACCCGTGACACTTCTAGCAATCGGTCCCTTTCCACCAGATTGCGGTGCTGCGTAAAAGCCAGAATAGTGATGGACATGACGACGTTAAAGATCAGCGGCAAGGCGAGATTTTTGAAAGTGACAACCGGTATAAATACGGGAAATAACAGGAGGGTTAGAACATTGATGATAGCAAATAAGAGTGTATTGCGGGTGGAGGTTATCGCGCTGCCGAGGAGAATGGTCAGGGTGTTCCAAATAAGCAGGATAAGGAGACCTTCCGAGCTGTGATCAGTTCCCAGCACAACATTCAAAATAGGTATAATGGCCAGAATAACGAGGGAAAGGAGGGCGGCTGATGGATAATGTTTGGTGCGGCTCAAGGCATAAGCTATTCCCATGGCGATGTCTGCGCCGGCCAGGATGAAAGCGACAATCGTGTTTGAGTTAAAAAGTCCCATGTAAACTACGCCACTGATCATGGTTAGCGTTAAAAGGAGCAGCATGGTTGACACCAGACTGGCCTGCCGCCGCTCACTGGCGTTGGTAATAGTCGTGACCGGCTCCACTAACCGTCGCCAGAAGCTGCTCCGGATGTGCCCGGAGGGATTGGTTGAGGAAGAGGGAGGAGTACGAGAAAAATTCTTGTTCATAGGTATTAGCCTTTAAGTCAAAAATCGATCAACGATCTACCGGGCCATTGCTTCTATGGAGCTTCAGTGCGAGGTCGCGTGTTACTTTTAAAATTTCTAATCTGACTGCCTTAGCCGGCAGAGTGCGTTCCGAATACTCCATTTTTTCCCCTTTTATCCCTGCCACAAAAATTATATTTCCCAAGGTTCCCGAATTCAAGCTGCTGTGAAACCTCGAGGCTTGCAATTCAAAATCGATACTGTTATTCAACAGCACAACCAGCCCGTATCAGTGTCCGGCAGGACAAGTGACGCGGGTTGGTTGGCAGAAGGGTGAAACGTCCTTGTAACCGGATGAGGTCGAACGACGGCTGCTGGATATTTATAAAAGCTTTTGTGCTCCTTTATAAGCTTCTTCCACTTTCAATGCCGCTGCAGCATGCCCCGGATGCTCTTCCGGATTCCATTTTTTCATATCTTCAAAGAGAACACCTTCTTTGTGATATTCAATACTCCCTTTAATCTGATAGGATGCGCCATCTTTTGTGATAAAAAGAATCGATCCTTTGCTGCCTGAAAGAATATTCTCGAGTGTTTTCGAGAAGTAGTTGTTCGCCACCAGGATTATTTCTTCGTTGTATTTTGATACGCAAGTTGCATATATTGCATTCGGGTTTCCGTTTTTATCCGTTGTTGATAAAATGATGGGCCCCTTCCGATCTTCCCATGCCTTGCTCACTTTTTCAGGTAACACTGCCATACTTTTTTATTTCTCCTTAATGATTGCACTTATGAATTTGATCCTGCCAGAACAAGAGGATTGATTTTGCCGGCAGATATTGGAACTTAAAAAACAGGTTGTCCCGGATCACCAACAGCCTGTGTTATCCGCGGGGCGAATTACTCTTATTATGACATAAAACCCGGAAAACGGACCGTGATACAAGAAAAATCATGGCCTGTTGGTGCCGGTGTTGGGCGGCGCCGGAGGGTTCCTTTTTTCAGGGCAGGGTTGTCACCTTACCGTTGGGATCTGTTACCGTGCCTTTACCTGAAAGGTAGTAAAAGCCCTTTGTTCGATCCACCTTAAACTGCAAGGGATCATTTGCATCACTTTCAAAAGTGTAACCGGATACTTCTACCGTGCCACTGTATTGATGGACCAATCCATGGCACCACATGGAAGGGAAGCCGGATTTAATCAATTTTGTCTGGATGTCGTCCAGCGCTTTGGCCTGAACCGAGTCGTTTTCCATAAAAACTTCCAGCGTTCCCGTCCCATCGCAGGCATCCGACGCCTGGAAATTTACATCTTTGATGGCGAATGTCCCTGAACCGCAGCTGGCTAAAGTGAGTGCGGTGACCAAAAGCAAAACAGCCAGGAAGAGTTTTTTCATAAAGCCTCCACAAAGTCAAAATTATAAAGACGATGCAATAAATGATTTGGATAAGAATCTGCGACTGCGGTCACGTTAATTCCGGCTTTGTCTTACCGGCAGCTTATTGCTGGAAGTAAGCAAGCCCTGTAGCAAATGCCAGAAATAAGACCCAGGCCAGGAGGGTCACGCCCACGCAGACCAAAACCCTGTTCCGGACGGATCTGGCCGTGTTACGCGATTGAGAAATACAAATAGCCGCTCCGCCAATCCCAATCACTGCCGGGATAGCCCCGCCAATCGTAAGTGCAGGAATAGCTCCATTGGCGATGATGAACAGCCAGACCCAGGGAGGCAGCGGTGCCAAAGGAGCGTAAGGCTTTCCGGTGGAAATCGATTTTCCGTCAACGAACAGGTCATAGCGGATTATCAGCCCGCTATCCCGCATGGATATTTTGATGGGATGCTCTCCAATTTCAAAATCAAACTCGTTGTTTCCGAAAAAAGACTGGGTTGAGTTGATGTCCTTTTCCAATAACTGACCATCCAGACGCACTTTCCGGCTGGTGGAAAGAAAATCCTGCTCCAGTTTGATATTGTGCTCTCCATCTTCCAACTGGATCGTCCATTCTTTTTTGATCATCTCGATTCCCTTTCAGCGAGTTTGTGTTGTTGGGTTCTTCTAAAAGCCATCTAAAAAACGATGTGTTTGGCCACAGAAATTGTACCCGGATTCTCAACGTAGCGGACGGCTTTCGGCGCCTCAAGTCACCATCTCACTCAGATCAGCATACGCCCTGGTTTCGATCCCGGCAATCTGATCCAGATATTTTGCCGCCTCTTCCAGATTGTCACACTGGAAAGCATGAGAGATCTGCGGAATGATCCGCATGGATTCTTGCAAGAGGGCAACCGGCTTTGTGAAGTCCAGGCCAAGCAGAGGGGCTGCTTCCTCTAAGAAGGTGATATACAGATCACGGGTGGCGGTAAGGTGACCGCCGCGGATATCCGGAGGGGTGTTGAGGTATTCGCGTGCCTGACGCAGGCAGGCCGCGGTGGTTTCATTTCCCAGCTCTTGCGGCCAATGGGTAATCTCCCGCGCCAGTTTTTTCATGCCCGGAATTCCCAGCATATTGACCGGCGGGTGCAGCATCGTCCGGCACTTGTCCTCAATGGACCGGTGCACCAGGGCTTCTCCGGGTACGGGTTTAGCGGGGATGTCGATGATTGTCAGCCGGTTCTTCCTGCCCATTGCCGGTATATTTACATTCCAGGCCTGTTCAAGCTCGTCCAAAGGGACGGTCTGGACCGTTTCCATATCCGTGTCGTAAACCCGAGCATCACGGTCTCCACCGCCAACAAGCAGCACATAATGAATCGGGATGTGCCACTTATGGTAAATGTGCTCAAAATAGGGAAGATGGTACATATCCAATGGCCCGAGGATGGGAGGTGTACCCGCCTGCATGGCTTCCTGCGCTTTCTTCCATGTGAACTTGAAAGTGCGGTTTTCAACCACAGTGTAAACCGCGCCGAGCAGTTGTGCCAGATATTCATGCTGGCGCGGCGTGGCAACACCCCAATAGACCTGCCGGGGTGGATTGGCTGCCCTGGAGCGGATGTAAGCGAAGCCGCTGCCCTGTCCCAGACCATACACGAATTCGTTTGACCAGTCGCGGCCTGTGCGCCAATGGATCAGGTCTCGGATGCCGTTAACGATGCACAATCCATGTGCTACACGGTGGGTAACTGCCGGTAAATGTTCCATTTTTTACCTGTTTCCTCATACTTCGCTACCTGATTTCGGACTGAGTGAGATGAAGCTTTGCAACTGAAGACGTTTGACGGACAGAAAAGATTCTCTGCAGCACCAATAAATGTCCCCGCGAATCCGTACGGATAGTATATTCCGGTGGGGTGTTGTGCGCAAGAGAGGCTTCAATGGAGTTTGCCGTGATGGGTGCAGAATAACGTTCATGATTTAAATGATCCGCTGCCACAAGTGACAGTGCCTGGCATTGCCGCCTGTGACAGCGAGAGTTGTTGGTTTGGTCAGCACAACAGTGTGCTGGTTAATCTATTTCTTGACTGCGACGATCGCGAACTCTTCGTTGTTCTCCGAATATTCAGAACCTGCCACATCCGCGTAGGTTTCCTGAATTACAAAACCGGAATTTTGCAATTCATTTTTCAACATTCCTTCGCTGAAATACTGCAGCCAGTTGTATACTACTTTTGTTTTTTCTTCCTCGATGATGGTGTATTTATCAAGGATGACTTTCTCCTGATCATACTTAAAGGTGTTCATGAACCCGTAATAATCATTTGCGGACCAGAACCCATTCAACTGCCTGTGCTCGTACAGGGATACTTCGGACCGGTTGTTGAAGGCCTCAAGTGAAAAAACGTCCAGCAAGACGGCGCCACCGTCTTTGAGCAGCCTGTGGAATTTTTCAAGCAGTACTTTTCTTTGTGATGGGCTCAGGGCACAGAAATCACAAAAGATCATCGTGATCAGGTCATATCGTTCTTCAGTATCATATTCCAGGTAATTTTGAAGGATGTAGTTAATTTTCAATCCCTCTTGTTGGGCGTATTTTTGAGCGTACGCAATGGAACGCGCGGAGAAATCTACCCCGGTTACCTGTGCGCCTTTTCGCGCCAGACCGGATGCATACAGACCCGGCCCGCACCCGAAATCACATATTTTTGTCTGCTCATCGATTGCAAAATGTGAGGCGATCCACTCAATCGATTTTTCGATAAAGACTTTCCTTCTTGAAGCCATATCGACGTTCTCGTTGAGATGATATGACAGCATCTGTTCCGAGGTGTGAGGATCCGTCCACAGGGAATCGGCGGTATAGAACTCAAAAGGTTCTGGTTTGTGGTTAATTTCTTTTAACTGCGAATACATGGTGTTTTGTCTCCAAATAAATTTTTAACGTTTATTCAGCGACAATCATTTCTTCAGATCGTGACGACCCTAATATTAATTATCGCTGATACGACCGGTGTGTTTTTGAAGTTTATTTTCATCATGTCACCTCCTGTGTTATGAATTTTTTAAAGATTACAGCGAAGACGCTCATTTGTGCGCGGCCAGCCATGGTTTGGGAAAGGCCTCTGCACGTTATGAGGGGCAGTCTCTGATTATAAAGCATTGGGTCGGGTAAATGCTTTTTTACTTTCAGACGGTTCCTTTATTACTAGAAGTCCTGACAGCATTTTTCATCCTGCGAAGAGAGAAGTAAGCGCTGGAGTACCGGCAAAATGTCCCGGCTATGATCCCCTGTTCTCTCGCGGGCCGCCCCGGGTAGTTGGGTTTCAAATCCTCTACTCAAGTGCCGGCCCGCCGGATAGTTGGATCGGCCCCGTAGGAAGCAAGCGGCCTGCCGCAGTTGCAGCAGGTTTCTTCATACCAGCTGAAGGGCTCCCCACAGGCGCATGTCCATTTCTGCTTTTGCTCTGCCAGCCATTGTTCCGCACCAATTTCGTGCAGCCGCTCAAGCTGTGTCACGATATCCAGGTGGTGGACCCGACCGTCATTCTGAAAAGCGCGGATGCGATCACAGGGAAATTCAGCGCACAACCCGCAGTGCAGAATCCCTCTGTCATCGGCACAGGCCCTGATCTCACACTGCGCGCATCCGGGGTAAATATAGAGCTGGCCCGACCGGCAGCCCTGGCAGGTGAAGCCTTCCACGTCGCGATTGCGGCGGGCGGCCTCCGCGGAGAGGCGGTCGCTGTCATAGGAGGATGCCCGGTAATGGTAACAGGCTCCGCAGTACAGGCCGCAGGCCGCTAATAATGGATTTGTTTCCGGATCCATTTTTTATACTCCTGATTGAATGGTGCGATTTATGGATAAGGTGTTTTTTTAGAGAAAAGCCTCCTTACCCAGACCTGCAACCTCAATTTTTATTCTATCTGGTGTCTATCTCTTCAGGTTGCGCGCGAATACTTCCAGTTCTTCGGGGCCTTTGCCGGAGGACGGCACCAGGACAATGGTATCCGCGCCGGCTTCGGCGAGGCGGTCTATGGCGCGGCCCCAGTCATCCGGCGTGCCGGCCAGAGCCAGTTGGTCAATCCATTCATCCGGCATGGCGGCTTCAAAGCCCTCGGGTCCGGTGCTTTCCAGCAGTTCGTGGGCTTGAGGCAGGATCCCCAGTGGGGCGAGCTGTGAATCGACCTTCCCGGAGGCGACCGCCGAGGCGATCTGGTGGCGCAGCTGACTGCGGGCCTCACCGGTTGTGGCGGCTGCGCAGGCCAGGACAAAGACCGTCAACCGGTGGTCACCCGCGCGCCCTGCTTCGAGCTGCCCGCTCCGGATCTGCTCCCGGGCCCACGAGACATAGGCCGGGGCCGCGTATTCGGCCAGGATGGTGCCATCGGCTACCCGTCCGGAAATAGCCAGGGATTTCGCGCCTCTCACCCCCAGGGATACCGGCGGAATGCTGTCGGGGGGGTGCACCAGTTCGACCTGGTCCAGGTGGATCTGTTTCCCTTCATAGGAGAATCGTTCTCCTGTAAGCAGCCTGCGGACGGTGACGGTGGTTTCCTCCAGCGCGGTAAGCTGTGAGGGAGGAAAGGCGCCGATCTGGTGCATCCACTTTGCCACGCCGTGACCGATGCCGGGCAAAAAGCGCCCGGGGTAGAGCCGGGCCAGGGTGGCAATTTCCATTGCGGTGAAGACCGGGTTGCGGGCGACGGCGGGCATAATGCCCAACCCGATGGTGATGCTGCCGGTGCAGGCCAGGGCAGCGGCAGCGGAAGCGATCCCGCTGCCGTAAAAACAATCTTCCACCACCCAGAGTTCATCGAATCCGGCTTCTTCGGCCCGGCGGGCGAAATCGGGCAGTACTTCGGGGGGATATTCGCGCCGGAACATGATCCCCAGGTTGCAGTTTTTTTTATTTTTCATGAAAGAGTTCCTTCAGGTTTATGGATATGTTTTCGGTAAGGCTAATCCATGGCGGATATCACCAGCCGGGTTGAGTCCATGAGACGTAAAAATGGCCCGCCGTCCGGCAGGCCGTGAAGACATCGGATTATTTAAACAATGCGCTCAGGCTGTCCGCAACCCCGGAGATCTGGCGTCTGCGCGTCAGGCTGAACCAGCCCACACTCCCTTTTCCGCAGACCTCCCCGCCTTTGGATTCACAGATCTGTTCCATGCGGGCCAGAGTCTGGTCGCGGCCCCAATCTGCCACGGGGAAGAAGCCGGTGACCAGACAGGCGACGCGCTTGCCTTCCAGGGACGGCATTTGCTCCAGGTAGCTCAACATGGGCCCTGCCGGGGCTCCTCCCTGTACGGGACAGCCCAACACCAGGCCCTGATATGCGTTGATTGCGGGCTTTGTTTTAAGCCTGGCGCTGGTAGCGCTCCGGTTTACCGGCCCGGCCGTCTCGATTTGTTCCAGTGTGACCCTGTGCCCGTCCGCGGATAATTTTTCTTTCAGCTTTCTGGCTGCAGACAATGTGTGCCCGGTGCGAGAATAAACAATAATGCCAATATCCATATAACCTCCTGATCTATAAGACTGATTTATGAGATATGATACCGTATTTTGATATCCCCATCATACTATAAAGACAGCGCAGTTAAGCTCTCATTTTCCGGATTTTCAGGCTTGAACTTGCTGTGAGAGGAGGTTGGCTTTCGGTCCGTGGCGGCGGCGAGCCTATGCCCTTACCGATTTGGTGTACGACCAGTGCGTCTGGATAATTTTCCATGTGGAGCCTGTCCGGCGATATACTTCCGTACAGTTCCATGGGCTTTGGCGGTCGTCTGCATCGTAGGAGATGTAATTGAATGTTAAAACGGCGGCGTCACCAACAACCTGGACTTTGGGGTTGAGCAGTTCAAACCGTTCAAAAAAGATCTTTCCCCGAATGGGTTCGTAGTACCAGGTGAGCGATTCAAGGCCGTCGATGCGGCTCTCCAGGTTCGGATCAAAGTACACCACATCGGGCGCACAGATCTCCAGGAACCCCAAGGGGTCCCCATTCCCCCAGCGCTCCAGGGCCGCAGATTCTAAGGCAATGACCGCGGATGCGATATCTTTTTCGGATGAATTTTCTGTTGGGATCATTTTTCCTCCGTTTCTGTCTCGTGCCAGTTTTCCGTTTTCCCGGCAGTGCTCTTCCGGATCTTCAACAGATAAACCGGGTTACCGGAAATTTGTTTTTTAATATCCTGTTTTTCCCATGCTGCTCCTGTGGGGCATCCTGTACAGGCGCTGGATGATAAACCCGCAAAGAACATGGTGCTGTTTACTTCTATAATGAAGAAAGCAGAACTTTGCGAATAAGTACTCACAGTATATTCCCCTGGGTGTTCCAACGCAAGACGCCCCACCGGGGCGTCTCTGCGGATTGAAAAAAATGCTTCTGGAGAAAACGAAAGAGCACGGATACAACCGTGCCCTTCTCCATTCGAATAAGGATTTGGGTTTTACCTGCCTGCCAGATACGCCCTCACCGCGTCGTAGCGGCTCTGCGCGTGCTGGATCAATTCATCAAGCGACTGGTTGAAGCTCTCGATGGAATTCAGCTGGGTGGCCTCTTTTGTTTCCTTTTCGACATACGGGGCAATCAGATCATTGTATTCCCGGTAGGTTGCCGCCAGTTTTTCGGGTTGGAACGCGCCCTCGATGGTCTCTTTCAGGTATTGATCGTATTTTGCCTGATAGGCGGGGTCGTCCATCAGGTAGCGGATGAGCGGCCATTGATCGCTGACCGAGGACATATCCAGATCGAGCACGTTTCGCCCGCGGCCCCCACCGCCACCGCGATCGCCGCCTCCGCCACGGTCGCCCGGGCCCATGCTCGCGCTGAGGGCCATATTGTTGTCCCAGGGGATCCAGGTCACCAGGCCGTCGCTCGGGTCGGTGTAGAGGTAGTAGTTGTGCGCCATGACGCCGTAAGTATCCCAGTTCTGGAGGGTGGTGTTGACCGCCAGCCAGCGGATGAAAGTATCCACGTCAAAGACGCTTTCCAGCCCGGCACGCCAGGCGGCGGGATCGCTGGTGCGCAGGTCGGAGTTCAGCGCGGCGAACACGGCCTCGATGTCGCTCCAATCCGCTTCCTTCTGGTTGGTCTGCTTCTCAAAGGTATCCTCGTTGAAGGTCCCATCCACAAAGGCGGCCCCGGAGCCTTCCGGCTTGTAAACGTTGCCGCCATCATCCGAGAACTGGGTTTCGATCAGGGTGTCATCCACAATTTCCACCACGGTGTACAGGCCGAAATACTGCGGCCCTTCACCGTAATCCACGTACACCTCGTAAAAAGCCGTTTGCGGAGCGATCACCCCGGACTCGCGGAAGATGTCGCCGGTTACCTTCTCGCGCAGATAGGAGCTGTCCATGGCGTTGCTCTTGAAAGACAGTTGTTTGAAGCCGTAGAAACGCTGGTCTTCGGTGGAAGGGTCCTGGTCTTCAAATTCATCGAAGTCCAGACGGAAAGAGATTTTTTGGGTGCCGTTGCGCCAGGAGGTTTGCAGGGTCGAGTTGCCGCTGTAGCGGAAGCCGACACTGTTCCAGGTCTCACCGTTAAAGGTCACCGTGCTGCTGACGTAGCTGGTATCGCCGAAGTTCATCCTGCCCATGTTGCCGCCGGGCCGGTCGCCGGGCTGAAAATCACCAGGTGCTTGCTGGTCCTCAGGCTGAAGACCCTCCGGCGGCTGCCGGTCACCTGCCGGTGGTTGACCGCCGGGGGCCTGTCTGCCGGGCATCGCCCCCGCGTTATCGGCACTGCGATCCCCGGTGCCCTGCTGCCCGAACAGGTCTTCCATCTCGGTTTGCAGCGCGCTCCAGGACTCGCCGGAAAGGGTGATATCGATCCGGTTGACGGAATCCTGCGGGAAAACGGCCGCGTAATCCGGTTCGGTATCCTTGCTGTGGCTGTCTTCATCAGAACTGGCAGCCTGCACCGTATGGGCGTCCGCGCTTTGATTTGCTGTGAGGGAAGTACATCCGGAGAGGGGCATGGTAAGGAGGGTGATCAGGAGCAACGGGTAAAACTTTTTCATTTCCATATCCTTTGAATCAATCTACGAGATCAATCACCCATTGAGTTTACAATTTTCAGTACTTTATTTGGTTTACTTCTGGTATAGGTAGGGCGGTCTGGAGCGATTCTTCCGTTAGAGCAGAAATTCTTCCCGACGTTAAGAAACTGCGTTTTTTCAAAAAACGCGGTTTCTGCGATTAGGCGGGTGGTTTAGTGTGAAGGAATCCTCTTATCTTGTTTGAAAGGGAGTCTGCCAATCTCAGGGCAGCAGGGCGTTTCGTATAGGCTGTGAGCTGCTTGCCGGGCCGTTGCGGTACCGGCAAACATAGAAATACAAGCAGCATTGAACCGCTTACGTTGTTTGCAGCAGCGCTCAACGTGAAGCCGTTAAGGCTCTGGAGCAGGTAATCCTTCCTTCCCGTCCAAACCCCGGTTCGGTGATTTCAATTTCTGTTGTCAATAAGTATTCTTCATTCAATGGCGCTGTGTCCAACACATTCCCATCCGGGTTGATCACACAGGTTGGCGCCAACTGGTGTTGTGAGGTTGAATTTGCCGAGAGAACGTACATTGCGTTCTCTGTCGCCCGGCTGACCAGATGGGACCGGATGATGTCTGATTTTCCACTTTGTTCTTCTTTGCCAACATCGGCAAACGAAACCATCGCCAGATCCACATGCTCAACGAACAACTCCCGGAAATATTCCGGGAAGCGGACTTCAAAGCAAATTCGAATCCCTACTTTGATCCCATCGATGGTGTATATTCCGGTTTCGTTTCCGGGCTGAAAATTGTCTTTATCCCAACCCCATAATGCCCTTTTATGGTACGGTTTCAACGAGTCTCCGTCAGGGTGGACCAGCCGGATGGAATTATGGGTGTTGCTCCCATCGAACGTTACCATGCCGAGCGCAATAACCATTTTGTGTTTTTTTGCCAGCTCCGAAATCTCCTGATACGCTTCGTGCTGCTGGTCTTTGTCGATTGCCTGAACCGACGGGGTTTCAACCGGTGGGTAGCCGCATAACGCGCATTCCTGTGTGAGCAGCAGCCGGACTTTCTCGTCCCCGGCCTGCTCAATCCCCCGTTTGATGGATGCGAGGTTGCTTTCGATGCTCTCGCAAGCCGCGAATTGGAACGCCGCAATTTTTAATCTTTTTGGATTGTCCCTATCTTCGTTCAATGATTTCGTCCGTTTTGAAGGGGATTAAAAGATCGAGGCATTTTTTTAACCGTTCAGCCCGTAGCCGCTTTCGATCAATTTCTTCAACCGGTAGGTGAAGCGGGCCACCGGCGCGCCGTCGATCACATCGTGGTCAAAGCTGATGGTCACGCTCAGGTATTTGTGCACCTCAATGCGCTGGTCCACGGCGCGCGGTTTTTCGCCGATCCCGCCCAGGGTGAGCTGGAGGGAATGGTTGGACACCGGGATTCCCCACCCGCTCCCGGACCCAAACATACCGATGGAAGTTACCAGCACGGTGCCGTAATATTCCTTGAGCATCTGCGGGTTCTTGAAGAGAAACCAGAGGAACAACCGCCGGATAAAGCCGGGCAGCCATATAAACCAATTGATGAACTTTGATTCCTCGCTGCTCTGATGCCGGGTTTTGAAGGTCTCGATTTCCTCATGGATTTCCTGAGCGTTCTTTTTGTTGACCCCGCGGAGGATGTGCGGGCGGATGGTCTTCTCGCCGTCCACTTCGACCTCAAACAGCATATTCACATCCACTTCATCAAAGACGATCAACTGGTTGCGCCAGTTCCGGTAGGCGTGCATTTGTTTGTCCTGGTCGATGGCCTTTCCCAGACAGGCCAGGAAGAACGCCGAGAAAGACAGGGCCTGGCCGGTTTGATCGATGTGCCGGCGGAGGGCTTCGCGGGCGCGGGTGATATCAAACTCGACCAGCCCGTGCACGGTATGTTTGCGGAGCCCCATCCGCCCGCCGTCGGCCATGAGAAGCCGGGTCCGGGGATAGGGCAGGACGGTATGCGCGTCGTGTTCTGTTTTCATGGCTGCTGCTCGCTTTCTCCGAAATATCGTTGGACGATTTTCACCGCGCTGCCTATGCCGTCCTCGGCCCGGACGGCTGCGCCGTACGCACCGGCCCGCTGCCGGATGCCCGGATCGGTCACCGCGATCCTGATCGCCTGGGCGAGGCGTTCCGCGGTCAGCTTCTTCTGCGGGATGGGGTCCGGCCCCAGCCCCAGCGCTTTGATCCGCGCTCCCCAGAAGGGCTGGTCCAGGATGAAGGGAACGATCACGGAGGGTACGCCCGAGCGCAGGGCTTCGGCAGTGGTGCCCGCGCCGCCGTGATGCACCAGGGCCGACATGCGGGGGAACAGCCAGTGATGGGGGGCCGCCTCCAGCAGGAAGACATCCTCCGGGACCGACCCGGTCCGCAAACCGCCCCAACCGGTGAGCAGGAGCCCCCGCCGGCCGCTCCGGGCGAGGGCCTCAAAGATCAGCCCGGCAAGCTGTTCCGGGCTGCGGCCTGCCATGCTGCCAAACCCGACGTAGACGGGAGGATCGCCCGCTTCCAAAAAGGCTTGCAGTTCGGGGGATGGCTGCCAGCCGGCCATGCTGTCCAGGAATAAGCTGCCGGTGATGTGCACGCTTTCCGGCCAGTCCGCCGGGTGGGGGATGATGCCGGGGCTGTAGGCGCCGATCATGGGCGTGGACTTTAACCCGCGGTAGAAACCGGCGGCGGTGTATTTGGGAAGCCCCAGGCGCTTTCTGAAGTCGTTCACGAAAGGGCTGTACCACAGCCAGAGCACCCGCAGCATTGCGATGCCCGATAGGGAATTGTGCGCTCCCCCCAGATTCCTCTGGATCGGCCAGGAGGGGGCCGGGAAAGCTCTTGTCGGCAGCAGAGGGGTCGGTTCGATATTGAGGATCGGGATCCCCAAGGCTTCGGCGATGGAGTTCCCGAAGGCGCTGAAAACGCCCAGGCAGATCATCGCGTCCGCGTCCTGGCACGCCGCGTAAAGGTCCTCCAGCATTTCCCGGATGACCGGGGCAATCAGGGCGCGGATGGCGCGAATCGATTTGAGGGGGTTGGCGCCACCGGTCTCCATGAATTCCTTCCCCGTGTCACTCGCCATGATCTGCTGGACATCCCCGCGCAGGGGGTAGAAGCTGACGCCGTGTTCCTGGACGAAACCGGCAAAGTCTTGAGGGGCGGCCAGACATACCTCATACCCGGCCTGCTGCAGCCCCCGACTGAGGACGACACAGGGCTGGATATCCCCTCGTGAACCTGCGGCAAATACGGTGACCCTCATGATGAACGGTCTTTCCTTATCCATATCAGGGAAATGGAATTATTTTCTCATTAATTATACGGATTCCGGATGCGCTGCCAATATGCTATTGGCGGGATGTGAATCGATTCTTTTGTTATCTTCGGAATCCGGGTTCAGCGAATGCCGGATAGGCGGGGATTTCCTGATATTGGGTTGGGGGTGAACGGTGGTTTTTATCGTGGTTGGATCAGTCCGGTAAATAATCTTCCCGCACCGGCGAAAAAACTTCAATGGCGACCGAATCTTCCAGAATTTCTGCCCGGTGTTCGACATTGCTGAGGATACACCAACTGTCGCCGGGTTCGACCTCGTACACTTCCTCTCCGACGAAAAGCCGGATTCGCCCGGCGACCAAATACCCCGTTTGCTCATGCGGGTGGGTATGGGACGGCAGTTGACTGTCCTTTTCCATCCGGAATTCGGTGAGAAGCGTCTTTTCCCCATAAGCGAGGGCTTTCAATTTGATGCCGTCCAGGGCGGGTTTGTATCCTTCGCGATTGCTCTTGTAAAACATGGGCGTCTTTTCCTTTCAGGGGGCGTTATCCATCTGGTGGTTTCGCTCAATTATACAGGCTAATTTCTGAGATGCGGCAGATTGAATTGCAGCAGAACCCATCCGACCAATTTATTCGATTGAACCAATTTCAACCGGGCTGAAATCCTTGTCGCCCCAATCCGAGGCGTAGTATCCTTCGCGCACATAACGGTGAAAGGTGGACCAGGGCCACTCACCGACCGATTGGACCAGGCCGTGCTTGACCGGGTTGTAATGGATGTAGTCAACATGCCGGTAGAGGTCTTCCCGGTCGCGGATCAGATGTTCCCAATACCGGCGCTGCCAGATTCCAAGCTCGCCTTTCTTGATTTTGGATTCGCTCAAGGCTCCGGAAGCTCCTCCCTGTTTGCGATAGGAATGGCTGAAATAGGCTTTGATGATCTTCCAACGGGTGGCGTAATTGCAGTCGTTTTCCGGCAGGGTCCAGATGCAATGCAAATGATCCGGGAGCAGGCAAAGCGCGTCTATCCGGAAGGCCCCTGCATTTTGTCTGGCGTGTAGAAAGGCCTGCCGCAACAACCGGCGGGCTTTGGCTTCGATCAGTATTGGACGGCGCTGGTGGGTAACCACGGTGAAGAAATAGGTCCCGCCCGGCGACCAGACGCGGCGATAATCGGGCATTTGAGGGGATTTCCCTTATTGTTTTGGGTTGAATTGGTGGGTTTCGCTGCGCTGCACCCACCCTGCCGTTTCTCTCGCAGAATTTAAGAGATGGATTGAATGATCCACGTTATTTTGTTTAATTATAAATCCTAATTTTCCCTCAAGGACTTTGTAAAGCAGAAAGTTGAATGATATGTAGAGTGGGTGGAGGGACGGTGAAGTGCTCGGGCGGTTTCGGGATTTTCTTCCGTCCCGGAACCCATCGAACCGTTTTGTTTCATTGTTTCTATTTCGTGAAAACAGGGTGATGCCGGTGGATGGCTATGGTGAAGAAGTTCCTTGATTGGGTTGGTTTGAAATGGTGGGTTCCGCTGCGCTGCACCCACCCTACCGTTGCTTTGTGATGCAGCAGGTTGAATGATGTGTAGGATGGGTGGAGGGGCGGTGAAGCGCTTGGGCGGTTTCGGAATTTTCTTTCGCCCCAGAACCCATCGAACTATTTTGTTTCATTGTTTCTATTTCGTGAAAACAGGGTAATGCCGGTGGGTGGCTATGGCGAAGAAGTTTCTTGGTTGGGGTTGGGTTGAAATGGTGGGTTCTGCTGCGCTTCACCTGCCCTACCATTACTGGCTTTTTGATTCTGGTAGTCTTTGGGGTGATTGGTGAATGATGGTAAGCTCATTATTCCCCATCCCGACACTAACCCACTCATTCAATTACTGAAACAACCCAATCCATGATTGCATCTTTGGGATCGCTTCCATAGATCGAGGAATTAGGTTCCAAGGGAGTGGAGGAAGTAATAATTTGTTGCGGAGAAGATCCGGAAAATTCATTTTGTAGCAACAGGGTGCCATCAGGCCAGCTTAGGATATTGACTTTTCGGATGATCGTGTACCCAACCGAGCCATTTGAATAGTCCCAGATCTTCGCTCTATCCGTGAGAATGCACACGAGCGTCTGGACTTCATCCGGCGTGCTTGCCTGCTGCAGAAAATCTGATTCCCAACTAAATTCCATATCGGGTCCACGATCTATGTCCGTTATCACTACCCCTGGGAAAGGTACACGGATTGGGTTTGTGGGCTTGCCGGAAGAATTAGAAGAATTTGAGCATAGCGTTGACGCTCTTGCCAACATACTGCTCAAATCCTGGTTGCTCAATCGAGGAATGGCGGTAGGTTCCATTGCAATGAGAGTCTGCTGAAAGTCCGCTGCTCTGGTAGCTTCGCTCCACTCTGCCGTTGCGGTTATTTCCCTTACTGCCTTTACTGTGGCTGTTGCTCGTTCTTCAGTATTTAATATTTTAACCACGGACCATTCAGCAAGGGACGAGGCTTTTCTGATTTGATATTCATTGATGATATTGTGTCCCCGCTGGGTCTCAATTGTCAGTGTCCACTCCTCGGAATCATCTCCGGATATCATCGCGTCTAAAATGGTAAATTCATACGGGATTTCCTCAACCAGTTGTTTCTTTAATTCGATCGGCAGGTCGAACATGGGCTTTCTCAACCAGGCCTCCTCCCAGAAAAGGCCTCCTTTATCATTTACCCGCCAGAGTGTCAAATTGCTCTCGCTTTCAAATTTTGTTTTCAATTCATAGGGCTGCCTGGCAACGTTGCTATCTATTATTGTGATTTGAAGTTCAGAACCACTTTGCTTATAGTTAAACTCGGAGGCTTGGTCACCCTCCACGAAAAAACCGGTTCCATCTTCAAAAAACTCGTAGGCCCATGTATTTGAGCCCCCGGCTGGTTCTGGTAGGCGTTCCCAACGTCCAACGAGTTTCGATTGTTCCTCACCCCCGCTGCAGGCCGAAAGGCATAAAAAGAATGCTATGACGATGATGAATTTATTTCTCATATTCTGCCTTTCCACTGATTGCGGCTTTCTGCAAAGGGCCAGATGGATTGATTTGCCCGACCGCATACTGTATTGGTCTTGTTCACCGCTCGCCAGAGCCGAATAATCGTGCATTAGACGCTTCTAAGTATATTTTTACAATTGTGAGAAATATTTCCCGGTCCTCAACAATTACATCAAGCAGCTTCATAAAAATTGAGAGAATAGAAAGCAGTTGTTTTTAGTATAGTGATATTTATCATTTGCACAATCCACAAATATTCCTTACAACAAATCGTCAGAAAATAAAAATGGCAAGCCCACCGCTCACCATTCACCAATAAATTGCCCCACAAATAAGTATGGATAGTATATTCCCCTGGATTACAAAATGCAAGCTGCCGGGGAACGCGAGACGTCCCGGCTAGGCGTCTCTACGTGGTGCATTGGGGGAATTCGCGGCAGGGTGGAGATTCACCCGTGCGTTAAGAAACCGAGTTTTTTTAAAAACTCAGTTTCTGGGCGAACATGGAGCGGCTGTTGCCACCAAATTTTTTTAATCCGAACAGGATTTTTTATGAGCCACCAGGGAATGTTGGGGAAGGGAAGGGGAGGATCATGTGCTTCGCTGGTTTGAAGTTCCATTCTACTCCGCAACCCGGCGCGGCGATAATCGGGTATGTGGGGGGATTTCCTTGATCAGGTCTTGGTGAAATGGTGGATTTCGCTGCGCACCACCCGTCATACGTTTACTGTTTCTACCCTGTGCAGCACCATTGTTTTTAAGTATCAAGGCGCCAAAGATACAATTTGCCATCCTTATCATTAAATAGACCAAATGTGAAGTTGAAACTGCGACGCTCGTAGAAAGGCGTTTCGATCGGGTAGACCTGCTTTCCAGACCTTTTGTTGTATTCTTCTTGTTTATCTATAAAAAGGTAATAGCCAGTAGATGTAGCAATGGGGATGGTTTCTTCAATGCCGCCCGCAATGGATGGTTGAATGGCTCTTTCATGTTCTGCAAGTTCTGCTGGAAGAGGTAAAGGTTTCCAAAAAGATGATTCTTTTAATGTGGTTGTAAATTCCACAATTTTTTCTGGGGGTATTTGAAGAACAAGGAATGTGAATCCATCAGAAGCTCCACCTGGAATAGGCAATCCTGGACCGGTATCATTGTCGGTTACGATAGTTGTCCCTTTTGGAAGTTCAACTCTTGACATTGAACTTCCAAGCTTGATCGGATTTTCAGGAATTAAGGCAGAAACACAACAAGATGCAATACAAGCAAGTATTAACAGTACTATTATTATAGGGAACCAGATATTGATTTTCATTTTTCGGCTCGTGTTAATCTCTATAATACAATACTACCCAACTATTAATTATATAAAATCTTGATGTACTGTATTTTTGCAGCCTTGTAGGGCGTGGTCGATTAAGTGCCCATCAGGGTATTGATCGCCCACCCTCTGACCTTGGGATCCACCAAATCAGATCCATTGCTTTTGTTGTCTCGTGAAAATGGAGCGGCCCGGCAACCGGACGCAGCGATAATCAGGCATGTGAGGGGATTTCCTATATGGGTTTTGAATGAAGAGGTGGTTTTCGCGCGCTCTACCCAGCCTACGTTTACTGCGCTACATCCCCATTGCCTAAAACGGAATCGGATGGATAAGGGATTGCGTATTCAACAGCATGGCCTCGTCTTGAACCATCGGAAGATGTAAATTCTGTATAGTCACATACATATTTTACATACTCATTAAGTTTTTCAAAGGATATTTGATGTCTTTCCACGTCTCTGGAATACAAAACAATTGTAAGTTTGTCGCAGAATACCATATCTGCACAAGCTGCTACAAATGACTTTACAATTTCTTGCACGACTTCTTCTCTTGGCTGTATTAATCGGCCGTATCCTGTACCCATGACTGGCATGACAATAGAATCTTTACTCCCATGTTCACCTATAAAAACCCATAGTTTTGCTAACGAATCTTGTAGATCTTCATATTTGCTCGAAGCAACACCATGCTCATTTACATGTGCTATTGCAAGGAAATAAGCTGCTGAACCTCGAGGATTGAGTCTTACAACTGTTCCCATTGGGTACCTAATGTTTTTCCCCACACGGTTGCCTGAAAGTGTTTCTCCAGGTATGTTTTCCAATTGACTTTCAATCTCTCTATTAAGTTGTTTTTCGTCACTATAATAACGTTTAGAATACTGTCCTTGAATACTATTTTCGGAAATTAATTGCTCCGAAATTTCAGTATCAAATGTAGTATTAGAGCCTATAACCAATGTACCGGGAAATTCAAAAATATTGCCAACTGCGATTTCAATTGTTACATCACGTCCCTTTAATTTATGCGACATCCGAAATTTCGGAAAGGCAATTGCGACTGCAATAAAGATTCCCATAGTCAAAAATACCCACCAAGTTCGTGGAAGTATGATAGCAAGTTGTGTTTCGGGGAAAAAATAATTAGCAATCTCAATACAAAGCCAAAGTGCACCAAATAAATTTAATAGTACAGTTCCAGAACGAATAGAGATGAGATTGCATAGCCACTTTTTCAAGATTAAACAAAACTGAGTAGCGTTCATAGGCCAAGATTTTTATAAACTGATTCTTTGTAATAATAAGGTCCTGTTTTACCTTTATAACGATACATTAAGTGGGAAGATGTCCAATTCTCAAGAGCATATTGCATGATTAAAGCATTAAAAGATATGTGGATGGCTAATTCATTACGTAGCAAGGGGGGACATCTATTCTCGTCAATATATCGTTTGCCGTTTAGATTTACGACAATTATTGGAAAATCTCGATTTAAAGCTTGCTCAATCTCCCAACGAACGAATTTGTAAAGATATTGTGTATGCTCACCAACTAAAAGTACAAAAGTTTTCGAGTTGCGCATACGTTCAGCTAATTGGGCTTTTATTGAGACCTCAGAACTAGTATCGCGAGCAGTGTTTAGATCATGAGCATCATAAAAATTAAATAAAGTATGGTCGCTTTGTTTCCATGCACGCATAAGCCGATAATAGTGAATGTCTTTATCTCCGTCAAACGAAACGTAAGTCTTATTTCGATAGGCCATAAACTATCCTTTCATAAATTTAGTCTGCCTAATTATTGGAATATTGCTATTAATTATCTTTAATAACAAATCAGTGAAAGATATTAAACAGATAACTCGCGAATGAAAATAGTATATCTAATATTGACCATTCACCATTAAAATACCCCACTTATTAAATAAGTACTTATAGTATATTCCGCTAGTTTTCCAAATGCAAGTGCCATGCGAAGTAAAATATTGTCCCACTGGGGCGTCTTTCGGGGGCAAACAACCCCAGTATGAGCATACGGCAAGCCAAGGGCGGATTAAAACATCGAGTTTTTCCCAAGAAACTCGGTTTCTGTCTTAAAACCCCCTGTCATTAATGACATATCGACCTGCCCCTTTTGACAGGTTGCGGAAGGGGGTGGGGCGTGGCATACTGGATACAGAACAAAATTTCTAATAGCGCCCCGTACCCTGTGGGTTGTTCTCACTTCAGGAGGTGCAATGCCCGAAACCACCCAACACCGCGAAACCCTGACCGGCTCCGGCACGGTCAACGCATCCGGATCTTTCGAGATCCTCGCCATTACGGCCGGCACCGGCAACGGCTGGGATTTCTCTGCCGAAGTCCTCCGGGCTTCGGTTCAGCTCTGGGATCAGGCCGAGTGTTTCATCGATCATTCCTGGTTTGGTCACTCCATTCGAGACCTGGCCGGTCACTGCCATTCCCCGGAGTGGGACGAGGAACACCAGGGCATCAAGCTCCAGCTCAAGCCGGTCGGGCCCTCCGGGCCGCTCCTGGCTGAGCTGGGCAAACAGGTTCTCGAAGAAGAATCTGCAGCAAATCCCAATGTCGGCTTCTCCGCCGATGTGGTTTTCACATCCAGCGGAAAGAACGTCACCAACATTCTCAAAGTCTTATCCATCGATCTGGTTATGGACCCCGCCCGGGGTGGAGCTTTCCTCCGGGCGTTGAATTCAACTTACCCCCAAGGAGGAACTATGCCCCCCACTTCTCAACCCCCCGTTACCGTCGAAGAACCCGCCGCGCCGCCTGCTGCAGTCCAGGCTGCGCCTGTCCCTGCGCCGCAGGCCGCGGCGCTGCAGCAGCAGCTTACCGAAGACCAGGCCGCGGTCCGCGAGCTGCTCAACGAAACGGCCCGCCAGCAGGCCATTGAACAGGAAGCCGCCGAAGCCCGGCAGGTCCGGCTTTCCATGTGCGGTTACCTGTTAGATTCGGCCCTGGCTTCTTCTCACCTTCCCGCCCCCGTTGCGGAGCGGGTCCGCGCCCAATTCAAGGACCGCATCTTCACCGCGCCGGAGCTGCAGGCCGCCATCGAAGACAGCCGCCAGATGGTCAGTGAGCTGACCGCCGGGCAGTCGGTTCACGGTCCCAACATCTCCGCCATGTTCACCAGTGAAGATCAAATCTCCGCCGCCATTCATGACCTGCTCGGAGCCGAGCGCCCCGAAGGCTTGCAGCAGGTCAGCCCGGCCCGGCTGTCCGGCATCCGGGAACTCTATCTCGGCATGACCGGGGATTATGATTTCATCGGTGGGTACGATCCTTCCCGGGTCCAGTTTGCCAGCACCACCGCCAGCCTTCCCGGTGTGCTCAAGAACGCCCTCAACAAGCTCATCATCCAGAAATGGCAGGAGCTGGGGCGTGCCGGTTACCGCTGGTGGGAACCGGTGGTGTCCGTCGAGCACTTCAACTCTCTGCAATCCCTCACCGGTGTTCTGGTGGGTGAAGTCACCCTGCTGCCCTCCGTAGCTGAAGGCGGACCCTACACCGAGCTGGACGTATCCGACAGCCCCGAAACGGCCAGCTGGACCAAGTACGGCGGTTACATCGGTCTGACCCTGGAGATGTTCGAGCGGGACGAAACTCACAAGCTCCGCCAGTACCCGCAGAAGTTAGCCAGCTCCGGCCTGCGCCGCATTTCTAACCTGGTAGCTGCCATTTTCACCGCCAACTCCGGAGCCGGTCCGGTCATGGCCGACACCAAAAACGTTTTTCATGCCGACCATTCCAACCTCGGCACGGCTGCCCTGGGTTCTTCTTCCTGGGAGGCAGCTTCAACCGCCATTTACGGCCAGAGCATGGTCGTTGCCTCGGGCGGCACCGCCCCCAAACTGGCCCTCGATGCAAAGTATCTTCTGGTTCCGCGTGCCCTCCGTCTCACCGGCATGCAGCTGTTGTACCCCAACCTGGAACACACCGCCAACATTCATTCTGAGAACATGCAGCGCGGAGAATACGGGGACGTCATCACGGTTCCGGACTGGACCGATGTTACCGATTGGGCTGCGGTGGCCGATCCGCGCCTGGCTCCGGCCATCGTCCTCGCTGAACGCTTCGGCCTCATGCCGGAAATCTTCCTGGCCGACAACCAGCTCAACGGTGCCCTGTTCACCAACGATCAAATCCGCATCAAAGCCCGCCACTTTGTTTCCATCTTTGTTGCCGACTATCGCCCGCTTTACAAAGCCAACGTCGCCGACTCCTAATCTCCTTTCTCCTTGCCCCTCCCTCCCCCCTTCAGGGGGAGGGCCGGGGTGGGCGGTCGGGGTTTCTCTTTGTCCCAAAAACAAAAAACGCTCTAAGGACTCCTTTACCGCCTTAGAAAGCAAAAAAAATTTCACCATATCAAATGACCTGAACCCAACCAATCGCGCGAAATTACCCGCTTTTTTTCAACCCTTCGGAGGTGTACCGTGTTATTTTGGCAAAAAATCTTAAATCTGTTCCGCTCCCGCAAGTTTTGGGCGCTGATCCTCTCCCTGGTCACCCTTGTGGGTGCCCTGGTCATGGGAGAAATTAACTTCTGGCAGTTCATGAAAACGGCCCTGGTAGCCTTTGCCGTATTCTCCACCGGCATCGCCATAGAAGACATGGCGGACGGCTGGCGCTCCCCCGGAGAACAGCACATCTATGACCTGGTGCTGTATTCCATCCCCGAACAGCTCCGCATGATTCTCACCTCCCGTAAATTCTGGATCTTGCTGGTTGCGATTCTCACCGCTGCCAGCGGGCTGCTCACCGGGGAGCTCTCCGTCTGGCAGTTTGCCCAGGCAGTTGTAGCGGCCCTCTCGGTGTATTCCAGCACGGTGGCCATAGACGACAGCGGCACCAAAAACCTGAACCGTACCGCTTTAAGCAAAGGGGGGGTGTTAATTAAACGGGGGGTCTATCGTGACAGCTTACCCTTCTAAAGCCGTCATTCAAAAGCTTATTGCCTCTCACCCCGATGGGGTGAGAGGAGAACCCCTTGCCATGGGGTGGAGCACCCGCCACCCTGGGACCCTGGTCATCATCGACCGCGTGGGGCATAAGCTTATCTTTTCCAATGCTGAGCCTGTCGAAGCGCCCGATACGTCATTACAATCCCCACAGGGTAGGGGCGAGGCCCGCCTCGCCCAATCCGGATCACCCAACGAAGCCGGTAGGGTGGGTGCAGCGCAGCGGAACCCACCAACACCCAACAAAGCGCAAGAGATCCAAGCAAAACCACCCAACAAAGCACGTACCCGGGCAGGTTCAACACCCAATAAAGCATCTGAAAACCGGCCGGTAACACACAACGAAGCGGGAGAAAACCAGCTCCGGAGTACCAACAAACCGCAAACATCCGGAGAAAAAACAACCAATAAACCGGTAACCGGTAGGGTGGGTACAGCGCAGCGGAACCCACCAGCATCCTCCAACAAACCTGAACCCGTAGGGGCGAGGCCCGCCTCGCCCGCCAAAGGCAAGGGCAAATCATGAGCGACCTCGCCACGCTGCGCGGGCGGGTCGCTGCCGTCCTGGGAGATTCCTCCAACGTCCGTTATTCCACGGACCTGTTGGCCGAAGCGCTCAGGAGCGCGGTCGAAGAATACAGCGCCGCATACCCGCAAATCAAAGAAGCGGTACACACCGCCACGGCCGGGCGGCAGCAAACCCTTACCGGCTTCGAGGATCTTCAGCACATCCTCAGGATCGACTTCCCCTATGATTCAACCGACGAAAACCAGATGCCCTATCCCTACGGGTATTACCACTACTGGAGGAATGGGGCGGTAATGCTGGAACTGTTCAATGGTTCCCAGGTGCCGCAGGCAGGGGATTCAATCCGCATCGTTTACGCCGCTCCCCACACCCTCAAAGACCTCGACAGCGCAATCGTCACCAGCTTTCCCCCTCAGCACTTCACCCCATTGGTCCATGGTGCAGCCGGGAAAGCAGCCCTCACCAGAGCGCAGAACATGATCGAAGCCTACGGCCAGCGCAGTGACGAGAGCAACAAACTTAAAGAATGGGCCAATGCGGAGCTGATGGTTTTTGCCCACTTTCTCACCGCGCTTTCCAACATGCCCGCCCCCGGACCCACCAACGGCCTGCCCGGCCAGCGCTGGAAGCTGGACGAGTTCGACCTGTAGGGGCGAGGCTGGACGAATTTGACTTGTAGGGGCGAGGCTTGCCTCGCCCGAAAGGAATCCTATGCCCACCATCGGCACCGACTGTCACATCACCCTGAGCCATCCGGATGTAAACGGTGGCCAGCCCTACGGGTTCATCCTCTCACCCGAAACCCGCAGCCGTCCGGAAGGCATTCAGGTCACCCGCGAAGTGTTCTCTGAAGAAGTCTCGTTCTACGATACCGGCATGCGGGTGTGGATCCATTTTGATCTGATCCTTTCCGACTTCCTGAAGAACCCCAATGGCAGCAACCACGACCAGAACCGGGCTCAAATGTACGCCATGTTACTCCAATACCTGGACCAGAAAGACTCCATCAACCTGGAGTCGGCCATCGGGACCTTTGTCAACCTGGGAGCCTTGGGCTACACTGCGCGGGAGAAACACTTTGCGACCCACTCCATTCTTTACTGCCAGCTCAACAATGTCGGCTCCTACTTCCCGCCCATCGACCCCGCCGTCCTGGACCAATCCATCTGGGATGGTTCTCTCACCTGGGCTACCTCCTACTGGAGATGATCATCTCACCCTTGCAATTCTCACACGAAAGCCAACGCCAACGCTGGCCGGTTGCACCTGCGGCCTCGAACTGCGCTCGGCCTGGTGCATCCCTGGCCAGCTTCACACGCCCAACAAAAGAACGCCGAAGCTCCCACGAAAAACAGCACCCCCGCAGCCGCGCCCCCCTGCGGCCCTCAGACGTGCTTCGGGCTGGGGGGCTGGGCTGCTTTTCACGCCAAAGCCGTGAAGAACGCCGCGGCTCACACGAAAAACAACATCCCCGCTGGCCGGTTGCACCTGCGGCCTCGACTGCGCTCGGCCTGGTGTGCCTGCCATGCTATAGGCCCCAAAGCCATAAAGAACGCCGCAGCTCCCACGAAAAACAACATCCCCGCTGGCCGGTTGCACCTGCGGCCTCGACTGCGCTCGGCCTGGTGCACAAGCCCCGTTCTTCCGCTTTACGGGGGCCCCGGCCAGCGTTCCACTGCCATCTGTAGGGGCGAGGCAATGCCTCGCCTGAAAGGACCATTAACCCATGACCTACCCCTTATCCTCCGACGTCTCGGCCGGACAGCCTACGGCTGCCGCCCATTACAACAACCTGCGGGCTGACGCCCTGCGCTTCGGCCAGGCCGAAGAAGATTCCGTCCTGCTGGGCGCCCTGTTCTCCCGCTTCGTTTCCGGCCTCAAGCTCTCCCTGCTCGACACCGACCGGCTGCGCGTGGTAGCCACCACCACCAACCCGGTATCCATCGTCATTGATGGCATCCCCCTGCAAGCCACCTCAAACGTAGACCTGGCAACGGGCTCCCGCCCCTCTGGGGCGGCAGCCACCTATTATGTGTTTGCTGTCCGCTCCGCGGCCAGCGCCACTTTCACCCTCACCGTCAACACCTCGCCAGTAGCCGCGGCCAACCAGCGCCGCATCGGCAGCTTTTACTTCAATGGCTCCGCCATTGAACCGAACACCATCAAGACAACAGAAGGGGACTTTTGGGAAAGTGTACTCGGGCTGGTTGCAGCTAAAAGCTGCAACGGGCGCTTAACACTGACTTCCGGGATACCGGTCACCACCGAAGATGTCAGCTCGGCCGGTACGGTTTACTTCACCCCCCACAAAGGGAACTGCATCGGGTTGAGAGAGCCGGACGGTTCCTGGAAGCTGCACACCTTCAGCCAGCTCAGCGCGTCCCTCTCGGGGATTGCGTCCGGGAAGAACGTTGATTTTTTCGTCTACGACAACGCCGGAGTGCTGGCCCTCGAAGCAGTCGAATGGTCCTCCGACACCGCCCGCGCTGTAGAAATCTACCTGCAGGATGGCGTACTGGTAAAAACCGGAAACGCCGGGCACCGCTTCGTGGGTGCGGTCCGCACCTTCGCCAGCGGGACCACCCGCGACACCGTGGGCTCCCGTTTGGTCTCCAACTACTACAACCGGCAGCCGCGTAAGATCCTCGCCCATCCCACCGATGTAAGCTGGTCCACCACCGATCTGGAAGGCACCTGGAGAGCCTACAACAACAACCCGGATAACCACATCGAAGCCCTGTCCTGTCACAACGAGATCGTTTTGGATCTCACGCTTAGGGCTGCAGGCTCGGGCAACAGCTTCAAAGGCTTTGCCGGGATCGGGATAGACAGCACCACCAGCCCGGAACATTACGCCCTCATCGGCGGGTTCCTGGGCACCTCGGTAGATGCCTTCATAGCCGGGTCCGTTCGACTGGTGGATCTCAACCGCCTGGGCTACCACAAATACTACATGTGCGAAACCGCCCGGCAGACCGGCTTCACCATGTACGGTGACGACACCAACTATTTCACCTCCGGCTTCGAAGGCTGGATCATGGGATAAAAAGGCGGGTGAAAGGAGAAAAAGAGGATGAAAGCCGTGAATTCACCCATTGTTTAGATTTTTTCCACAAAACGTCCACAGGCTGTTCACAGCTTCTTCATATCGCTGTTGTATCCTATAGCTACTGATATAAAACAAATAGGACCTCTGTATGAGGAAGGAGCTTAGAAATGAAAAAGACAATTTTAGCAGGTTTAT
>JAHDQE010000112.1 GCA_018433975.1 Ornatilinea sp. | reverse complement strand
GATCCTCTGTATCGCCCACAATATTGCCAAAGTAGCAGCTCAATAGCTATTGTTACTTTTTCTTTTTTTATTTTTACCAGCTAAAACACGAATTTCTTGCATTTAATGCAAAAGAGGCTGCCCTTTTTGGACAGCCCCTTTGTGGGTTAAACGTCAGTTAATCAATGACCTCAACCTTGTCCGGATCCACCCGTTCCTCAGAAGAGCGTGGGGTGGGCACCACTGTGGATTCATCCGGAACCACGATTAAGAACACCAGGTAAGCGATCAGTCCCGGGCCGCCTGCCAGAGCAAAAGCTACAAACAATAACCGTACGATTGTTGGGTCAATGCCAAAATATTCACCCAGACCACCGCAAACACCACCAATCATCCGATCTTTTTGACTTCGATATAGTTTCTTTTCCATCGAATATTCTCCTTAATAAAGTTTATTTTTTTCATTACAATATACGAAAGATTCACTTAGAAGTTGCAAACTTTATGGATTGACGTTCTTTGGAACAAGAGGTTGCTTCATCATAAAATTGAAGTATGATGAGTGAATAAATTAACATTAAATTTTGGAGGAGATTCATGATTCCGAAGGCCGATTCCAAAATGGTTTTAAGAGCGAAAGCGGTCGTCAGCCGGGAGGCTGGAGCTGTTTTAAAAATAGCTCCCCAAATCGATGGAAGATTTGTGGAGATTGTTGAAATGCTTTTGGGCTGTAATGGTCATGGGCTGGTTGCAGGAGTGGGGACTTCGGCTGCGGTTGCGGAAAGATTTGCTCATTTGCTGTCTGTATGTGGCACGCCGGCAATCTTTATTAACGTCACAAACTTTTTGCATGGTGGTTCGGGTGCGATTCGCCCGGAAGATATCCTTTATGTGTTTTCAAAAGGTGGACAGAGTGATGAAATAAATAAGTTGGTAAAGATTGCTCAACTGAAAAAAGCAAAAGTGATTGCCCAGACGGAAAATGCGGCCTCACCTCTTGGGAATATGGCCGATGTGGCATTTCAGATCAGAGCAACCGGGGATGTAGATCCATTTGGAATGATGGCTTTGGGAAGTTCCCTGGTAAATTGCGCTGCCTGTGATGCATTATGCGCCGTGTTGCTAGAACAGCGGGGTTATACTCAAGAAGAGTTTGGAAAAACGCATCCCGGCGGTGCGGTGGGAAAAATGTTTGAGAATGATGATTCTGAGTAAGTTTTCTTGCAGATGCACTTTTTAGCAATGACGATTGTCCATCCGGTAAATGATTTATGGCGCTTCTTTATGGTTATATTTTGGGTATAATAAGGCTTAATAGTAAAGCGTGATTTTTTAGAAAATCATATCGGAGGAGATGCCTTATAATATGAAATAGGCATAGCTAAAACTAAATAAATTAATTTTAAACTCCGAACATCTGTCTTTCTCAAATGTACTTAACCCTGCTTTTCTTTTCCCCTGACACGAAAAAAAGCTAAGGTTTCGAATCTTCCAAATGACAGTCCTTGGGTGATTCGGAATGCGAAGCTTGCAAAATCAAACATCTGAAGCTGTATTGCTTTTTGGTCTGTAGATATTTAAAAAAGATCTTTTTGGAGGAACGGAGGTAAACGTGCTCGAAAAATATGATTACATCGTAATTGGCGGAGGCGTTGTGGGGAGTATGGTCGCCCGCTGGTTATCCCGCTATGAGGGCAGCGTGCTGCTTGTTGAAAAAGAGGCGGATATCTGTATGGGTGCATCCGCTGCGAACACCGCAATTGTCCACGCTGGTTATGACCCTCTTCCCGGTTCCGTGAAAGCCCGAATGAATGTGGCCGGAAATTTGATGTGGGATGAGCTTGCAGGAGAGTTGAATTTTCCGTTTGAACGCCGCGGTGACTATGTCGTTGCTATCGGAGAGGAAGAACTTCCTGCTTTAGATACGCTGATGATTCAGGGTAAGAAAAATGGCGTGCCCGGTATGACCATTCTTTCAGGAGCCCAGGTGCGTGCGCGGGAGCCCAAAATCAACCCTGAAGTGAGCGGCGCGTTGTGGGCATCCACCGGCGGAATCTGCGATCCTTTCGGCGTGACGATTGCTGCGGCAGAGAACGCGGTGATGAACGGCGCCCGGGTGATGCTGAATACCGAATTCCAGGACTTCATCATGGATGGCAGCCGGATCATCGGAATTAAGACCAATCGGGGAGATTTTGGATGCCGGTGGGTTATTAACTCTGCCGGACTGTATTCGGATGAAGTGATGCACAAAGCAGGTATCCGACCTGAATTTGTGATCAAACCCCGAAAAGGCGAGTATTTTGTATTTGATCGCGCGGATCAAAAGATTAATAATGTGTTGTTCCCCGTACCGAGCGACAAAGGTAAGGGCATTCTGGTCACTACAACCCTCCACGAGAACACTATTGTGGGTCCGAATGCCAAGGTGATTGATGACAAAGAAGATAAATCGTCTACCCGGGAAGGCTTGCAGGAAATCTGGGACGGCGCGCAGAAACTGATTCCTTCTTTGAATCAACGCCATATCATTGCAACCTTTGCAGGTTTGCGGCCTTACGGCAATGGCCCAACCAGTACGCCGGGATTGGATTACAACCATGATTATATTATTGAGATTCCGGAAAAAGTTCAGGGACTCGTAAACCTGGGCGGGATTGAATCCCCCGGTTTGACTTCTGCTCCGGCAATTGCGCAGGAAGTAGTCGATTTATTGAAAGATGCCGGAGAAAAGCTCCGTGTTAAGAAAGATTACGAGCCGGTTCGACCTCTTCGACCCAATTTCCGCCACATGACCCATGAAGACCGAAGATTGTTGATTGATATGGATCCTCGCTATGGACGTGTGATTTGTCGCTGTGAGAATGTTACCGAAGGGGAGATTGTGGCTGAAATTCACGCGCCTATCCCTGCGACAACTTATGATGCTATCAAACGGCGTACCTGGCTGGGCACCGGCCGCTGTCAGGGTGGTTTTGATATGCCGCGCGTTGTTCAGATCCTGGCTAACGAGCTGGGTGTATCCCCTCTGGAGATCACCAAGAAAGGAAGCGGATCCGATTTTCTGATCAGACCGACAAAACAGGTGGAGAATTGATATGTTACTCAAAAGTATCTATGATGTTGTGATAATCGGCAGCGGACCGGGAGGATTGGCAGCAGCAGTTGCGGCAAAGAAAGAAGGCGCTGAGGACGTTCTGATCATAGAGCGTGACGCCGAATTAGGTGGTATTCTGCTGCAATGTATCCACAATGGCTTTGGTGTTGAAATCTTTAAAGAAGATCTGCCCGGCCCCAGCTATGCTCAAAGATTCATGAACGAAGCTTTATCTCTGGGTGTAGAAACTCTCCTGGATACCATGGTGCTGGATATCACCCCGCAGCGTAAAATTTACGCAACGAGTAAGTGGCATGGATTTATGGAGATTGAGGCCCGCTCTATTGTTCTTGCAATGGGTTGTCGTGAAAAAACACGGGCTCAAATCCGTATTCCCGGCACACGCCCGTCAGGCGTTTACACTGCGGGTACTGCGCAGCGTTGGGTGAATGTGGAAGGCTACATGCCCGGAAAGCGCGTTGTGATCCTGGGATCGGGTGATATTGGGATGATCATGGCCCGCCGTCTGACTTTTGAAGGGGCAAAAGTAGAACGCGTGCTGGAAGTCATGCCTTACTTGACCGGTTTGAACCGCAACTATGTGCAATGCTTGTTAGACTTTGACATTCCACTGCAGTTGCGGCATACGGTCAAACGGGTGATTGGAAACGACAGGGTGGAAGCCGTTGAGGCTGCCCGGGTGGATGAGAAATGGAATCCCATCCCCGGAACAGAGGAAATCATCCCTTGTGATACGCTGTTGTTATCGGTTGGGTTGATTCCTGAAAATGAACTTTCTCGGAAGGCTGGTGTTAAGCTCGACCCGATCACCGGTGGGCCATTTGTCGATGACAATTTCCAGACCAATGTTCCCGGAATTTTTGCTGCCGGTAATGTTGTGCATGTGTATGATCTGGTGGACTGGGTAACGGAAGCCGGATTTGAGGCGGGAAAAGGGGCCGCTAAACATGCCATTGAACTCCGGACGAAGCAATCTCGCTATATTCCGCTCAATGCGGGCAATAATATCCGGTATGTCGTTCCGCATGTTCTGGATAAGGCCAGTCTGGAACAACATGAAATCCGCCTGCAAATGCGGGTGAGGCAGCCCATGGAGCAGCCCGTTTGGGTTGAGGTGCACGACAAGGATAATTTGGTTGCCCGAAAGGGAGAGCGTTACGTGAGACCAGGTGAAATGGTCACGGTAGTGTTGAAACCCAGACATTTTGCGGATGTTGAAAAAGCCGAGAGTCTTACCATCAGTGTGACGCCCCGATAGGAGGTAAGAATTATGGAAGAAGTCACTAAATTAATCTGTATTAGCTGCCCGCAAGGTTGCTCGCTTGAGGTGACGCATGATGGCAGCACATTGATAAAGGTGGATGGAGAATCCTGTAAAAAGGGAGTAGATTACGCGGAACGGGAGATTTCTGACCCCCGCAGAATGGTTGCGACAACCGTTCGAGTTAAGAACGGATTCCATCCACTTGTGCCAGTCTATACTTTCACTCCGGTTCCAAAGGTGAGAATTCAGGATGTCTTAAAAGAACTGCGCAAAGTGGAACTTCAGGCACCTGTAAAGGGTGGTTCGGTTGTGGTGGAGAACATTTTGGGCACCGGCGTAAATGTGATTGCCAGCCGGGATATGCCTGTGGCAAAATAGATTAGTTATATTGAACAAATATCAGGGATGCAATTTGCTGTTGGGATAAAGATTGATTTTTTGAAAGGGAGAGTTTATGGAGGATGATCAAATGCTAAAAGCATGGTCTGAATTCATTGAGGGAAAAAAGATTCTTCCTGAAGTTCCGCAGCAAATTGCATCTTCCTGGTTGCGTTCACGCTTGCGATTAAATCCCCACCAAAATATTCGATTACAGCAATTGAGTTCTTATCATTTGCTGGCGGCTCAGGTCTCCAGTTTTGAGATGATCTCTGTCGCACGTCCGGTTATGGAAGATATCTTCCAGTATCTGGAGCATTCAAACAGTGCAATCGTTTATGTCAACAATGCGGGATATATTCTCGAAATTCTGGGCCATCCTAATATCATCAAAAAAATATCCATGGTTGGAATATCCCGGGGGGGGTTGTTCTCTGAAGATACATTAGGCACCAATGCGTTTTCACTTGCGTTGATTGAGCGTGTACCGAGTCAGGTTAAAGGCGCCGAACACTACCTGCAGCAGTTTCACACTCTTGTTGAAAGTGCTGCTCCAATTTTCGATCTGACGGGAACCCCGCGCGGGGCATTGGGTATTGTCAATTTTGTTGATGCGCCCAACCCCAACGCAATGTGCCTTGCGGCCATCGGCGCACGGATGATAGAAAGCCAGTGCCAATCGGACCTGCTGCTGGAAGAACAGAATATGCAGTTCGCTCAACTGAATAAAATTTTAAGTTCCATTTCAGAGGGGGTTATGGTGTGGAACGCGGAAGGCATTTTGAGCCACATTAATGCGGCTGCCGAAGAAATTATTGGAATATCCGCTAAGAAATTGGTGGGGAGACCTTACAAAGAAATATTTTTTTATCCCAAATTTATACAGGAATCCATAGAACTTCAACAGCCCCTGATCGATATCGAAACAGCTTTTCAGGCTGGAGATCATACGGTTAATTGTATGCTGAGCATGCAATTTATCACACAAAGTGACGCGGTGCAATCTGTGATTGTTACAGTGCGTCCGGAAAATGAGGTTCGTAAATTAATCCAGCACCAATTGGGCGTTCGTTCAACCTCTACGCTGGATGATATTGTAGGAATTTCCCCCAAAATCCGTGAAGTGCGGCGTCTGGCAAATGTTGCGGCTAATGCAGAGGCCAATGTGTTCATCATTGGTGAAAGCGGCGCGGGAAAGAATATGCTGGCAGGTGCCATTCACAACGGCGGGAAGCGCCGGGATGGACCTTTTGTGATTTTTTCTTGTTCGGACTATGTGGTGGATGGGATTCTTCGGGAATTAATGGGTTATGAAGATACCCGCCCCGGCCATCGGGGGCGGCCCAGTAAGTTTGAATTGGCACAGGGTGGAACTTTATATGTCAAGGGAGTGGATTTTCTGCCGCTTGAGGCCCAATCTGCGTTGTTGAATGCCCTGGAGCTGGGGATTGTCTGCCGTCTGGGTAGCAAGCGGCCGATTGAGGTGGATACGCGTGTGATTGCTTCAACATCGGCTAATATCGAAAGACTGGTTGTGCAGGGGAGTTTTCGCGCCGACTTATACTATCGCTTAAGCGCGTTTGAGATTCGTGTTCCATCGCTTCGGGAAAGGGAGGAAGATTTTCCTTTGCTGGTGGAACGGATTTTGAGCCGGTTTAGTACGCAGATGAAGCGCCCTCTTAAAGCGTCTCCGGATTTAATGGACGCGCTGAAAAAATATTCCTGGCCGGGTAATTTACAAGAGCTTGAAATTGTTCTGGAAAGGACAGTGGCAAATGCAGGGAATTCGAACGTGATCGGGCCTTTGCATTTACCGGAATTTATCTATTACAGTAGTGAAAATGCGTTGTTTTCTCCCAGTATGCCGAAAGTGCAAACGATTGAAGAAGTGGAGCATGAGCTGATTTTGCGGACAGCCAAGGCTTGTAAAGGGAATGTTTCTGAAATGTCGAATGCGCTTGGGATCAGCCGTACCACCCTTTGGAGAAAACTGAAAACATATAACGTCTCTGCTAAAGCTTTTAAAGATGCTCTGGAACAAGATAATGAAGTTTCATTATGAAACATTATTATCATTAAGTGTTTCTTAATAAAACAAAAATTGTATAAAAGTTTGCTTTTTCTATAAATACCTGTATAATTTAAATTGATCCTTAAAATAACATTAAAAAAAATTTATTTTGTCAGGAATACCCCTGAGGATCTTGGCAATGATTGTAAGAGATTTCCAGATGAAAGCCGAAGAGATCTAGGGGTTGAGAGTTGTGTTTAGGTTTGTTGGTTCCTGTAATCCAATTTATTGTTAAAAACAAGAGAATAATGTTAACTTTAAGCAAAAAACGATAAGTAAGTAAATAAGTTGATTGCAGAGTTAGATAAAGAATGTAACCGAAGGAATTGTTCTAGTTCATTATGGTGTGCAGGTGAATTTGTGCCCCAATTTTTAAGGTCATAACAGAGAAGTGAATATTATCTCTCCAATTTCATTCTATTCAAAAGATTATCGGCTTCCGTTGCCTGTTAAAGGGTTAACAGGTAAGGAGAATTTTGTTCCCATTGGTTTTTATGGAAGGGTCATTCGTGTCAGGGGCCTATCCGTTTTAGCTCATATAAAGGAGGTGCTTATCGAATTTTAATTGAGGAGTCAGACAAACTTTTGTTGAAACTTTCAAAAAATTCAAATTCGTCAAAGCAGTATCTAAATTCTAATGACAGGAGAGTAGGGAATTATGAAAGAAAAAGGTTTGATGAGTGAATTGATTGGCGAGGTTTTTGGAACCTTCGTCCTGATTTTGTTGGGTGATGGTGTTGTCGCCAATGTGGGGTTAGCACCCCGTCTTGCCGCGCCGGCCTATAACTGGAACACAATTACCATTGGCTGGTGTTTTGCGGTTGTGATAGCTGTCTATATTTCTGGTGGCGTCTCTGGTGCTCACCTGAATCCCGCAGTAACGCTTGCTCTTGCTTCTGGTCGTGGTTTTTCTTGGGGCAAAGTTGTACCGTTCATCATTGCACAGTTGGTTGGTGCTTTCCTTGGTGCTCTGGCCGTATACTTGATCTACCGCGATGGTCTGGTTGCTGCTGGCATGCCGAATGTCTGGTCCACGGGTCCCGGCTCAATTTTTGGAGCTTCATTCTGGGGCGGCGCAGGTGGAGATGCTCTCGGTTCTTATTCAATGGTTACCGCATCCATTGCAGAGTTCTTTGGCACAATGGTGCTGTTGTGGGGTATTCTGGCGAGCGGCGATTCAAAGAACATGGGTTTGAAGGACAATTTGGGCGCCCTGTTAGTCGGCTTCACAGTCTTGGCAGTAGGTCTTTCTCTTGGTGGCCCGAGTGGATATTCTATCAACCCTGCTCGTGATCTTGGCCCCCGCATCTTCGGTTTGCTGGTCGGAACACAAGGCCTGTTCGATGGCCTGTACTGGCTGATTCCGCCTGTTCTTATTCCAGCAATTGCCGGCCCGGTTGGCGTAGCGCTCTATGATGCATTTGTAACAAAGAATTTGCCCGAGAAATAAGATTGAGTGTTCCAAAAGTATAGTTGCCCACTTCATGCTGTTTGAAAAGTGGGAGAGGAGTAAGTTTCTATGAAGAAATTGATCAACAAACCTGATGAAGTAGTGAAGGAAGAATTGGAAGGGATCGCATTAGCACATGCCGATCTCGTAAAAGTACACTTCGATCCCAGTTATATTGTTCGGGCAGATGCACCTGTGAAGGGCAAGGTGGGGCTGCTTTCCGGCGGTGGTAGTGGGCATGAACCCATGCATGGGGGATTTGTTGGAAAAGGTATGCTGGATGCGGCCTGTCCCGGTGCAGTTTTTACCAGCCCGACTCCGGATCAAATGTTGGAAGCCACCAAAGCGATTGATGGCGGTGCAGGTGTATTGCATATCGTCAAAAACTATACCGGCGATATCATGAACTTTGAAATGGCTGCCGATCTGGCAAAAGCCGAAGGGATTGATGTGGAAGCGGTTGTTGTCGACGATGATGTGGCAGTGAAAGACAGCCTGTATACCGCTGGCCGGCGTGGTGTAGGTCTGACCGTGCTGATGGAAAAGTTGGTTGGTGCAGCCGCGGAAGAAGGACGCTCGCTCAAAGAAGTTGCTGATCTGGCCCGCAAGATCAATAGCCAGGGACGCAGTATGGGCATGGCATTAACCTCCTGCACCGTTCCGCATGCCGGGAAACCCACCTTTGATCTGCCAGAAGATGAAATGGAGATCGGTATCGGTATTCATGGTGAGCCAGGTCGGACCCGGATGAAGATTAAACCGGCCGATGAAGTCACTGAGATGCTGATGACACCCATTATAGAGGATCTGCCCTTCAAAGCAGGAGATGAGGTTTTGCTGTTTGTGAACAGTATGGGTGGAACGCCTTTGATTGAGCTTTACATTGTCTATCGCAAAGCTGTTGAAATCGCTGAGAAACATGGTTTGAAAGTTGTTCGCAAGTTGATTGGCCCGTACATCACCAGTCTGGAGATGGCAGGCGCCTCAATTACCATGCTGAAGATGGATGACGATCTTGTCAAGTTGTGGGATGCGCCGGTGAAAACTGCCGGAATGCGTTGGGGCATGTAGTTTATTGGAATGTTTAAAGTAGGGGCTGGAGATTTCTCCAGCCCCTGGCCCAGAGGAGATCTTTTATGGCTATTACGAGAGATGAAGTATTATCCTGGCTTAAAGCCTATATTCAAGTTATTGCCGAGAATATGGAGTATCTTACAGAATTGGATTCGGCCATTGGTGATGCGGATCATGGAGCAAATATGAACCGCGGTTTCCAGGCTGTTCTGGCCAAGATGCCCAGCATGGAAGATAAGGACATTGGAACAATTTTTAAAACCGTTGGCATGACCCTGCTTTCAACCGTGGGGGGGGCTGGTGGACCGTTGTACGGTACCTTCTTTATTCAGGCTGGAAACAAATTGGCAGGCAAAATGGAGCTTACGCTGGCTGATTGGACTGCGGCAGTTGAAGCAGCGACCAATGGAGTCATCAATCGTGGAAAAGCCTCTGTGGGCGATAAGACCATGATCGATGCCCTGACTCCGGCTATAGATGCCTTGAATGAAGCTGTTAAGCAGCATCTTTCCATCAGCGAAGGGCTGATGCGATCTGCCGAAGCAGCGAAAAATGGGATGAAAGCGACAATTCCTCTCGTAGCGCGGAAGGGACGCGCCAGTTACCTTGGAGAACGAAGTGCGGGACATCAAGACCCCGGCGCAACTTCTTCATTTTTGTTGCTGGATACAGCCGCAAAAGTCTGGGCAAATCTTTAGACAACAATGTTTTAGTTCAGTTTTGCCAAAGCTAAGGAGAGAATAAAATGGCAAAGTATGTTGGAGCAGTAGATCAAGGTACTACCAGTACTCGGTTTATGATTTTTGATCACGCCGGACAAGTTGTTGGAGTAGATCAAAAAGAACATGAGCAGATCTATCCGAAGCCAGGATGGGTAGAACATGACGCAACGGAAGTCTGGACGCGGACACAGGAAGTGATCGTCGGCGCATTAAAGAAGAGTGGTGTTGCGGCGAGTGACCTCGCTGCTGTTGGTGTGACCAACCAGCGTGAGACCACTGTAGTATGGGAAAAGGCCACCGGGAAACCAGTTCATAACGCGATTGTTTGGCAGGATACCCGCACCGATCAGATTTGTAATGAACTTGCAAAAGATGGTGGCCAGGATCGCTTCCGCGAAAAAGTAGGTCTGCCTTTAGCGACTTATTTCTCTGGACCAAAGGTCAAATGGTTGCTGGAAAATGTTGATGGTCTGCGTGCGAAAGCAGAAAAGGGTGAAGTCCTTTTCGGCAACATGGATACCTGGGTAATTTGGAACCTGACGGGCGGCCCGAAGGGCGGCGTGCATGTTACCGATGTGACAAATGCTTCCCGTACCATGTTGATGAATCTGGAGACCCTCGATTGGGATCCCGATATGCTGAAAGTTATGGGAATCCCCAAGGCGATGCTACCAGCGATCAAGGCATCCAGTGAAGTTTACGGTCACTGCAAGAACAGCGGCCTGGAGGGTGTTCCGGTTGCTGGCGACCTCGGTGACCAACAGGCAGCTCTCTTCGGCCAAACCTGCTATGATCCCGGCGAAGCGAAGAACACTTACGGTACTGGCTGCTTCATGCTGTTGAACACCGGAACGAAACCGGTTCAATCGAAGAATGGTTTGCTGACGACCCTCGGTTACAAGATTGGTGATCAACCGGCCGTTTACGCTCTGGAAGGTTCTATTGCAATCACTGGCGCACTGGTACAGTGGATCCGTGATAATTTGAAGATGATTGAGGCTTCCAAGGACATTGAGCCATTGGCCCGAACCGTAGATGACAGCGGCGGCATTTACTTTGTGCCGGCGTTCTCCGGTCTGTTCGCTCCATACTGGAAGAGCGATGCTCGTGGTGTGATTGTTGGCCTGACCCGCTACATTAATCGTGGCCATATTGCCCGTGCCGTTCTCGAGGCGACCGCTTACCAAACCCGTGAGGTCCTGGATGCAATGAATAAGGACTCCGGAGTGGATTTGACCGCCCTGAAAGTGGATGGCGGCATGGTATTCAACGAATTGTTGATGCAATTCCAGTCCGATATCCTGGGTGTACCGGTAATCCGCCCGACAGTGGCTGAAACCACCGCTCTGGGTGCAGCCTATGCTGCTGGCCTGGCCGTTGGCTTCTGGGCGAAGGTGGATGACCTGCGCGCTAATTGGGGTAAAGATAAAGAGTGGAAGCCCGTTATGGGTGAAGAAGAACGTGCGAAACTCTACAAAGGTTGGAAGAAAGCGGTTACCCGCACCTTTGACTGGGTAGAGTAAAAAGCTTGGTAGTTCGTCAGGGGCGGCGGAGACGCCGCCCCTATTTTATCCTGAAGAAATCTTTTATTTCTTGTGGAGAAGAGAAATTGGCAAAAGCAAAAAAAGAAGCGGAGAACAATCGTTCTGAGAGGAAACCCTGGCTTTCTTGGAAAACCGGGATCAAGACCATGACAGTTGTCAGTCTTAGCCTGGCTTTGTGGGTGGGCTGGCAGGTATCTTCCACAGAAGGCCCTGGAGCTGGAATTCTGTGGGGGCTGGGTTTTGGTGGAAGCCTGTGGTTGGTATTTTTTGGAATGAATTTTTTCCATCAATTATTTGGTAGAAAGCCGAAGAAATAAAATAGTGTGGGGTATGCAGACCGGAGATAGTTTTTAATTGAAGCATTTGTGCGGGAATTCTTAATTAACGGTCGGTGATTTCAAGTTTTGGTATTTTTTATTTATTAAGGTAAGAAAAATGGTTAACCTTCTTCTTGTTTCACACAGTAGAAAATTGGCGGACGGGGTGGCCGGACTTGCAAAGCAGATGAGTTCCGAAGCAGTCAAAATCGCTGTGGCAGCAGGCATTGGCGAAGGCCGGCAGGAATTTGGTACCGATGCTGTGGAAATCATGGAAAAGATACAGGAAATTTACACAGAGGACGGTGTCCTGATTTTGATGGATTTGGGGAGCGCTATCCTCAGTGCGGAAATGGCTCTTGAATTACTGCCACAAGAAATGCATGCAAAAATTCGTTTTTGCCCGGCACCCTTTGTTGAAGGTGCTATTGCGGCAAGTGTTCAGGCTGGGTTGGGTAGTACGCTTGAAATGGTCTGTCAGGAAGCAATGGGAGCGCTGCAACCCAAGCGTGAGCAGCTTGACGAAGACCTTTCTCAGGTCCCCATGGAGACAGTTTCAGAATCTTCACAACCATCTGCTGGGGAAAACCGCAAAGAAGTTGTATTGACGATTCACAATTTGCACGGACTTCATGCCAGACCTGCCGCAAAATTTGTCCGGATGGCGGCCAGTTTTGATGCAGATGTTCAAATAAAGAACCTGTCTACGGATAAAGGTCCGGTTTCAGCAAAGAGTTTGAATGCTATTGCTACGTTGGGTGTATTGAAGGACCATCAAATTCAGGTGGATGCAACCGGACAACAAAGTGAAGAAGCCCTGAAAGCATTAACAAAACTGGTTGATGATAATTTTGGCGAGTCACTGGATGCTGGGCAGCCTGCTCCTACCGCTGTCTCGAAGCCGACTCCATTTCTAAAAGATGAGCGTGCGCAGGTCTTTGTGCCCATTTCCGAAGGGATTGCGATTGGTCCTCTTGCTCAATTTGCCAAAAAACCACTTGCAATTCCGGAACAAAAAATTGAAGATCCGGATGCGGAATGGAAGCGATTTGAAACGGCTGTGGAAAGTGTTAAACAGGCCATTACGCGGCGTCGCCAGGATCTGGTACAAAAAGTAGGTGAGGCAGATGCTTCGATTCTGGATGCCCATTTGTTGATTTTACAGGACCCGGACCTTCTTTCAAAAACTCATGAGCTCATAGAACGAGATCATGAAAACGCGGCAGCTGCCTGGAAGAAATGTATTCAGGAACTGGTAGAAAGCTACCGTGCATTATCGGATGAGTATATGCAGCAGCGCGCGATGGATGTGCAGGGTATCGGGGATGAGGTTCTTTTTACACTAGTGGGTGAGACCCCCGAAATTTCACTCCAAACGGATGAACCGGTGATTTTGTTTGCGGAAGAACTTACTCCTACAGAAACATCACAGTTAAATCTGGATCGGGTGTTAGGGTTGGTTACTGTGGGAGGAGGACCGACTTCACATAGTGCGATTCTGGCACGCGCGTTGGGTATTCCCGCAGTTTCTGGTGCAGACCCTCGCCTTGTCGATGTTACCAGGGGTGTTCAGGCGGTTCTGAATGGTTTTACGGGACAGCTTTGGGTAGATCCACCAGAAGATGTTTTAAAGGAAAGTACTTCCCGGCGGAAAGAATGGCTTGAGAAGCGGGCTGCTTTGTTAAAAACCAGCGCGGCACCAGCCGTAATGCGCGATGGGCGAAGTATAGAAGTGGCCGCAAACATTGGGAATGTTACCGACGCACAGGCCGCCGTGAAGAACGGCGCCGAAGGGGTAGGTTTGCTGCGGACGGAGTTTCTGTATCTTTCCCGGACAACGGCTCCTACTGAAGCGGAACAGTTTAATTTACTTGAACAAATTGGCAAGGTGATGGCCGATCTGCCCGTTGTGGTTCGCACGCTGGACGTGGGCGGGGATAAACATTTACCTTATATTCAGCTTCCACATGAGGAGAATCCTTTCCTTGGTGTGCGGGCGTTAAGGCTGTCTCTTCGGGAGCCGGGGCTGTTCCAACCCCAACTGCGGGCAATTTTGCGGGCAGGCAAGGAGACCCATTTCCGGATTATGTTCCCTATGGTTGCCAGTCTGGATGAATTGAAACGGGCTAAAAAACAGGTGGAGATTGCGCATCAATCGCTGCTGGAAGAAGGTGTGGAACACCGCTGGCCGATTGAGACAGGGATTATGGTAGAGATTCCATCGGCGGCAATCCTCAGCAAAATCTTCGCGCCCGAGGTTGATTTTTTCAGTGTTGGCACAAATGATCTCACGCAATATACGCTGGCTGCAGAGAGAGGAAACCCTGAACTCGCCATGCTTGCGGATGGGTTGCATCCTGCAGTGTTGAATCTGATCCATACGGTAGCTGAAAGTGCGCACCAATATGGTAAATGGGTAGGTGTTTGTGGGGAATTGGCAGGGGACCCGATAGCAGCACCGGTGCTGATTGGAGTGGGTGTGGATGAGCTCAGTATGAATCCGGTGGCTATCCCCGCCGCAAAATCTTTGATCCGCAAGCTGGATTATGAAACATTATCCAGCCTGGCGCAAAACGCCTTGGCGGCTGAAAGTGCCGGGGATGTGCGTAAACTTGCCAAAGATTTCCTTCAGCAGTATTCGTAAACTTTGCAATTTCATTGGGGGATGCCGGAATATCGTTGTCGATATTCCGGCATTTTTTATTTTTTAAAGCGAGTGATTGCGTTAAAATGCCTGGACGGTGCCGGATAATTTCCCCGGGTTCTGGTTCAGCCGCATTTCGCTCTCTCGGGCCAATGCAATGATCTGCGACATCACCTGAACTGCCACTGCCCGGACGCGAATTCGATCTTCTACGTCTCCTGTGAATTGTAAAGGGCGTCCAATTGTGAGGTTGTAAGGGCCGCTCAAATACCAGCGGCCATATTCAATCTCTCCCTCAATTGTGGAGCGGATGGGGTGGATTCGGCTGCGCAGGAGATGGATCCCTACCGGGATGACGGGTGCTCCACTCAGCAATGCCAGGCGGGCCACACCGGTTCGAGATGGATGGAACCCGCCTTCCTGCGGGCTGAGACTACCTTCTGGGAAAATTATGACGTTGTGCCCGGCTTTTAGATAATCTACGGCTGTTTCAACGGCCATTTGCCCTTTGCCCACTGCAACAGGAATGTGCCCCGAGCGATGCAGATACTCTCCGAAGATGGGAACTTTAAAAAGCAGTCCTTTGATGAGGATAAAAGCTTGCTGCCGCAGCATTGCTGCCACAAAAAAAGGATCTGAGGTGCTGGGGTGATTGGCTGCGATAATCTTGGGGCCATCTGGAATCTGCTGGTGCATCTGTACATCCATTTTTAGCATGGTGTTTGCGTAAGTACTAATAACGGGTTTGGAAATCCAATAAAGCAACTTTTTAGAGAACATAATTTCTCCTGATGTTTACATAGGATTGAATAGAGGGGTTACTCTGTAAAACAGTGTAATTTAAAACAAAAGCCCTGACATCTCACTTGCTTTGCTCGGGAGACATATTCGCGGGTGTGGAGAGATACATTCTTTCACGGGAGAATACCCAAAAGAATGTGACTTGACTGTGCCGTAACGATATACCCCTCATGGGGTTCGTTTATAAGGTTGTAAATCGGTTAGGGGATGAAGTGAGGATAGAAATTGTTATAGGTTGTAGAGGTAGGGCTTGAGGATTTCAACCCAGCGTGCGTATCCGGCAGCCATAAGATGCAGGTTGTCGTTGGTAAAGTCCGAACGGATCTCCCCCTTCGGCCCGGCAAAGTGTGGAAAAAGGTTGAGATAAGTATAGTTATAGCGGTTTGCTAGGGCTTCCAGATGGCCGTTCAGGCTCAGGATGCGCTTCGCGTAGCGTCGCTCGCGCGGGAGAATGGATTGTACGAAAACCATTGTTTCGGGGGTTTCGGATTGGAAACGTTTCAGAATTTTTTCATAAGTATTGAGAATATCCGCATTGCTGTGGTATTGGAACCAGGGCAGGTCATTTGTCCCGATTAAGAGACATACGGCGGCGGGATGGCCTGTAAGGATGTCATCCAACCGGTCCAGCACACCGGAGGTGGTATCGGCGTTGATCCCGCGGTTTTTGACGGGTAGATCAGGAAACAGTTCTCTCCATCGGGCGCCATCTGTGATGCTGTCGCCGAGAAACACAATATCTCCGGGCTGGATTGGGTTGTGAACGAAAAAATCGACTTTTTGCCGGTGATGGTGCCGAATAAGGCGGTCGGTGGCGCGTTGAGCGATGACCAATAAGATCATCGTGGCAATCAACATGGAGGTCAGGAAAGGAATATGCATGGTTACCTCGGAAATGAATAACTCATTATACTCTGGTTGGCCGGTTCAAAAATAAGAAGAATTACTGAGAGAAGATTCTGGAATGGATTTTTTCTCCATGTTCCCGAGGGTCTAAATGGGAAGTCAAAGAAGCCGTTATCCCGGACTTCTTTGACTTCTTTCCGCAAAAATGGTTTAAGTGGATTCCAGTGGATTTTCTTGTATTGCTTATGCGGGTGTAGCAATTACATAGATCAGTGCTGAACCTTCTACGACACAAATCTCCGGTCGGAGGAGCATCATTGCGGTTTGTTCATAAGGGGCCAAAAACACTTCTAATTCTTCCAGCGTGTGCAGGTTTAGGATCTTGCCCAGTTGTGTTCCTGCGGGGACGATTGTACCAACCGCCTCTTCGCGCACGGAAGGGACAAAAATACCTCCTACTCTGGCACGGATTGCTTCTGTTTTGCTGACATCAATTGCTTTCTCTGGGGGAGCCGGGGGAGTATCCAGTGCCAGAACACCCAGATTGTATAGCACCCTTTCCAATCCCTTGACGATTTGGCTGCACCAATGCATCTCGGCCGCTGAACGTCCGCCAACTTCGACATTGACCACTTGAATTCCAAGAGATCTTGCGTATGTGGTAAGTCCACCCGGTTTATTGGGAGCATTGGCAATAAAAGGTGCGCCCATATCCGCCGCAATGCTTTCGGATCCTTCAAAGCGCTTGACAAAAGCATTGACGCACCAGCTTCCGCCACCGTGGAGGTCAAGGATTACATCACTGTCCGCTACCAATGGCGCAATTGCTGCCGCAACGCGTTCCGTATGCGATCCATTGGGGTTTCCCGGAAAACAACTATCCAGATCAACAGAATTTGGGGAATCAATCCATGAGTTGCGGGCGTTCACTTCTGCGGCAAGCGCGTTGGCAGTGAAAATTACCCGAATGCGGCCTTTCAATTGGTTAAGTGGGTTCTCAAGCAGGGCTTTGATAGCCAATGCGGACCATGGGCCTTCATCGCCATGCGTTCCGGCAATGAGGGTGATGCGCTTTCCTTCTGTTCCCACTTCCCCATAAACAAGGGGAATATACTTGGCAGCAGCGTGAGCCGTTACCTGAACCTCGTGCCAAACTAAAGAGTCATACATTGTATTCATGAAGCTCTCCTGATCGATAACCGAATTTTAATTTGACTTTTGGGCTGAAAATGTACAAACAGGTTTATTCTAGCAGTTAAGGAAATCGGCGACAAGTGGTGAATCATAAAAGTGAGGAAGATATCCGGAGCGATGCAAGAAATGAGTGTTTGGATATGTTTTACAAAATTAATGGATAAGGCTGGCTGCACATCGCAAGGTTTCAAGAATGTTTTATGGAAGTGCCTTAACGAATCAAAAAGCTCCTGGTGTTTCAAGAGCTTCTTGATTCGTTGTTGTGAGAATAACAAGAAAGGATTGTATGCAGGAAATATTTCTACGGGTTGGATTTCAATTGTTCTTTGTAATGCTTTTGGAATTTACTGACTTTGGGGCGGATTACCACTTGGCAGTAGCCGGCCCAGGGATTTTTTTGATAATATTCCTGATGGTATTCTTCTGCCTTGTAGAATTCTTTAAGCGGGGATACTTCGGTTACGATGGGCAGTTTCCAAAGGCCCTGTTGATTCAATTCGGCGATGACTTCTTCGGCAGTTTCTCTCTGCTGCGCGGTGTGGTACAGGATAATGGAGCGGTACTGTGTACCAACATCGGCACCCTGACGGTTGGGGGTCGTCGGGTCATGTACGGAGAAGAAAACATCCAGAATCTCACGAAAAGAAATGATCTCCGGGTTGAACGTGATCTGAACAACTTCTGCGTGACCTGTGGCGCCGGTGCATACCTGTTCATAAGATGGGGACTTCGCCTGTCCGCCGGCATAGCCAACAATGACATCTTCTACACCGCGCAGTTCCTTAAAGATGGGTTCTAAACACCAAAAGCAACCTCCGCCGAGGGTTGCGACTTCGTTTGAAAGTTTTGTGCTCATTGGATACCTCTATTGTTTTTGCTTTTCTTGATCCGGATTTCAAGTAACATTTCATTATTAGTTTATGTTTAAAGGATACTGCATCTGGGGATCTGAAATCAAGAAATTTTCTTATACATCGACTAAGCGAGCTATAACCAGACTCTTCTTTTCGCAGGGATTTTCTTTTTCCATTATCTGCTTCTCCTGCGCCGTAGCAAAATCAATAAATGAGACCGGCTTATTCAATAACCGTGTCAGGGAATTTTTATTTTAAGATTGGTGGTAAACTGATATTTATCAGTATAGAAGTGAGGGCAGTTTAATGATGACCCTTTCCCAACCATGAATAACTCTGAAATGTTGTTTCGCATTGGGTTGGCTGGAGTGGCATTAAAACAAAAATTTATGTAAAATAACTGTCCAAGCAATTTTAAAGACCAGATTTAAATAGAATCAGTTTGAGGTGCTTTTCAATGCCCAAAGGCCGGATATTGGTAGTTGAAGATGATAAAGACAATCGAGAGTTGATTTTGTTCCTGCTCCAAAAAGCGGACTACGAGACGTTAACGGCAATCGACGGCGGGCAAGGAATGCAAATGGCTTTGAAATATAAGCCGGATTTGATTTTGTTGGACCTCAGTATTCCCGGACTGGATGGCTGGAAACTGGCGGGCCGCTTGAAGAAACATGCCGAATTGAAAGCTATTCCGGTGATTGCTGTGACAGGGCATACTTTGCCCGGAGACCGCCGCCAGGCAATTGAATCCGGTTGTGATGGGTATATTACCAAACCTCTGGATGTGACAACTTTTCTGCTGCAAGTGGAGGCATTCCTGTAAAGATTCCATTAAACGAAAATTAAGCAATTTTTTTCGCTCGTCCAGTGCCGGACGGGCGTTTTTGTTTATGGGATTCGTGAAAGGTGGAAGTATTGGATAATGGGAGGATGAGCAAAACAAGAAAGAAAACTGGGAATGTTCAATTCCCGGCCGGAGAAGTTGTATTGGTGGGCCAGGGGGTCAACGTTGCTCCGTTCTCAAACTCTGAAAATGGGAGATCTGTTTGAGTGGGCTGAGGAAGAGTTTCTGGCGTTGAGATGGGCTGCTCGGGGAAGATTTCCGGTAGAGCCGGATCGGTTGGGGTGAGTATAATGGGCGCTGGCGAAGGGGTGGGCGTGGATTGTGACGCGGGCTGATCCCGGAACCACAACCAGCCGAATATTCCGGCGGCGATCAGTGCTGCTGCCAGGGCCAAACCCAGTCCGCCCAATAAAATCCTGAACCATTTAAGGGTGGGGGAGAGCGTTTTTTCCGGTTTTGTGATTTTAATGGCGATGAGGGTGATGTTATCGTGCCCTCCGCGGTCATTGGCGAGGTCAATGAGTACCTGCCCGACTTCCTGGAAAGGATTCTGCTGGAAGACCTGAAGAATTTCCGAATCACTTACCAAATCGGTGAGTCCGTCACTGCACAGCAGCAGGTAGTCTTCGGGCAGCAGTTTAATTCCCTGGTTGTTTTCTGCTTCCTGGTTAGATTCGCTGCCGGTCAGCCTGATTCTAAAATCCACTTCGGGGGGGTGGGGAGAGCCGACATATCTGCGGATCACATGGGCATTGGGGTGCCCTTCCACCTGATCGGGTGTGATCAAACCATATTCCAGAGCTTCCTGAATCCAGGTGTGATCATAAGTGAGCTGCTGGATTTTTTGATCACGAATTAAATAAATTCGCGAATCGCCCACCGAAGCGGTAAATAGTTGATCGCCAATCAGGAGAGCGCAGACGCAGGTAGCCCCCATGCCGTATTGGTCGGGGTCGGAACGGGCGGCGCTCAGGATCTGGTCACTGGCTTCCCGGATGGCCTGACGCAGGGTTTGAATGGGATATTTCCCGCTGCTGGAGCCGATTCGATCGCTGATGGATTCCACTGCCATTTCTGCCGCCACTTCGCCTGCGCGATGGCCTCCGATACCATCTGAAAGCACCGCGAGCAGCACCGGAGTGGCTTTGCGTCCATTTAATGTAAACGCGGAGACTGCATAACGGTCTTCATTGATTTTTCCGGATTTTCCCGGGTCGGTGTGAGCCGTTACCGGGTAATGAGCTTGTTGGGTTCTATTCATGATCGCCTTCTTTGCGAGAAGTGACTTGGGGCTGTGGGATATGTTTGGGGTTTCTGAGCTCAAACCGGAATGCGACCCGGCCGATATGGATCAGGTCTCCATGTTTGAGGTGAACACCTTTGGATGAAGCCGGTGCGTAATTCACCCAGGTCCCGGCGATGGAGCCCGCGTCTGCCAGGATAAAATTTTCCGTGCCGGACCGGGTCAGCCGGGCGTGAACGCCGTTTACGGAGGGATCTTTTAAAGTATACATGGATTGCTGTGGATCGCTCCCGATTGTAATTTCATCGTGTTGGATCAGGATCGGGTTTTGTGAGAGGGGAATCCCGTCTTCTGAGAGGCGCACCAATCGGGCCGGGGCATTCATTGCTGCTTTCCCGCGCGAGGAAGCGGTTTTCTTTGCTGTGCCCGAGGAAGAAAGGCCTTCTTCCTGGCGGATATTCACAGGCTGAGTTAATGGGTCCCGGTAGAGTTTCCGCTTTTGACGCCGGGTCTCAGGGGTGGAGTGCTTATGGCGCACGCGGTTCAGCACTATGAGCATGACTAACACGGTAATTAGGAGGACGGCAATCAGGACTGTTTGTTGTTGAGTGAGTAAATTCAGCCATCTTTTGGAAGGTGGGTCTTCAACAACAACTTCTATAACAGTGTCAATGCTGCTGCTGGTGAATCCCAATCCATCTTCAACTTCAATTCGCAGGGTATGGGATTGGGTTTCTGTATAACCCTCCAGCGGCCACGCGAGCTGGTTAAAAGGCGGCTCGTTGTTCTCTGCTGCAACTGCGCCGTCTACAATCAGCCGTGATCGCCGGATTGGATGCTGGTGGTTATCCGGGAACTCGATCAGGATTGAAATTGGAAAGGACTCGGGCTCTAAAACGGGTGTTCCCTCCCCACCTTCCGAGGTAGTCCAGGATCGCGTGATTTGGGTGGGCGGAGAGAGGAACATGGGATTTGGAGGGAGCACATTGATCGTAAAGTCTGTGGTTGGGCTGGTGATTTTGCTGGAACCCTGAGTAATCTGCACCGCAACTTGTTGGGAGCCGCTTTCTTGAACGCGGGATTGGTACTGCCCTTCATATTGATAACGCAGAGGAGCAAAATAGGATTCGGGGTCCGGAATTTCCTCTACTCCGGAATATAAAAAGTAAGTCCCTCCGGTGCGGGCAGCGACTTCGCGGAGTATTTCTGCACCGGCAGAATCGTCGTAATTGATGGGGGCAACCAACCAGACAAATACTTTTACATCCAGTTCGGCTGCCCGGTCGGCCAGGTTAGGCAATGCGGCCTGAATGGCGTTGTTGGGCAGAGGGGTGATATAGAGAATGGCCCGTTTCATTCGGGGGTCGGGGTTAGGGTCTGTGGTAAGCTCCAGCGCCTGAGAGAAGCTGATCAGAGTGGGTTGAGATTCCAGAAAATCAGGCTGGTACTCCTCCAGTACCTTAATCCACTCTTTCGGAGATGTCTGGCGTACGGTCTGGAATCCGCTGTTGGTGGAAAGGCTGAAATCGTTGGGGTTATCTTCCGGGATGGATTGTGTCCAGGATTCCAGCGCCAGTTTAAGGCTGTCATATTGTCTGACCCCGGCGACAAAATTCCCCAGCATGGGAGCGGCATTCACGGCCAGGATGAACTGAAGCCCCGGCTCTACCTTTTCCAGGCTCTCAGGTGCAAGAGTCGTCCCGTTTTCCAGGATGCGGACATCCTCGGTTGTCAGATCCGGTATGAAGTTGCCATCCGAATCGACGGCTTCGATAGAAAATTGGACGGTGGGGAACTGATCTGTTACTACTCTGGAAATGAGTAAATTGGAATCTTCTTGCGCGGCGGCAGTCTGGATGAAAACCAGGAACAGAAAAATTGGCAGCAGCACAGCCGCCGCCCGGTTTATTCTCTTTTTAACAGGTCTGCGCCAACGATGTGTCTTCATTCTAGGCTTTATTTTAAGCGATGTTGTTAAATTCGGGGTAAAAGAATTTAACGTAGCGGTTAACTTGAAAGATCAACTTTGTGAGGTAATGCCTGTTTCGATTGTTTTGCACTTTGTAAATTGTAGCATTAACAAAATCATAACATCGCATTCAATGAATTTTAATTAGGATGGATTATCCTGTAAATATACACCACTTATTTTTTGTGGTTTGTGCTTATAGGTGTGTGATAAAGAGGGTCTGAGTGGCGCCAAAACAAGCAGCGATATCGGCTGCTTGTTTTGTTTTAATCCACAAGGTAAAATACAAGAACTTCAGGTGCTTCTCAAATATTGGATGTGAAAGATGGTTTATGATCGAGCCTTTTGAATTTTCAATCGTGCCGGCAAATTTTCGGGATTTATCTGCCCTTCAACGTCTGGAGAAAGAATGTTTTGATCTGGATGCCTGGACAATTCTGGACCTGGTGGGGGTGCTGACATTTCCCGCAATGGTTCGCCTGAAGGCGGTAAGCGGAGGGGACATGATCGGCTTTGCCGCGGGAGAAATTCGCGACCATCGGGAGACGGGCTGGATCATCACGATTGGCGTACGGCCGGGTTTCCGGCGCCTGGGAGTGGCCCGTGCGCTCCTGAAAGCCTGTGAGGAGCACATGACAGTGTCCCGGATTCGACTGTGCGTACGCATCTCTAACCGCCCCGCAATTGAGTTGTACCAGACCGCGGGCTACCGGCAGGTGGAAATTTGGAAAAGCTATTACATAGGGGGCGAGAATGCGTCGGTGATGGAAAAAGAAATGACGGTCTGACCAGCTTTTCCCCTAAAGATATTTTTTCCTTTTCTCGTCCTTGAGGTGTTTAAATTCGACGAATCCTTCCGGGTGGTCTTCCGGGTCTACAAGGATGTCCAGAATGGCGGGTTGGCCGCTGCGGTTGGCCTGCAAGGCCCGCTCTAAAGCCGGACGGATGTCCCAGGGTTCTTCTACCCGCTCTCCATAGCACTGGTAGGCCCGGGCCATGGAAACGAAATCCGGCTGAACTTCAAAGTCGACGGCAATGTAACGCTCTCCTAAAAGTTTCTGACTGTATTTAGTCCATCCCAGGCTGTGGGTGTTCAGGATAATCCAGGTGACCGGTGCGCCGTATTGAACGGCTGTGGGGACATCCTGGTTGTACATCTGGAAAGCTCCGTCGCCGGTCAGACAGACCACCTGCATCTCCGGGCGGGCCAGTTTGGCGCCAACTGCGCCCATCACGCCGCCGCCCATGCAGGTCTGTTCTCCCGGGGCAACCACGCCGTCACGGTTCAGAACTTTGTAATATGGGCTGTAATACGACCATAAATCCTGGCTCCCGTTTTCATTGACCAGGATGGTGTTCTTTCCAAAGACCTGGTTGAGCTCATACACGACCCGCCGGGTCTTGATAGGTGTTTCGTTGGTGAGGCATTCGTTGGTAATTTCAACCTCATATTGCTGTTTTGCTGCGGAAATTTCTGCGCGGCGCTCGGCCCATTCAGGCCGGGTGCCGGTTTGAGTCTGTACCGCCATCAACAACTCGCCCAATACCAGCTTGGCATCGCCCAGGATGGGAATATCCGGAATCCAGTTGCGGCCCAGCTCAAAGGATTCGATGTCGATCTGGACTAGCCTGGCTCCTTGTGGAAAAATCTTCCAGGAGCCGGTCTGAAATTCTTCGTTGCGGGAGCCTACCGTGATCACCAGATCGGCCTGCTCAAAAGCCTGCATTCCCAACCGGGTGCGGTACAGCCCGACCTGTCCAATGGAGAGGGGGTGATCTTCCGGGATTATCCCACGCCCGGAAGGTGTGGTCATGACAGGCATGCCGAGGTGCTCGGCCAGGAATTTTATCTCATCATGAGCGCCGCTGCGACGCGCACCGCCGCCTGCTACCAGCACCGGGCGTTTGGCTTCGCTGAGCAGGAAGGCCGCGGCGATGATCCGTGCCAGGTCGGCTGAAGAGCGGATATAGCGGTGGGCGGGAAGGTATTCGGGGATTTCGGCTGTTCCGCGGCCCACTTCCAGCGGCAGTTCGATGTATATCGGACCGGGCTGGCCGTTGGTCGCCAGTGAAATTGCGCGCCGGATGGCCCAGGGAATTTTTTCTGCATGTGGAACCCGGACAGCCCATTTGGTGAGCGGTTTCATCATGCTGAGCTGGTCGGTTTCCTGAAAGGCGCCTTTGCCTTCCAGCCGTCCATCCGCTGTGGGACAAAGCGCGATCACCGGAGCACAGGTGGCCCGGGCTTCCAGCAGAGCCGCTGTGAGGTGAGCCGCTCCGGGGCCCTGGGTGGCAAAGCACACCGCCGGATCGCCGGTCATCAGCGCGTAGGCCATTGCCATGAAACCGCCTGCAGCTTCATGGCGTACCTGAATGGGCTGCATATCCGCCTGGTCGTACAATGCGTCGTACAGATCTTCGGCACTGCCGGGCATGCCAAAAATGTATTGAATATTTTCGGCTTTGAGGGCGTGCAAAACCGCCTGCCATCCGGTCATTTTGCTCATAAAAAACTCCGTTTTTAAGGTTGTTTGTAATTATATCAGGGGCAAAACAAGGGGCTGTCCAAAAAGGGCAGCCTCTTTTGCATTAAATGCAAGAAATTCGTGTTTTAGCTGGTAAAAATAAAAAAAGAAAAAGTAACAATAGCTATTGAGCTGCTACTTTGGCAATATTGTGGGCGATACAGAG
>JAHDQE010000119.1 GCA_018433975.1 Ornatilinea sp. | reverse complement strand
TTTAAACGGTATGGCCGGTGCACTGCTCGAAAAGCTGGGATATTCGGTGCCGCAAAACGCTGCGACGCAAGGCAGTGTTCTGTTCAGGCCCCGCGAAGAAATGACACAGCTGTACGAGGACGGATTCAAAATTTATACTCAGCTGCGCGAGTCGGCAGCAGTTTTTTGGGAACAGCGCGACCGGTTCTTGAACCGGTATCGATAACTTTTTGGAAGATAACCAGCCTGGGTGAAGCTTTGGCCTTACAATACTTTTCCAGGGCGGGTGCTTATTAGGTATTTTAGTGGTTTAGCACACACTATAAATGGTTTGGATTGGAGAAATGAAATGATGCTGCAGGAATTACGCAAAGAAGTTTACAAATGTAATTTGATGCTGCCCGAAAACGACCTGATCAAAATGACCAGTGGGAACGTGAGTGGGCGCGATCCTGAAACAAATCTGGTTGTCATTAAGCCCAGTGGTATTGCCTATGAAGAGCTTTCCCCGGAAGCCATGGTGATTGTGGACCTGGACGGGAAAGTGGTTGAAGGCGAATTGACACCGTCTATTGATACGGAAACCCACCTGGTCGTGTACCGCGCCCGGCCGGATGTCTTTGGCATGGTGCATACCCATTCGCCGTATGCCACCAGCTTTGCCGTTGTCAATAAGCCGATTCCCCCTATGACCACGACCTGTGGTTTGATCGGCGGCGGCGTTCCGCTGGGCGGTTTTGCCTGTTTTGGCGGGGAAGCGATTGGTGATGAAATTCTCCGGGTCATTGGGAGCTCCAGGGCGGTGATTATGCAAAGCCATGGCGTGTTTACCATTGGGAACAGTGCAGCGCAGGCAACCCGCGTTGCTGTTGAGGTGGAAGAGATGGCCAAGATTGCACATTTTGCCATGCAGATTGGAACTCCCATTATTCTTACCGATGAACAGATCGAAGAGGTTTCCAGCGGTTATCAAAACAATTATGGGCAGAAAAAGTAGCAACCTGCTCTCAATACAACCCTTGGAACGCTTTGGATTGTTTATCTTTGAAATTAAAGATTGGATCACCAGATGCACAGCATCTGGTGATCTTTCATGGTATGGTCGTTAATTAACCTATTGATCTGAATTTAGACAGGGGAAACAAAATGAAAGCATTTATTGCTGCCCGTATTTCTGAAAAATGGCTGGATGAAATAAAAAAGTATTTTACGGTTGAACAATCCTTTCATTTCAATCAGGGGAATTTGAGCACGGAACAGATGATTGAAAAAATGCACGACTGTCACGTGGCTGTGATTGAAAATGACAATATCTCTGCTGAAGTCATTGCGGCCTGCCCGGAATTGTTTGCTCTGGTAGATTTTCGCGGAACGGTCTCAAATGTGGATGTTGAAGCAGCTACCCGCCACGGCGTCATGATTGTCAACACTCCGGGGCGCAATGCCAATGCCGTGGCCGATTTCGCGGTAGGAATGATGATTGCCTGCGCCCGAAACGTCCTAAAGGGAATAGACGCAATCCGAAACAATCTCTGGGTGGATAATGGCGCGCGCTGGGTCTATGTGAATTACCAGGGGTATGACTTACCCGGGAAGACCATCGGCCTGGTGGGGTTGGGAGCAATTGGGCGCCTGGTAGCCCGGCGCCTCTCCGGGTTTGACGTGCATCTGGTGGGATATGACCCCTATGTGAGCCGGTCGGAAGCAGCAGCGTTTGGCGTGGAGTGGCTGGAGCTGGAGGGCGTGTTATCTCAGGCGGATATTGTCTCGCTTCATGTACCTTTGAATGACCATACCCGGGGGATGCTGGGAGAAAAAGAGCTGGGGTATATGAAACCCGGCGCTTATCTGATCAATACCGCCCGGGCGGATGTGGTGGATTCAGCCGCTTTACTGGCCTGTTTGCAGGCCGGGAAGATTGCGGGCGCCGCTCTGGATGTATTCAGCCGGGAACCAATTGGGCAGGATGATCCGCTGGCGCAGCTGCCGAATGTGATCTGTACCCCGCATCTGGGGGGAGCAACCCGCGATGTGGTTGAAAACCAATCCCGGATGGGGGTGAACGCTTTGCTGGCTTTCATGGATGGAGAAAATCCGGGGAATTGTGTTAACCCGCAGGCCATCCAGGCTGCCCGTGAGAAAATGGCAAAAGTAAAATAAAAACGTAAATAGAGAAGAAAGTATATTGAAAGGAGCCCCGGATTTCCAGCCGGTGGCTCCTTTTTGTGATAAGGATGAGATGGCAGGTTGCAGGTTACGGCCGGGCGAAATCGAGGGTGTAGTAACCGCCGTAAGTGCTGCCGGAGGAAAAAGCGTAGCCGATGCCGATATCGGTGACTTTGGTGCTGAGGATATTGTCGCGGTGGACCTGGCTGTTCATCCACCAGGTGAAAGCGCCGTCCGGCGTGCCGCCGAAGGCCGGATTGCCGACATAAATATTCTCCGAGGCGTAGGCATAGGCATAACCCTGGGCCTGAAGGCGGGTGTACCAGGTGGAGCCGTCGCTGCCGTTATGGTCCACGTAATCCTGGCAGGCCATATCGGCGCTGTGGGCGTAAGCCGCTGCTGAGAGTTTACTGTCCAGTTTCAACGGGTTGAGCCCCTGATCCGCCCGGGCGGTGTTGATCTTTTCCAGAATGTCTTGCTCGTAGCTGCTGTCCCGCTGTGGGGAGCAGGTATCGGTGGGGGCGGTGCTGGCCGGCATGGCACCGCTGGCTTTGATGCTGCCGTTTTCATCGTAGACGGATACGCCAATTTTTACCCAGATCGGGTCGGCATGGTTGCCGCTGACGCCAAAACGCTGGCCGTAAGGGTCCTGGAATTCCCAGTTCCCGGTGAAAGTCCCACCGGAGGCGGGGGCGGTAAGGTTGACGGAAACATCCACCACCGCTCCGGGGTCGGCGGCGGGCATGGGGTTGGTGAGTGGGCCATTCATCTGGTCCCCGCCGGAGAACACCAGGGTGTAGTCCGGCCCCCAGGTGCAGGTACCTTCGTTGCGTATGCGCCAGGTTTTGACAAAAGGATCATTTTGTTTGAAGGCGGTGCCGTCCGGCACGGTGACGTCGCCGAAGAAGGCGGCGGTATCGGTACAGTCTTTGGCAGGCAGCGCGGTTGGAGCCTGCTGTTCCGGGGTGGCGCTGGGTGGGGGTGCGGTGTTCTCTGGGGGAGAGGTGGGCTGTACGGTAGGAGAATCGACCGGTGCTGTGGCTGTGGGCTGTTGTGGGGTGGGGGTGGATGTGCTTGCGGAAATGGCCGGGGTTTCGCTGGCTGCCGGTGCAGTCGTGGCATTGGGGGTACTGACGGATTGGGCGCAGCCTGTAAGCAGGACTGCCACGCACAAGACGCTTAAACCAATAATAAACGCTTTGCTCTTCATACGAGCCTTCTTCAAACATTAACAGAACCAAAACCTTTTCAGTCCGGAAGCATGCTTTTCAATGCTGAAAATGCTCTTGCCGGGCTTCCCGCTTCTGCGGACCGGGGAGGTGTTCCTGATGGAATCGATATCCGGTTTACTCCTCTATTTCATTGTACAGAGTTTGCAGATCCGATAACATGGTTTGTTGCAGCTTTTGCAACAGGAATTCTTTGTTAATCCATATTATACGGGTGAACATTGGTGGGATATTTTCCCCGGATACAGACACTTTTGGATTTGTCTTGTTCAGCGGCGCGTAGAATGTTTGATCGCAGGATGAAGCTCCATCGGCATCGTTTTCCCAATGAGGCTTTATCCAAAAATAAACCTGTATATTCTGACCATAAAAGTCATTAATATAATGAATCCATAAAGATTACATAAATTTAATATAAAGGACTTATTCCTTAACCAACCGGCTGGTTTATTTTGCTATGATCTATCCGGTGTAATAAATATCTAAATAGGAGAGAAAAATGACTAAAAAAGTACTTCAACCAATCGTTCTTGTATTTCTTGTCATATCTGTTTTGATGACTGCCAGGGTTTCTTACGGCTCGGCACCTGAAGTTGATCAAACAGAAGCAGCAGGTGTAAATTTAGAGAGCACGGCAAACGCCAAATATATCTTTTTGTTTATTGGTGATGGCATGGGTGTTGCCCAGCGTAATGCGGCAGAGCTTTATAAAGCTTCCACCGCTAACCCTGACGCCCGCCCTGAAGATACTAAATTATTGATGAACACGTTCCCGGCGCAGGGGATGAACACCACCTACGATCTCACCTCGATTATTCCTGATTCCGCTTCCACAGCAACGGCGATTGCTTCAGGTTATAAGACCGCGTCCGGCGTGATCGGTATGAACCCTGATGGCACCGAGTCTTACGAGTACATTACGGAAGTCGCCAAGGCGCAAGGTTGGAAGGTGGGCGTGATTTCCACCGTTTCATTGGATCATGCCACTCCGGCAGCTTTTTATTCCCATGTTCCTACCCGTAAACTGATGTATGACATCAGTGTTGACCTTGCAAACTCAGAATTTGACTACTTCGCTGGGGGGCAACTAAAAGCAAAAAACAGCAAAGATTCCGAAGGGAAAAATCTGCCCAACGCGATGGGTGTTGCTTTCAATAACGACTTCAAAATTGCCAAAGGGCGCGCTGCTTTTGACGCGCTTGAACCGGGTGCAGGTAAGGTAATCGCGATCAATGAGATTGTCGATGCAGATTCTGCCATGAGTTACACGCTCGATCAGGACGCTGACTATATCAAATTGTCCGAGTTTGTTGACAAGGGCATTGAACTGATGGATAACCCGGATGGTTTCTTCATGATGATTGAGGGTGGAAAGATCGACTGGGCGTGCCACGCAAACGACGCCGCTGCCTCTATCCAGGATACCATTGCATTTGATGATGCCATTGCGGTTGCCTATGATTTCTATGAACAGCACCCGGATGAGACTTTGATTGTTGTTACTGGCGATCATGAGACCGGTGGTTTGACAATTGGCTTTGCCGGTACCGGATACTCTGCGTACTTTGACCGCATCCAGAACCAGAAAATGTCCTACATCGAATTTGATAACCGGTTTGCAGAATTCAAGGCAGCAAACCCCGAAGCCACACTTGAAGATGCCTTACCCCTGATTGAAGAAGCCTTTGGACTGTATGTCATCCCTGCAGATGAAAAAGAGGTCTTGTTACAGGCTATCCGTGATGGCGCGGTTGAAGGTGCCAGCGAAGAAGCCCAAAAAGCCGCTGCGGAAGCTGAAACAACACTTTACAACAGCATGGCACTGACAGACCTGGAACTGCCTATTGTGCAACAGGCCTTTGAACAAAGTATGCTGGGGAAAGAGGAACGCGCAACGGATGATTATACTTACCTGCTGTACGGTGGATATGATCCGCTCAGCATCAAACTGACCACTATCCTGAATCAAAAAGCCGGTCTTGCGTGGACATCTTACTCCCACACCGGAACACCGGTTCAGACTTCTGCGGTTGGTGTCGGTGCGGAATTGTTCAATGGATATTATGATCAGACGGATATTCACACCAAAATGATGCAAATCGCTGGTTTCTAATCGCTATCTTGGAGCGGGGAAGACTGATACGGGGGGAAATCGTCAGTCTTCCCCTTCTTTTGAGAAGCCGGATGGTCTATTCTTATGAAAAATAAAAAAATACGACTGAATCAGGACGCAATTTTTTCGATTATTGTTTTATTGTTAATTGTGATGATGTTTGTTCTGCCCGATCTATACCAAACACCCTTTGGCAGGAACACGGAAAGGGCCAAAGGGCGGATAGTGAGCGTTGATAATACGAACCTTGAGCATTATGGGGTGATCACTGCCGGCAGTCAATCCATGAGTGTGGAAATCCTCAATACGAAATATAAAGGTCAGATTACAGACGCTTCGAATATTCTTCTGGGTAAGATGGAAACCGATAAGATGTTTTTGGAAGGCGACACCGTTTTTCTGGTCCTCGACAAAATCGAAAATGGGAAAGTGGTTTCGTCTACAGCTTACGACCATTTTCGGATTAACCTGGAAATTATTCTGGTCGGGTTGTTCGCAGCGGGGCTGATTGCTTTTGCCGGTTGGAGAGGCGTGAGGTCTATTCTGGCGTTTTTGTTCACGGTGATGATTATCTGGAAACTGCTGCTTCCGGGCATCCTGTTGGGAAAAGACCCGTTGTTGGTGGCCCTGCTTTCGGTGACGATCATCACAGCCGTGACGTTGTTTATGGTGGCCGGCATCAACAGGACAGCGGTTGTCGCTTTTCTGGGATCGCTGTTGGGTATTTTGCTGACTATAACGCTGTCACTGGTTTTATTGCCTGCTTTCAAACTGCATGGCGCCATTCAGCCTTTTTCCGAGACCCTGCTGTTTATGGGGTTTGAAGTGTTAAATCTGGCTCGATTGTTCATCGCCGCGGTATTCATCGGGGCTTCCGGTGCTGTTCTGGATGTGGCAATTGATGTTGCGACCGCAATGAATGAGGTCATTGAAAAACGCCCCGACCTGAATTTCAAGGAGCTAGTTGCTTCGGGCCTTTCAGTTGGCAGGAATATGACCAGCACCATGGTTACTACCTTATTAATGGCGTATGTCTCCAGCTATATGGCTTTGTTGATGGTTTTTATCTTGCAAGGTATTCCGCCTGTTTATCTGGTGAATACCAATTATCTGGCATCGGAAATTTTAAAGACAGTTGTGGGTTGTTTCGGCTTGGTGGCGGTAGCGCCCTTTACGGCGTTGGTCGGCGGGTTTGTTTTTCTGAATAAAAGCAAAAGAGAGGTGAATGATGACGAAAGAGCGAAAAGTGTTTTTGCTGGAAGCGAGCCGGGTACAGGTGGGGCTTAAACAGGAAGTCATGCCGGACACGGTCCTGGGTGAAGATTTTGAGAGCGGAAAACAGGTGACGGCGGGCGTACAGGGTGTGGTAGAGGGTATTAGTTTAATGGGTGCGGAACATGCCATCTATGTGGTGATCAAGTGCGATGCCAATTCCGAAGAGCATGATGACGAAGTAGAAGATGGGATCCTTAGCCAGGAAGAGGGGAATGGAGAAGAAAATGAACAATAACCGATAAGGATGTGCTGCACGGCTTGTGGTGTTTGATAGTAAAAGTGTGGAGAATAATTGTACCGGACGGTAAATGACCATCCGGTTTTTTCATCTGTATCCCATTTATATTGTTTGGCGAATCAGACATTGTGCCTGCTGTAACATTTGAAGCAGGCATTCTTCAATCCCTATGAAATCTGCTGTAAAATATTCTGAAGGTAGAAAGTGTTTTCCAAAAAGCGGAAGGGCGTTGCCGGGAGGGGTAAGATGGCTGAAAGGGTGATCGCTGTTTTTCTGATGCTGTGGACGATGGGGATGTTCATGGTTGTGATAGGCGTGGTGTGGTTCCTGCACTTCACCCGGGGCCGGAAGCGCCTGAACGCCTGGGCGGATGAGAACGGGTATCAGATCCTCAGCGCGCAGTACCGCTTTTTCTCTCGCGGCCCGTTTCTGGTCTCCAACCGTACGCAGGTTGTTTACCGGGTCAGTGTCCGTGACGGGCAGGGAAATATCCGCGAGGGGTGGGTGCGGTTTATTAATTCTTTTTACAAGACCTTCGATGGAAAGTACGAGGCCCGCTGGGAGGATTGAGTGGGAAAGTAAAAGGCAATGCTATGACGCCAGGGCTCGAGAGGGAACTGCCTGGTAACCATAAAGGGGATGGAACCCTGATATCTGAGGCTCGACCGGGTGAATTCAGTGATAATAAGGATAGTAGGAGCTTTAAATAACAAGTTATTAGCGGCGGCTTGTATTTGGGGATGCAGGGGAATATACTTATTAACACTTATCTATGGGGTTATTTATTGAGTAATTATCAAGTGGAATATTAGGATGTGGATAGTTTATGAGGGTTACTGTTTCTCGGCAGGGACTTTTTGATTATAAGGTCTTGTATTATATACATTTTGGTAATAGAAGCTTGGAGGAAAGAAAATGAAATTAACTGTTATGAAAATAATTAGGAAAGAAATTTTCTGTGAAGATTACTCCAATCTTACAAATAACAATATTCTCGATTTTACAGAAAAATGTATTTCTGTTATATATGGGCCCAATGGAACTGGGAAAACAAGTTTGGCGAAGGTTTTGGATAAAGAGGGTGGAGTGCAGTATTCCATTTCTATTGATGGACAGGAGTATACAGAAATTGACGATAAAATCGCTCACATAATAAATGACCAAAATGGAAGGAACATCATTGCAGGAAGTACTGAAGATTTTATTCTCGGTGATAATATAAAACGAGAATATGAGTTAAAGGAAAAAATAGAAAACGGCTTTACTGATTTATTTAATAACAAATTGATCAAAGAAATAAGAAATGCATTTGGTATTTCAACAAAAACAGGACCTTTTTATCTATTTATTAAAAACTCACATATTAGAAAATATGTTTCTTATTTAGCTAATGTTAAACAAAAAGGAAGAAACATTGATAGAAAAGAATTTCTACAAACAATAAATGACATTCATACTATTGATGTACCTGACTATGATGTGAAAACGTTTAACTATTTTGTAGATGATATTAAAAGTAAAAAATCAGTAATAGAAAATTTCAAAAATCTTCAACTTGATGCAATAAAGCAAGAACCTAATTTGATGAAAATGGAAGAAACGGAGGATGCGGTTAGAATCCTTGAAAAATACGATTATTTAGATGATTGTATAGTTTGTGATTCTACTTTTGAAAGGGGGAAACAACTTCAAAAAAAGAAAAATCAAAATAAAATAGTAGTTGAATCTTTAAGTGAACAGGCAAAGGAAATAATTGAGCAAATTATTAATCAAATTGGTGAGTATGATCCATTTGGCATTAAGGAGAAATTAAAGCTTGCGCTGATTAATGGTTGTAACCAAGAATTAGTTAATATTAGAAGATTAGTAAAATTATATGAAGATGTATATGATGCATTAATAACTAATCTGTTTGTCGAATCAGTTAAAGAAAGCGGTTTATCAAAAATATTTGAGGAGTATTCACAAATTATTCTTGATAAACCAGAATTTGAAGATGAAGATGTAGTGTTCATTGAGAATTTCTTGAATGAATGCCTTGGTGATAGGAAAATTCGTTTAGATAGGGATGAAAACAATAACCTTACCTTATTGCTTGGAGATAAAGAATTTTTAGAATGCGATAGGAATTTGTTGCAATTGAGTAATGGAGAACAAAATTTTCTTTCGCTATCTTTTGAATTATTGAAAGCAAAGAAAATTGAAAATGAGATTATTGTTCTTGATGATCCAATTTCAAGTTTTGACTCTATTTATAAAAATAAAATAGCTTATGCTATTATAAAATTTCTCGATAAGAAGAAAAAAATTATATTAACGCATAATACTGATCTAATTAAGCTTTTGGAACATCAGCACAGAAATTGTTTTAATTTGTACTATATGAACAATACAATGGGAGAGGAAAATGGATTCATTTATATAAACCCTGAAGAAATTAAATTACTACTTTATACTCATGAATTTCTTTCATTACTAAGACATGATATAAAGGCTGAGATTTTAGATGAAAAATGTTATCTAATTTCTTTAGTTCCATTTATGCGAGGATATTGTCAACTAATTAATAGAATGGATTTAAAAAACAAGTTGACTAAGCTCATGCATGGATACGAGAATGAACTTGTAAACATAACTGAAATATATAATCAATTATTCTCTGATCAAATTATTAAGCAAGAATATTCTTTATCAGCATTTGATATTATTAATTCAAATATTAACCATTTAAAAATACTTAAAACTGAAAACTATCCTCTTCTTAGTAAAACGTTATTACATACATACACTTATTTATACTTGCGTTTAAACGTGGAAAAAAAACTGGTAGATAAATATGGAATAAAAACCCAAAAATACCAAATGCTTAGCGAAATCATTATTGAAGCCTTTAAAGGACAAGAAAAAAATCAAATAAGGAATAGGATTTTCTTTTTATCAAGAAAGACATTACTGAATGAATTTAACCATTTTGAGATGGATATGAATATTTTTCAACCAGCCATTGATATCACGAATCAAGCATTGAAAAAAGAAAAAGAAGAGATATTAGCAAAATTGGAAGAGCTTTAGCGGTTCTCTATACTCTAACTGGGTGCGCTACCGGCGCACCAAAAGCGTAAATTCATTACAATATTTTTATGCTCGAATATTGTTGGTTGTTTATTAGAATAAAGCCGGGCGACAGACAAGTTTGAGCGTAATTTTCAAGATGCATTTAGGGGGAAGCCTTGCTGCGGTCAAAAAACGACCGCATTCTATCCGTTAAGATTGCCAATCCACAACGCATACAAAACTTGGCTGGGGATGGACAATGGCTTGATGGTTGCCGGATCCAAAGTGGTGTGATCTGTATTCAAGTATCCAGGAAATATTGTGCCTTCATCTTTTTCTAAAATTTTGCCAACCATTTTTGGGGCAAACACTGTTCGCAACTACTTGCAATTGGACACATAAGTTAATATAATAAAACTACTTATTTGTGGGGTAATTTATGGGTGAATGGTAAGTGGGGTGTTTTACCATAATTTGTTTTTACATTGTGATCGTGACAAATTTTAGATTCTTTTCTTTGAGAAATTTGTTTTCTTAAAATGCCTTAGCTGTTTGTTAGGTAAACAGGTATTCTTTACACCGTTGTAGGATAAAAAAAGATGAATTGAGGAGGTTTGATCATGGACAGTCAAAGAGAATCTCTATTTGATGAAGCTCACAATAAGTTTATGAAATTAGCCAGTTATTTAGAGAGTGAGCTAAAAAGGCTTTATGATGATGGTGTTCTTACAAAAACAGATTGGATGAAACTTGTTGAGGATTCCAAGTTAAGTGGACAAGCGGTTATAAAAGCTATTAATAGAACTGATTTTCCGCCAGAAATGCAAAAGGAACTTGTCAAAAACTTAATTGCTCAATATGAAGAATCCATTGAGCAGATTTTGCAAAATGCAAGAGATAGACGTTATATGCCCGAACGGATAGAAGAGCAATTGCTAGTTTTTGAAAAGCCAGTTCGGGATAATTTGGAAAAGGCTTTAAATGCCAAAACAATAAGTCGGCGACAATTTCAAGAAGTATTAAATCAAGTTAAAGTAAATCATAAAGATATAGTCAAAGGAATACGTTTAATTCCCTCAAATCATCCTAAAAAGGCTGAAATAATAGAGAGTTGGCTGAATAGCTATCAACAGCAAATGGAGAAACTTGCAGTTATGCCTACTCCGCAATTGGGTGATGTTTCAAATAAAGAGATTTCACCAGAATATACTCAGCACCTAAATCCATCAATTGTGTCTGAGCCTTTACATAATGAAATTAATGAAAAACACAAAAAATCACGTAAGTTGTTTCTTCGTCTAAAAATGATAAAGGCTAAGTCAAAAAAATAAATTTTTGATTCTGTAAATAGGAGGAGAAAATGACACAGAACACTAATTTTTCAATACGAAATGGTAACAATAAAATTCCAGTGGTAATTAAAGATACGATGAATGTGATTCTTAATAGCCCTGATGTTACTCAGGCTTTTCTAAAAGCTGTAACTGCTGTGATTGTTAGATATGGCGGTAGCATAGTTTCGTCAGTTGTGGTCGAAATTGGGGCTATTCAAAAAACAATTGAATTTGAACAACATCGTCAGAAAGTTATTATTCGTATTTCAAAATTAGAAATAGTGACTGAAGAATGTGCAAAAGCTGTAATACGTGCTGAACAATCAGATTACCCACCTGCTATGAAACAAGAACTGGTTGACCATCTGTATGGCATGTTTTATGAAGAGTTGGCGAATATTTCACCTCATAGGATATAAATATGGGAAACAATAATAAACTTGTGATATTTGAAAGTGGAAAAAATCTTGTTATTCAAGAAAAACGAGGTGGGGCATTGGTTACTCTGGTAAAGATTACGGCTGGAGCAATAACCATTGCTCAGCGTGAGTACATTCGTGCCAATATAATTGGAAGAATTAAACAAGAGGAGGCCGACTTAATTCTTAAATATTTTTACGATATGGATATAAAGTAAAAAATATGGAAAACTTTCTCTGTTGTTATGGCGTTGCACTAATCATATTTCCCATTCCAATTGGCTATTTTTGGGTTTGGGTTTATCGAAATCGAAGATCGATTGATTTACCAGATTGGTTATCAGGAGCACTTGCTCGAGGTATCATCTCTGGACATAAAGTGTCTAGTGGCAACGCGAATGAAGATGACTATACTTTCATAATTGTAGCAACGCTAATTTGTACATTGATAGTAACGATTTTGCTTTATACCATACTGATTTTTGTAGTATTGTGTAAAAAAGCTCTGTGTTGCGTATAGGAATACTTCCGGAATTAGCATTTACTTGCGAGGATTTACTCCAAACAACGGTTTAACAAAATAGGGAATGTTTCCAACGCATCGAAAGCGTAAATTTTATTATAATTTTTTATGATTGAGTATCGTCGATTATTTGTTTGAGGAGAGGCATATTTTTTCACCGTGGTGAGAGATATTGGCGAAAGCTAATTCTGATTACAGAAGCAGCTCGCAATTTTCTTCGGTTGGCTTAGACGAATGTGAAGCGCCGCTTCCCATTTTTTTACCGATGCGATTTGTCTGCTGCTGGATCATCTGCATTGTATTTGGACGCTTCCAGAGGATGAAGTAAATTATTCGGTGCGATAGAGTGAGATTTACGGATATTTTCCATTCGATATTAAAAATTGGTGGAGTGAGTAAGTAAGCTACATAGCCGATCTCGGATGCAACAGGGAAAGGCAACTGTGTGGCAGGGGCGCTTTTGTGAATATACGATTCGGGATAAGGCACATTTGTAGCATCTAGATTGTGTTCATTACAATCTGGCCAAACATGGGGTGGTGAAGCGGGTATGTGATTGGGAATGATCTAGTTTTCATCGCTTTGTGCGGAAGAGATGGTATGAAGGGGGCTGGGGCAGTGAGTTTGAAAATAGTTTACAGGATGCGATGGAAAGTGAGTATAGGTTCGGTTGTTCTTTGACCGTATCAGTACTACCCGTTAAGATTACCAATCCATAACGCAATGTGCTAAAGATATCCGGTACAATTAGGTGTTGGAGGTTAATTTGATGGGTGACTGGACGATGTTTTTACTGATTGTATTGGTGACCTTGGGGGTAGGGGGCTCGATTTACCGGTTGGTAACACGCTCGCAGCAGATGCTGCGGGATTGGGCCGTGAAAAACGGTCTGGAACTGGAGGAATCCGAGCTCCGCATGTTCGCCAGGGGGCCATTCTGGTGGTCCAGCAAGGGACAGGTGGTGTACCGGGTGGCGGTACGGGACGCACAGGGCCGGCTGCGGCGGGGTTGGGTGCAGTGCGGCGGCTGGCTGCTGGGGATGATGGAAAATAAGGTTGAAGTCCGATGGGATGATTAAGCGGTGTGGTTGTTATTAGAAGAAAACGGGATAGCAGTGCGGGGGAATGGGATGTCGTTCCGTTCGTGATAATTAAACTTTGAATCAAGAAAAATAAAAAGAATCTTTACGGTTCTATGTTTTTGCGTTAAGCATCCGTAAAAGAAAACACAATCCGGAGTCTCTGGCCCGAACCCCAAAACCGAAAACCCGGGGTTGCCGCTATAATATTTTCAATCCGTATCCTGCAGGTGTGGGGTAAGGAGTATCTTAATTCCCTGTCCTGCGGATTGCAGTATTCTTCTCTCGTTTTGCGTTAACCTGTTGAGAACCATTATGGTGGAGTTTACACTGCATGTATGATCCGGAACAAGAAAGATCACTGGTATTTGCGGCTCAGGCAGGCGACCGGGAGGCGTTTGGCCGGTTATATGATGCCCTGCTGCCCGGTTTGTACGGGTACCTGCGCGTGCGGATGCCCTCAACAGCGGAGACCGAAGACCTGGTTTCGGATGTGGTGCTGATTCTGGTGCAGAAATTGAAAAAGTTCCGCTGGCGGCACCCCGGGTCATTCCGGGCATGGGTGTTCCAGATTGCCCGGCGAAAGCTGGCGGATTACTATCGTCGAAATCCTGTGTTGAATCAGGGTTTGGGTGAAAATGAAACCCTGCCGGATTCTTCCCCCACTCCGGAAATGCACGCTCTGCATCGCGAGATGCAAGCAGGTGTGCTGGAGAGGGTCGGGGAACTCAGCCCCCGGAAACGGGAAGTGGTTTTGCTGCGTTATTTTGGCGGGCTGCGGAACAATGAAATTGCCGCGGTGCTGGGGCTCGGCGAGCGTACTATTTCCGCTCATCTCAGCCGTGCTCTCCACGAACTGCAACAAGGACTGGATGGGGATGCCGAAAATCTTTTGCTCATCAGGGAGAGTACCCATGACTGATTTCACGCTTCTTGAAGAATTGCTTTCGCGGGCGGTCCCACAACCCGCGGAAAAGTTTGCTGAGAATTTACGCAGCCATACCGAGCAGGCCTATGACCGGATCTACCCACCGGCTTATTCGCCAAAGCAACTCCCCCGTTCACGCCGGATGCTGGCCTGGGCCGGTGCGGCTGCGCTTATTTTATTGTTGGGGATGTTCCTGACCCCGCCCGGGCGCGCACTGGCTCAAAAAATTGTGCAGTTTGGTTTGTTTGTATTCACCAACGAACCACCCGCTGCCGAGCAAATGCTGACCGCCACCCCGGAAACCGTGTATACGCCCCGTACAGTCCAGGCGGACCTGTCGGGTGCCGGTGACATTGCCGGGTTTCCGGTCTACTATCCTTCCTTTCTCCCCGAAGGATATGCTCCGGCATCACAGGGTGTGGATAGACCGGTAGAGGTGCTTTTCAACCGTTCGGGGACTGTCACCAAAATAGAAGTAATGTTTGAGCAGGCCCTGAGCGGGAAGATTCTCTCGTTCTCTCAGATACCCCTTGATCCGGCTGCGGATGTTCCGCTGCTCAATTTTGGTACCGGTCAGACTGAGCCGCAGTTCGTGAGCGTTGGCGGGAATGACGGAGTTTGGCTTCCGGATTTCTCCTGGGGTCTGAGACTGGATGAAAGCGGTAACCCGGCCCCGGTTCCTTATAACCTGCTGATCTGGGAAATTTCCACGGAGGATGGGGGCAGCTTTCAATTCTGGCTGGGCAGTGAAGAACAACTACCGCTGGATGTGATGCTGCAAATTGCGGAGTCCATCCGGCCATAAGTGGGGGGATATGGTGAACTCGGTATGCCGGTGTGATGGGTTTAACATATCCATACCTTCAATCCGGATGGCGGTGTCTGCGGCAATCAGGGGGATTAAAGCGACCTGCACTTTTTCTCCCGCTTTTCATTGGATTGTTTCTGGGAATACATTTTGATTAATGTTAGAATTCTGAGAAGAAAAGGAAAATAGCTTTATGCTTTCGACACTTTTTGAGAAGATCATCGTTATTAAAGATGTACATGTGTATACGGCTTCCTGAGGATCCTTATGCCAGTTTTTGAAGACCAAGAACTTGTTATTCGAGCACGCCAGGGCAGTGAAATTGCTGCGGGTGAGTTATATGAACGTTATCACCAGCAAATTTTTCGCTACGTGTTTTACCGTACAGGTAATCAAGGAGTCGCAGAAGATATTACTTCTGAGGTTTTCTTGAAAATGGTGCAGAAGATTTCGGATTTTCAAATTGAAAAAGGCAGTTTTCAGGCGTGGTTATTCCGGATTGCACAAAACAGGATCATTGATCATTACCGTAAGAATCAGGTTCATCCAGAAGTTCCGATTAATGAGGAACTTGTAAAAGATTCTGAGAGTGTATTTTCTGAGGTGTCGAAAAAGATGACAGAAGAAACTCTTTTAAAGGGATTGGAAAAAATTAACGAAGATCAACGCAGCGTGATTATCCTGCGATTTATTGCCGGATTACCCATCACTCAAGTGGCCGGCACACTTCACAAAAGCGAGGATTCCGTGAAAGGACTGCAAAGGCGCGGACTGCTTGCCTTGCGGGAAGTGTTAGATCGATGGGAGGTTTCTTATGATGCGTAATGATGATCTTTTAGAGCGGATGATTGCTGAACTTGAAAATGGACAGTCTCTGGAAAGTATTGCTGGAAAATCCCCATCAGCGGAGGATGAGGATAAACAACTTCTGGAACTGGTGCATGCGATCCGGGGATTGGATTATCCGAAAATGGATCCCCAAAAGGCAAATCTGCAAAAGCGGGCGGTTATGGCAGAACTCCGCAGGCAGTCTCAGGCTCAAGCGAGACAAAATGCGGTTTCTAAAAAACCTGCCGCAAAACACACCCGGCGATGGGCCTGGGCGGGGGCATTTGCTGTCCTGGCTCTGATGGTTGTTGTGACTGGCGCGGCGGCAATCTGGCTGGCGGGACCAGGGAGTGCGCACCGTGCGACGCTTGTGGATGTAACCGGTGTTGTACAGGTGGCTTCTTCTGAATCTGAAACAGGCTGGGTTGCTTTGAAAGATGGGGACGTGGTTAAAGAGGGAGATCACCTTCGTTCTTCGGCGGATTCAGGTGCGGCATTGGTGTTTTTTGAAGGCAGCCGGACCGTCCTTGGGGAAAATGCGGATGTGGTGTTGACCACGCTGGATGGCGGGTGGAACAAATCTCTGAAAATTGCTTTTGATCAGACGTCTGGTGAAACGCATCACAGCGTCATCCCACTGCGGGGGCAAAAAAGCTTTTTTGGAGTGGAAACGCCTTTTGGTCAGGTCAATGTACATGGCACAATGTTTGATGTCAGCGTAGATCAGAACGAACAGGCCATCATTTCCGTAGATACCGGGAAAGTTCAAGTGACGAGCGGGGATGCGGAGGTTTATCTCACCTCGGGACAGACCACAACGGCGCGGAAAGGCCTGGGACTGGAAACGCCTGCCTATCAATTTTCTGTTCAGGGACAATTGACCTCAATAGTGGGTGAGCAATGGACTGTGGCGGGTGTGCAGTTCACTGTGCCCCCAACCGCGTTGGTTTTGAGTGATTTTCAACCCGGAGATATTATCCTGGCGAGAGGCCGCATTCTTGAAGACGGGTCTTACGTTGCAGACCGGATTGAAATGGCAAAGAATGACCACGAGAAAGCAAAACTGACCGGTGAGATTGTGGCAATGGGGAGTGATCATTGGGTCATTGGAAATACAACAATCTGGCTCGGGGAGGAAACAGAGATTAATGGTACTCCCGAGATTGGGGATGTGGTATCGGTGAACTTTATTGTGCTGGATGACCAGCGGTGGTTTGCCAAAGAAATTGAATTGCTGGATGAGGACGATGAAGAAACCGAACCAGTGGATGCCACCGCAACCGAAACCGCTACTCCTGAAGGAACGATGACCCTGACCCCTTCTCTGGAGCAAACTTTGACCCTTATGGCCTCTGAAACTCCGGGGCCGGATGATGAGAACGCTTTTACGGATTGCACCGGGAACGCAGAAGCGCATCCGGAAGCAATCACGTTATCTGAAAGATATAACGTTCCTTATGAAGAGATTATGGAAAGGTTCTGTCAGCATTATGGGTTTGGTGAAATCGACCTGGTTTATAGCTTGAGCGCTGAAACCGGAACGCCGGTGGATGAGATCTTTGAAATGCGCGAATCCGGAATGGGCTGGGGAGAAATCAAGGCGCTGTTGCAGCCCAAACCAACCAAAGAGCTAAATCCAACCAAGGAACCCAAACCGACCAAAGTTCCCAAAGAAGAGGTGATTAAACCCACCAAAAAGCCGAAAAAATAGGTTCCCCATCGGGGGGGAGTTCTTTGAAAGCAGGCCTTATATTAAGGCCTGCTTTCCGCATTAATCGTCCTTTCACCCCCTTCCTGGGCGGTGAAATTGTTTCATCCGGCTCAAATTAAAAAGAGAGCGTATACTCACATTCCCCCTGATTATCTGTTATGATAGGGCGGGTACTTCGCACGATTATTTTACGCTGCTCAAAGGTGTACATGAATAAAAAAGGAATCCTCTATGCTGCCGGCGCTTACTTCTTATGGGGTGTGCTGCCGCTCTTCTGGAAACAGCTCCAGTCTGTCCCATCTTTTCAAACTCTGGTCCACCGGATCATCTGGTCTTTTATCCTGGCGCTTGTGATTGTGCTGCTGCGCGGCGAAGGCGGGCGCCTGAAAGCGGCCTTCAGCGACCGCAAGACGTTAGGTTACCTGAGCCTGACGGCGGCCCTGCTGGCGACCAACTGGGTAGTGTACATCTGGGCATTAAACAATGGGCATCTGGTGGAAGCCAGCCTGGGATATTTCATCAACCCGTTGATGAGTGTGCTGATGGGGGTCGTGTTTCTGCGGGAACGGCTGCGTCCGGCTCAATGGGGGGTGGTTGGCCTGGCAGCGGTCGGGGTGGGGTATCTGTGGAGGATATACGGTGCGCCGCCGTGGATCGCGCTGGCGCTGGCCGGGTCTTTTGGTTTTTACGGTCTTTTGAAAAAATTCGCACCGCTGGATGCACTCCACGGCATGACCTTTGAACTCTCAATAATGCTGCTGCCTGCGTTGGGGTATTTAATCTATGTTGAAAGCCAGGGAATGGGGGCCCTGGGGCAGGACGGTTGGAATATCCGGCTGCTGCTGATGGCCACCGGCGTGGTAACTGTAGCCCCAATCTGGCTGTTTAACGCCGCGGCACCGCTCATCCCGCTCTCGGCATTGGGCATTTTGCAGTATATCAACCCTACTTTTCAATTCCTGAATGGACTGGTGGTGTATGGCGAGCCATTCTCTTCAGGACAGTTGATCGGGTTCAGCATCATCTGGACGGCCTTACTGATTTACTGGCTGGAAGGAATGCTTTATAGAAAGAAGGCCGCAGCGGCGCAAGCAGGCTAAAGACGTTTGTGGTTTATCAGGACCAGCCGAGCTGGGCCTCGAAGGCTTTGGCAGAGGTATCCAGGTTGCTGCCCTGAACCACCCAGGTGGTGTCATCTTCCGGACAGGGAGCCGTGGCAACAGACACGTGCTCGCATGGCCTGACTTCCTGAAGGTAATTGATCTGCATCCAGCTCAGTTTCTTTTCCTGAAAAGTTTCAAAAGAAAAGCTGTCGGTCACCCAATCAACATATTGGGCGTTGTTGACGTGCCCCATCATGTCAACGGTGCTGTAAACAGCTTTGGTGACCAGACGTTCTTCCATCGGATCGGGGATCCCAATTTTCTCCAGTGTTTCATCCATCGCGAACCGGCCGTTATTGTCCGGTAATTTTTCTTTTAATACATTGGGGAGGAGAAACCGCCGTGCATTAAGGTCCACCAACAGCCAGGCGGAAGTGGCAGAGGCAACAGGTTCCCCTTCGAGATCGCGAAACAAAAAATCGCGCATGAAGAAAATTTTCTGCTGCATCCCCTTGGGCCAGGTCTCCAGGATGATCTCTTCACCGGGGCCAGGGAAGCGATTGAAGCGGATCTTCAACCGCGACAGCAAGAAAGCCATGCCCTGCGCATTCATTTGATGGTAGTCGTAGCCCAGGTGAATGGAATGGTGTGTTGCGACCTCCTGCATGGTGCGGAAAAATCCGGAAGGTTTCCATTGGCGTTGGAAGTCGGTTTCGCTCGTTTTGACTTCAAAGGTTTCTGTCCAGATCGTTTTTTGGGTCATTTTTGCCTCGATGATGTGATCTTGTCTTCGCAGGATAAGAGTTTTTCCCTGCCAAAACACGCCCTCAATTGTATTCCCAAACGGATCAATTGGCAAACGGGTATGGTCTTAACTCAATAGGAAGATGCAAGAATGCCAGGAAAGAGTAGAAAGAATAACCGGACGATCTGTTTACATTGGTTAGAGAAAATCTCCCATAAAGTTGCGGGACCGGATGAGAGTTTCCGGCATCCGGCGAACGAATATTGCATAAAAAGCACCTGCCGGTTGAAATGCAAGTGCTTTTCTCAGTTTCCCGATGTGGGCGGTTCAACTAAAACCGGGTGTCTAATATTGTCATGGACCACCGGAAGATCAAATCAAAATAAATATCCGTTTGCGCAAGGATATTGCTGTTGTAGGTATTCCAGTTCATGTTGATATTGAGAATTTCCTGCTCGTCACCCTGGAGCAGTGGAAGTAAATCTTTTTTTGTGCGGATATAGGCACCATTGCGCAAGTAATAAACGGCTTGCAAAAGGAAAAATGCACTCTTATACATGCTTTTTAAAGTGTCAATGTTTGAGGGGGTGTGAACGGCTGCGTGGCAGCAAGAATGATAAAGCCCGGAAGCGCTGATTTTCACACTGTTGATTACATCTTGATGCTCTATGTTGGGGAGCAATTCATTTAAAGAACCGTGGTATGGACGCGTATCCTGTTCAAACTGGAACAATTCATGCCTGGGCCAGTTCATCAGCTCCTGCTTGCCGCCTATGAAGCCACATGCTTTATCGTTCTCCGGCATCGTTGAAAGAATTTTTCTGTAAGCGATCAAATCATCCATAGATAATGTGTTCAGGATAACCACAGCGTCAATATCACTGTCCTGATGCACCTCTTCCCTTTGATGGCTTCCCTGTAACCCTACAAACAAAAGTCTGTTTTTAAAATGAGTTTTCAATTTGTCGGTCAGTTCCGCCATCCAGCTATTTGCATTTATCATAAGAATCGCCCCAATCCTATCTGTTTTTTCTGAATTATAGCCGCATAAGGATCAACCACCACAGGAAAAAGTTATTTTTGTGGAAGATTCTTTCAAGCCCTATAAAAATGATTTTGATGCGAGGGGCAGGAAACGAGGGCGAATCCCTCTTGACAAGCGCTCTGGAATTCTGTATGATTTACATACAAGTTTGAAAAACAAACTAGTTTGAAATAATAGAAAAGTACTTTGACAGGAGGAGTATCATGGCCGGAAAAGATGGGTTCAGTAAGCTGGAGCGAAAGGCTTATCTGTCCTACCATCAGGATGGTTTGATCGATATCATCATCGGGTTGTGTACGGTTGGATTCGCGACCAATATGCTGGCTGATAACGCAGCCTTCACTGTGCTGGGCTGGTTGCCTGTGCTTTTCTTCGCGCCGCTCAAGAACAAAATCACCGTGCCGCGCTTCGGGTATGTCAGGTTTGACTCAACGCGGCAGGGGACTGTACGAAAAACCAATATGATGTTGCTCTTCAGCGGGGTCCTGCTGATGGGCGTGGTAATGTTCTTCCTATTCCTGCCGGGCTTTATGCCCTCTTCCGCCACAGAATGGCTGAAAGCCAACTTTATGCTAGTCTTTGGGTTGATCGCGGGATCGGTCTATGCGATGGCGGCATCGGTAACGGGGATCAAACGGTTGTATGCTTACGCGGGACTGGCAGTTTTGCTGCTGGGCATTGCAAATTTTGTGAATTTCCACGGCGGCTGGATGGTCCTGGCGCTGGGCGGGCTGGTGCTGGCGAACGGCATAGCTCTGCTGGTCCGTTTCATGCGTAAATATCCTTTGGAGAAAGGTGATCTGCCGGATGAAAACGAATGATGGGGAAAACAAAGACCTGTCGGCGATCAATGAACTGGACCGGGCGATTCACGCCCCGGCTCGCCTGATGATCCTGGCTTATCTCTCGGTGGTGGACAGTGCGGATTTTACCTTCCTGCTGCGGCAAACCGAACTGACACGGGGCAACCTCTCGACGCACCTGAAAAAGCTGGAGGAGGTGGGGTATATCCGGGTGGAGAAAGAGTTTGTAGAGCGGGTGCCGCGCACGTTGATCCGTCTGGAGGATGCCGGAAGGCAGGCTATCGAAACTTACCGGGAGAATATGCGCCAGGTGATTGACGAACTGCTGACCTGAGGGATATGCCCCGATTCGTCTGAAAAGAAAGAAAAGAACGAAGCGCTGCTTCGTTCTTTTTGGGTGGAGTGAGACCCCTGTTGTACCTAAATCGAGAGCTGGACGGGCTGTCCGGAATCCGCGGAACGATAAGCGGCCAGGACCACCTCCAGCGCCTTGTGTCCGTCATAGCCGGTAATGGCCGGTTCGCGTTGTTCGCGGATCGCGGCACAGAACTCATTGATCAAGCCCTGGTTGCTGTCGGAACCCCAGGGAATATAGAGGGTGTGCGCCTCTTCCATGCCGAAAGCGGTGATATTCTGGCGGAAAGCGTCTGTGGTCGCCACACCACGCTCGCCGATGATCTCCATGGAAAGTCCGCCCCAGGTGGGGTAGCGGCGCGGGCGGCTCCAACTGCAGTTGATGGAGGCGAAAACGCCGTTTTCAAAGGTGAGCATGACCAGCCCACCGGTTTCCACCTGGACTTCATGTCCCCGCATGATGCGGTTGGTCTGGGCGTAGACTTCTTGAACCTCGCTGCCCATCATCCAGCGCATTAAATCCAGGAGGTGAACGGTGTGGTCCATTACCGCGCCGCCGCCGGCGAGGTCTTTTTCTACGAACCACTGGCGGTGGTGACTGGGCACCTGTCCCTGATTCTCGCTCTTGATGGCGAATACCTGCCCCAAACCGCCCTGATCCAGCAGCTTTTTCACTTCCAGAACAGGAGCATTGAAACGCATCGGGAAAGCGGTCATCAGCTTTACGCCTGCTTTTTTGCAAATCTCCATCATATCCGTCGATTCGGCGAGGTTGATCGCCAGCGGTTTCTCGCACAGGATGTATTTCACCCCGGCATCCACGGCCATTTCAACCAGCTTCTTGTGCCGGGCGTTTTCGGAGCATACCAGGACGCCGTCCGGTTGTTCTGCCAGCATGGCCTCATAAGAGGGAAAAAGGTTGGCGTTGAATATTTCGGCAAAGTGTTTACCGCGTTCCGATTCTTCATCGGCGATTCCGATCATCTCCACATCCGGAACGGCCCGCAGGTTGTGGATGTAAGCTTCGGCGTGTAAATGGGCAAAGCTCATCATACCAATCTTCATGATGCCACCTCCGGAAGGGGTTCAAGTTCAACGGCTTTCCCGGTTCGGGCCGATTCGATGGCGGCTCTGGCGATCTGGACAGCAGCCAGGCCATCTTCGGCGGTGATAGGGATATCCGCGTCGTCAACAATCGCACGGTAAAAAGCTTTGATCTGGGTGGTGTAAGGACTTTCGGCGAGCGGGCTGGAGGGCAGAGCGACATCCTGCGCCTCTTCGTCAGACGCTTTTTTGAGATAAAGCCCATTGGGTGTGGCAGCGTCGGAATTGTGTACGATCAATCCATCCGCACAGGCGATTTCAAAATCAGTCTTGAAGTTGGGCGGGGGATAAGCCCAGGAACCTTCGATGTGAGAGATAGCACCGCTTTGATGGGTCAGAATAGCAAGGGCGTGGTTTCCCGGAACGTTATGTCCGCTGCCGTGGATTGATTTCGCAAACACACGCACTACATCGCCGGCAATCCAGCGGGCATAATCAAAATCGTGGACCATCAGGTCCTGGATCATGCCGCCGGATTTCTCATCATCCAGAAACCAGTTGTCCGTGGTCTTTTTGGGATGGAAAGACTTCCTTCCCAAATGCAGCACGGCCGGTTTGCCGATTTGGCCGCTTTCCACCATGCTCTTTGCCGCGGCATATTCCGGAAAGAAGCGCACCACATGGCCGACCAGGAGTTTGACCCCGACCTTGCGACAGGCGGAGACCATCTCGCGCCCCTGTTCAACCGTGAGGGAGAGCGGTTTTTCGCAGACGATTTGTTTCCCGGCCTGTGCAGCCCGAAGGACCATCTCATGGTGAAGGAATGTGGGGGTGCAGATATCGACAATGTCCACATCTTCAAGCAGGGCCTCGAAGTCCGGATAAACTTTTGCTCCAAATTCGGCGGCAATGGGTTCGGCCAACCTGACCGGTTTGGCAGTGAAGCCGGCGATTATGGCGTCGGTCTCAGCCCACCCCATGGCATGGGTGGAACCCATGAAACCGACCCCAACAATTCCAACTCTCATTGTTTTTCCTTTCACTTAACAAATCTCTTTTTGTCGTTTTCTCGGCAGCCAGTTGAACACATGATGAAAGCGTTTGTCTGCCGCGAGGATGCTCAAAACCGGAGGTATTGCGGTGCTATTTGATTGCCCCGGCAGTAATTCCTTTAATCAGGGAGCGGGAGAACAGCAGGTACAGGATGATGACAGGCAGCATAGCCAATGTGAGGGAGGAAAGTACAGCGTTCCAATCAATGATGAATTGGCCGATGAACTGCTGCGCGCCATAAGTCACGGTTTTTGTGGCATCGCTGGGGGCCAAAATCATCGGGAACCACAGATCGTTCCAGATGGGCATCATGGTGAAGACTGCCACCGTGGCCAGAGCGGGGCGCACCAGGGGCAAAACAAGCGCATAAATGCGGTACTCGCTGGCGCCGTCCAACCGTGCGGCTTCCTTTAACTCGGAGGGGACCTGTTCCATGAAAGTGGTCAGGACGAAGATGGTGATGGGAAGCCCCTGAGCAGTGTAGACCAAGATCAGAGCAGTCAAAGTGTTGATCAGATTCAGGTTGACCATCAGACGCAGGATGCTGACCGTGCCCAGCCGGATGGGGATCATGATTCCCAGAGACATGAACAGCGCGATGAATTTGCTGCCTTTGAATTTATATTCCGATAAGGCAAAAGCAAACATGGAGCCAAAAAACAGGATCAGGAACATGGAGACAATGGTCACGATGATGCTGTTGGCAAAATACTGGTCGAAGTGCGCCCGTTCCAGCAGCTTTTCATAGCCGACCAGGCTGAAGGTGCTGGAGGTTGGCACCATGAAGGGATTCTTGAAAATAGCTTTCTTGTCCTTAAAGGAGTTGATAAGGACCAGGAAAATGGGGAACAGTGCGATAATGGCGTAAATGACCAGAATGAAGTATGCGCCGACATTCTCAAAACGTCTTGATTTCAAAAGAGAATTTTTCATGGGTTCTCTCCTCTACAGTTCGTAAGTCGTGACACGTTTTTGCCAGACGAACATGTACAGCAAAACGCCGGTAAGAATGATCAGGAACATCATCGAAGCAACGGTTGCGCCCATCAACGGGTCGCCAACCTGAAGCTGGTGTCCAAAAGTGGTACGGTAAAAAAGAACACCCAGCAAATCTGTAGAATATTCCGGGTTGCCCATTGCCCCCTGCACGACAAAGACCAGGTCAAAGGCGTTGAAGTTTCCGACAAAAGTGAGCATTTCAACAATGCCGATGGTGGGCAGAAGAATGGGAAATTTGATTTTCCAGAAGGCCTGCCACTCATTGGCTCCGTCCACCATGGAGGCTTCAACCAGTTCATCCGGGATGGAGATGAGTGCTGCGTAGAATAGCATCATCGGAATGCCGACATACTGCCAGACCGAGATCAGTGAAACAGTGATCAGCGCGGAGGATTCGAGCCCCAACCAGGGTCCAAACAGGCTTCCTAACCCTACGGCCCCCAGAATGTCTTTGGCGATGCCCCATAATGGGCTCAGGATCAGCTTCCAGATGAAGCCCACCAGCACGAAAGAGAGCATGGTGGGCATGAAGAATACCGTGCGGAAGAAAGTTTTCCCTTTGATCGTCATCCGGGTAAGCAGGGCAGCCAGCAGCAGACCAATGGGGTTCTGTACGAAAGTATGAATGAGGAAGAAGACAAAATTATTCTTAAGTGCCTGCCAGAAACGGGGTGCCCAGTTTACATTAGTGAACAGCCGGATAAAATTTTGAAACCCGACAAAAAATTCTTTCCCGAATTCATTTACATCGTAAAAAGACAACCGGAGCGAATCGAATAAAGGGTAAATCATGAAAATGGTATAAACCAGTGTGGCCGGAGCCAGAAAGACCAGCAGATGGGTCGGGAAAGGTTTACGGGATTTGGTTTTTGCTTTACTTTTCATAGGTCGCTTCTTATGAATAAAAGGTTGATTCAGGTAGCCAGTTCCCGGCTACCTGAATCAATTGTGAATTATCGAAAATCCTATTGGTGCGGACCGTACCAGCTTGCCAGACCGTCTTCAATGCGGGTAGCGCATTCTTCGGGGGTCATGGTGTGGTTGATGGCCTGAGCGCTGACAGCCCAGAGTTCATTCTCGAGGTTGGGTTCGCCGCGGGAAAGAATGGCGTAGGAGTTGCGGATGGTCGAGCTGCAAGTCTTCCGCCAGCTCACGAATTCATTGGCGACCGGGTCTGCCACGGTGATCTCGTTGCTGGAGAGGGAGTAGAAACCGGGCAGCTGGTTGCTGTACAGATCGGCGAATTCGGGAGTGGTCAGCCATTCCAGGAAGAGTTTGGCTTCTTCAGGATGCGCAGCATTGGCATTCATGCCCAGTGCGATGTCGGTGTGGTCGCTGATGTAGCAGTCTTCGCTGCCTTCCGGCAGGTAGGGCGGGAATGCGCCCATTTCGAAATCAATATCGGCGGCATTGAATACGCCAACGTCCCAGGAACCGGCGGGGTAAATGGCAGCCATACCGAGGGTGAACAGGTTCTGAGAATCTACGTAGGTCTGGGATTCGTAACCGTCGGCAGTGTAATCACCCCATTTGGCAAGTTGGTCCCACACAGCCACGTATTCCGGATCAGTGAATTTGGCGGTGCCATCGATGAGGGCGAGACGTCCCTCTTCACCCTTCCAATACATTGGGCCGATGTTCTGGAAGCCCATGGTGGCAGCTTCCCAAAGGTCTTTGGTGCCGATATCCAGTGCAACGTAGTTCCCGTCGGCTTTGATCGCGTCGAGGACTGCGTAGAATTCAGCTTCTGTAGTGGGGGGTTCGAGGCCCAGCTCTTCGAAAATGGCCTTGTTGTAAAGGAAGCCGTGGATGACAGAGGCCATCGGTACACAGAACACGGTGGAGGCGTCATCGGTCTGCCAGGCAACTTTGGCGGAATCCGGGAAATTCTCCATACCGGGCAAATCATTGAGTTCTGCCAGATAACCCTGGTTGAAAAGAGCCAAAGATTGGTCAAATGGCCGGCAGGTGATCAGGTCGCCGGCGGTGCCGCCTTCAAGACGGGCAGCCAGTGCGCCGTTATATTCTGCGGGGGGATCCGGAGAGAAAACAACTTCAATATTGGGATAGTGTGCATTGAAAGCCGGGATCAGCACGTCCTCCCAGATGGGCAGGTCATCATTCCGCCAGCTGTTGATCACCAGGGTGACCTTCTCGGCGGGTTCTTCGGCAACTTCTTCAGCGGCTGGTGCTTCTTCAGCGACAGCCGGAGCTTCTTCCACCGCAGCGGGTTGTTCCTCGGCTGCAGGCGCGGGCTGCGCGGGGGTGCATGAAACAAGCATTACTGCTACCAGCAGAATAGCAAGAAAGGCGTAAAGTTTCTTTTGCATTTTTTTCTCCTCTTTTATAGATTACATGAAGTAAACAAATTTTTATACTCCGCGAAATGAATGATCAACAATTTTGAAATATCACCTCCTTGTACATGATCCATAAAAGCTCATTGTGATGTTAATTGATTCATCCAAATAAGGCAGGAAGCACCAATTGCGCTGGACTGAATTTGCGAACGAACGATTTGAAGTTTTTCTGTAGAGTAGTAAGAGGTTCTTTTCCTCAGCTCTTTTTTAGCTTCTGGAATCAGGCGGTCAAAGGCACTTCGTCCGATTCCGCCACCAATGACAATCGTATCCGGATTGAGCACACCCACATAGGCGGACATCACCTGCCCAAGCCAGGTGGATACCGTTCTCATGACTTCGCCGGCGAGAGGGTCCCCATCATCCTGTGCCTGGAAGATTGCTTTTACACTTAATGAGTCATCGTCTTTGAGGATGGTTTCATGGTCCCCGGCGCGGATAAGGTCCTGGGCCAATCCAACCATCCCCAGACCGGAAACAATGGTTTCGGCGCAGCCGCGCTGGCCGCAAGCACAGATCCGGCCGTGCTCCGGGTTGAGGGAGATGTGTCCCATCTCTCCGGCTGTAGTGGTTGAGCCGCTGATGATCTGTCCCTGGTAGATGATTCCTCCTCCCAACCCGGAACCAATCCCAATATAGGCCATGATCTCGCTGTCTTTTCCGCTTCCGAAGAAATATTCTCCCAGAGCCTCGACATTGGCGTCATTCTGGAAATAAACCGGGATGTCCGCCTGAATTTTTTCTTTGAGCAGAGCGATCAGAGGAACATTCTCCCAATTGAGATTGACGGCCAGGCGCACGATGCCCTGCTTGAGGTCATGATAACCGGGTAGGCCGACCCCTACGCCTTCAACTGGGTTGGGGGCCTGTTCGGAGAGTTTTTGGATCATCCGGGAGATCCGGGTTATGATGGCCTCTGCTCCGCTGTGGACTCGGGTCGGTTTCTGAATCTCTTCGAGAATCTTCCCGTGCTGATCAATCAGCACCGCAACAATTTTTGAAGCGCCCAGATCAATCCCAATTGAAAGCGGAAGGTTATTTTCCATAACGCCTAAACCAATTCCAGCTCATTTTTCAGGACCAGTGAACCGGCACCGCGGGTGACAATATCTTCTCCCAGGGTTGAAAGTACGATCCTGGTTTTACTGCTCAGGGCCGATAACGACCGCTGCCGGACTTCTTCCGCAATATCTTCCAGATAAGGTGCAAAAAACTTTGACAGCATGCCGGCCAGGACGACCGTTTCGATATTCAAAATTCCAACCAGATGGGAAATGGAAATGGACAGATAATGGCTGGCATTTTTCATGAAATCCGCAATCACTGGATCATCATTGAGGCAGGCCTGATAGAGGTGCCTGATCCGGATATCCCCGGCCTGTTTCACATGGAGGATTTCCAGATACTCCGGATGCCGGTCGGCGTATGCGGTAAAGTGGTTCAAAAGCGCTTGAGAACTGACAACGGTCTCCAGACAGCCTGCGTTTCCGCAGCGGCAGCGCGGGCCGTTCTCGGCAACTACAATATGTCCAATCTCACCGGCACCGTGTCCATCTCCGTGAAAAAGCTTCCCGTTGATGATGAAACCGCCGCTGAGACCAATGCCGATCTTGATGACGGCCAGATTCTCGATATTGACGTGATCGCCGAAAGAATATTCGGCCATTGCTGCGACCTGTGTATCATTGGCGATGTAAACCGGTATTTGATAACGCTGCTCTAAAAGCTGCACGAGCGGCAGGTCCGTCCAATCCAGATTGACCGCATTGCGTACGATGCCTTCGCTGGCATTGATCAGGCCGGGCGATCCGATGCCAATGCCCAACAGGGGACTGCTCTCGTGCGTTTTTAATTTATCAATCAACGCATAAACCTTTTCCAGTGCCGTGTCTCCATCCGGGTTGTTAATCGGGATGGCTTCGGATGCCAGGATCTTTCCGCGCAAATCCATCAGGCTGCCGCGGAATTCATCGTTGGCCAGGTCCACGCCCAATAAGGTGCGGGCTTCCGGCCTGAAACCCAGCAGCACGGGCCTGGGGCCTCCGGAGGAAGGGCCGTGGCCAATCTCGTTGGTAAATCCTTCTTCGATCAGATCGGCGACAACTTCGGATACGGTGGTTTTGGTCAGCAGAGTACGCTTTGCGATGGCAGACCGGCTGACCGGCTCGCTGTTGTAAATGGTGCGCAGGACCAGGGTGCGGTTATGTTCTTTGATTTGAAGTTGGGTGGCTTTTTTCATGTGGGAATGCCTTTGGGTAACTTAGTTAGTCCACTGTACTAACTATTGTAGTGAGATTCTGAAAAATGTCAACAATCTTTAAGATTCGATTGTCAAACAACCGGAGATCAAGGTCTTATGCGGGGACCCAATGCTCTGTTTTTGTATTGGCCGGTGACCCGTCGAAAAGCGGTTCTCGTTAAACCTTTGTAATTTCCAAATCAGATCTTTAAGATTTTTGAACAGACGGGTTGTAAACTATGCATACTTAACAAGATACTGTAGATATGAAAGAGAAAGTGGAGGTGTTATGTTACCGGGAATTCAATGGATCGTCGTATTTGGAAGTCTGGTGTTTTTTGGATTGTTGAGTGCCTGTACTTTTGTGGATGGGTAGAATTAATGGTGCATGGAAATTGTAAAAATATAAAGCCGGGCGATGTAAAGTCTGTGCTTCATTCAGGAGGCCAAGTTGTTTTTTACGGTTCAGGTCGCCAGAATTTGAAGGTGTGGGGGAAAACACGGGTATCGAGAGCCGCGGCCACCAGGACCCCGGCGGCATACATAACATAATCCAGGGGGTCAAAGGTACTGCCAAAAACGGGCATACCGAAGTACTGCGCGGTTTCAACCGCGAAACCAACGCTGAAAACTAGTCCGGCTTTGATGTACCATGGCTTGAAGAAGGTTTGTGTCTGCATACACAGCAGGAAATATAACGCGAGCGGGAGCAAGATGTCGATTAGATAGCCGTTCACGAAGACCGGAAAAGGGCCGGTGTAGCCGGGGCCGGTGAGAAAATGGAGCGCGGCAACCAGCAAGTTAATGGAAACCACCAGCACAATTTTCCCCGGTGGGTTGCGGGCAGACATAAATCCTCCTTATCGGATTCCGTTTTACAGGTTCAGGCAACCAGACAGTGTTTTTGAGCCTATCATTCTATAATCCCACATCTCAGAAAAACAGAAAATAGCGTGGTACCTGGTTCAGATATGTCTGATAGGAATCACCATACTGGATCAGGCAGGCATTCTCTTCAGCCAGGATGCGGTAATGCCCGACTGCGGCCATCAATATAACCAATCCGATTACAAACCAGCTCCCTGATAGGATCGTAGTTCCGAAGAAGATCCACACCAGACTGACCCATTGTGGGTTGCGCGAAACGCGGTATAACCCGGCTGTGACCGGCTGGTCGAGCGGGGTCAGGCGGTAGGTGATTAACGCCCAGACCACCCCTATCAATCCCAAGAGGTAGATTCCCAGACCAGGCCAGAAAGAGGATAGTCCGGGTCGGATGGGGATGAAGATTTCCAGTATCAGCATGACCAGCCCCAGCAATTTGGGAAGCCGCGAGCGCCGGTGCTGCTCAGGCGTCCAGTATGAGCGGTCATACAGCCGCCGGACCACCTCGAGCGGAAAGATCCACAGCAGCAACCCGAAAATCAGGTAGAATCCCAGCGTGGGCAGCCACAGGTTCCACAAACCTAATCTGAAAATTGGAAAGAGAGTCATTTTTCCCTCTCCGAACAAGGGAAGAAATCCTTCCGGTCATTTTATGGGTTGAATATCTTTCGTTTTTAAACAGTAACAAAAATAGGTGGGGAGTGTCAAGGCGTTTTTTGAAAAGTCTGGTCAGATGGCCGGGTGTTTCACCGGCGAATATTAAAGTCTTTTATAATAGAAGGTGTAAGGAATAAAAAAGTGTTTTGTCCGGTGAATGGTCACCGGAGAGAGGAGCACGAAATGGAAGCAAAAATTTTTACACCGGATGAAAAATTCAAGACCAAGATGTTTATCACACTGACCTTGATCGCAGTGGCTATTCTGGTTGGCTGTGCCCTGATGTTTGGATTGATTGCGTTGGATCGCACAGCCCGTGGGGCAGGATTGGTGATCGCTTTCCTGGTCTGCGTAGGGTTGGACGTGCTGTGGTATATCCCCGGCATGGTCCTGGTTATTCCTTACTATAACAGCCTCAAGTATGAGATCCACGAAGATGAAGTGATTGTCAATGCGGGCGTGATCACCAAATCCGTCAAGCATGTGCCGTTTCGCACGATTACCAACGTCAGTACCCGGCGGGGGGTGCTGGACCGCATGCTTGGCCTGGGATCACTCCACATCCAGACAGCCGGAGCCAGTGATTCCTCCGGCAGGCCTGAAGAAAGCCTGGCAGGGATGGAAAATGTGCAGGAGGTCTACGAGCTGGTTGCCAAAGAACTGCGGCGTTTCCGCAGCGGTATGGCTCCCACGGCCGCAGACACCAATGGAGAGACGGGTAACGAAGAGACTCTGGCGGCCATTCTGGCAGAAGTTAAAGCGATCCGGGAGCAGATTGGGAAGTAAATTCTTCAGAAAAAAACCTGAGCGGCGTGGAAGTCTCACGCCGCTTAATTTTTTTAACCTGCATGGGGTTACTCGGGGTTGGTGAACCATACGCCAACGATCGCCAGTGCTCCACCTGCAATTTGCAGCGGCCCGATGGTTTCACCCACAATCAAAGAGCTGACCACACCCACGATCGGCACCAAATTGAGAAAAGCTGCCGCCGTACTGGCGGGGATGTATTGAAGGGAATAATTCCAGGCAAACATGGGCAGAGCAGTTGCCACCACACCTAAATATACCCCGGCCGCCAGGCTGGGGCCGCTGAAGGCCGGCCAGCCCTGCCGGAACAGCTCCGCTAAAGTGAAGGGGAGCAGGAAAATCAGGCCGCTGCCAAAGCTGGCGGTGGTCAGCACCAGCGGGGGGATTTTGTGCGTCAGGCGCTTGCCGAGTACCGTATACGCCGACCAGGCCACCGTTCCCAGCAGAAAGAGAAGGTTGCCCAGCAGGGGGTTAGTACTGTTAGGGTTGGGGTCCTCTGCCAGGCTGATCAGAGTCACACCTGCCACGGAAACGGCGATTCCCACCAGCTGGGCCAGGGTGGGTTTTTCTTTGAGGAACAGAATCGCGGTCAGGGTGATGATGAAGGTGCCGCCTGCCGAGATAAGTGCGGCGCTCATGGCCGAAGTGTACAGCAGGGCAATATTCTGGAGGGCATAGTGCAGTGCTACACCGGTTAATCCTAAGAGGAGAAAGCTTTTCTGAAAAGATTGTTTTAGTCTGTACCCCCGGCGGGCGGCCAATGGAAAGAGAAGAAGATATGCAATCAGGAAGCGTCCAAAGGTCAGGGTCATTGCCCCCATCCCTTCGAGAGCGATTTTGGAAATCACCAGGGTGCTCCCCCAAATGAGAATTGCCAGCAGCAGCGCGATGACGCCTCGGTTGATTTTCATAGGTCTGTTTTGTTTACTCCGACGAACCAGAGGGGGTATTCCAGCGGGCTGATTATACCGGATTTGCTCACTTTTAGTAAACGAAGGCAGCGCTTCATTTCAATTAACAGCGCTGGTTGTGGTTTGAATATCTGGCGATAATGTCCTGAACCGGCAGAGAGTCTTCTGCTGTTCGTTCAGGACGATCAGAAGAAAGGGAGTGCGATTTAACCCGGAGGGAAAATGTTAGCCCGGTTCTGTAGTCCGGTGAGGTTGAAAATCCGTACGGCCTTTGCGCCAGAAGAAAACTCCGACAGCAATCCCTGCCAGCGCCAGCCCGGCTCCAAATTCGCCGATCAGATAAGGGGTGATGCCCGTGTTTTGGGTCATTGGATCAAATAACTCCTGGATGAGCGCGTTGTGCGCCGCGTGCAGGATGACGGCAGGCCACAGGCTGCCGGATTTCAGCCGCAGCCAGGCGAAGGGGAAGCTGATGCCAATCACCATGATGCCAAAGCACACCACGGCGTATCCGATCGGCGTCATACCGTTGTTGTAATCCGCGAGTAAAACGAGGGGCAAATGCCATACCAGCCAGATGATGCCGCTGACCAGCGCCGCCCGACTGAAGCCCATTAATTCTGCAAGCCGGGGAACGAGGAACCCGCGCCAGCCAATCTCTTCCCCCAGCGCACTCAAGATGCTTATCAGGACCAGCAGGGTAGCCGATACCAGTATGCGTACCGGACCAAAACCGGCCGATCTGTCCAGCGCACCCCAGGGGGAGAGCCATACCAACCCATATACCGCCAGCCCATACAGCAGGGGCAGCAGGTATCCGATCAGCAGGTAACGCGGTTTCCCCAATCTCCAGCCCAGCGAGTTCAGCGGATGGTGGAACAGGCGGGTTGTGACCAGAGCGGAAACACCGGGGCTCCACATCAACAGGAGTACAAACAGCCCACCCTGTGCATCCAGAGTCTTTAATGTGATTATCGGCAGCACGGATGCGGTGCTTAAAATAAGAGTCAAAATTAAGAAAACGCCAATTTCAGTACGAATCTGTCGGCTGTTGTGCTCCATTTTTTCTCCTGTAATTCATTTTTTAACACTATGGTTATATCACTTTTTGCATTTCTGAGAGAATGATTTCTGGGGAATGCTTTAGAGCCGGTCTACCCTGCTTGGAATTTGCAGCTTTTAAGGATTGCAATCTGAAGCACAGGCTGGTATCCTTCAGGGTAAGATAAAAAATAATGTAGAGGGATTGAATTGATGGAAAAGGTTAAGTTATTTTTGTCGAAGATTCGATTTCAGATGCGATCCACTCCAATTGCATTGCTTTTAATTTGTATCATCAGCTTTGGTCTTTTTGTTCCCTTTTTGGGGTTCTATTGGGATGATTGGGAACCCATTCAGGTGCTCCGGCTATATGGGCTGCCGGAAATGTGGAACTATTTCCGGGCGGACCGCCCGCTTTCGGCATGGACCTATTATGTCTCTGCCCCGATCCTGGGCACCAGCCCGTGGGCCTGGCAGGCTTTTGTTGTCCTGCTGCGGTATCTGACCGCACTGGCGATGGGCTGGAGCCTTTCCCGGTTGTGGCCCGAGCGAAAACGTGAGCTGATGGTAGCGGCCATGCTGTTCGCGGTGTATCCGATCTTTATGCAGCAGGCCATCGCGGTTTCTTACCACCAGCACTGGATGGGGTTCCTGCTGTACTTCCTCTCGGTGGGCTGCATGCTGCAGGCCGTCCGGCAGCCGGAGAAAGCCCGGCTGTTCCATCTGCTGGGGGTGTTGACGGTCGTGGCGCATCTGGCGATCTTTGAATACTTTGCCGGGTTGGAACTGCTGCGCCCGGTGCTGCTGTGGGTGCTGGTTGCTCAACGTGAAAAGGAATGGCAGAAGCGGCTGCGCGGTACGCTGCTGGGCTGGCTGCCTTATCTGGCGGTGATTGCGGGGTATGCAGTCTGGCGGCTGTTTTTCGTCACTGCACAGGCCGATACCAACTATCCAACATTGGTCTTTGATTTCTTCAAACAGCCGGTCTCCACGGCACTGCATTTGCTGCAATTGAGTGTGCAGGATCTGGTATTTTTCCTGTTCACCAGCTGGTACAAAACCCTTACACCGGAAATTCTGGGGAATTGGACGCCTTCGCTGGC
>JAHDQE010000117.1 GCA_018433975.1 Ornatilinea sp. | reverse complement strand
CTGCAAGAGTTCGCCAAATGGTCCGACATTCCGGTGCTCAACATGGAAGACGACATCTACCACCCCTTCCAGGGACTGGCAGACATGCTGACGGTGAAGGAAGAGTTCGGCGGCTTCAAGGGCGTCAACTTCACCATGTCGTGGGCTTACTCCCCCAGCGTGCACAAACCGCGTGCGGTGCCGCAATCGGCCATTCTGTATGCCACCATGCTGGGCATGAACGTCACCCTGGCGCACCCGAAGGGCTTCGACTTGGCTCCCGATATTGTCCAGCAGTGTAAAGACTACGCGGATGACGCGGGCGGATCTTTCAAGATCACCAACGACTTCGAAGAAGGCTTCGAGGGCGCGCATGTGGTGTACCCGAAAGCCTGGGCCCCTGTGACCCTGTTCCAGCCCCCGGTAGGCAACTACGACTTTGAAGAAGCGCAGAAGATCATGGACAGCTACAAGTCCTGGAAGACCACCAGCGAGCTGATGGACACCTGCGAAAAGAAAGCCATCTACCTGCACTGTCTGCCCGCAGACCGCGGTCTGGAAGTGAACAATGATGTGATGGACAAGACCGAAGGCCCCGGCTGGCGCTCCGCCATCTTTGATGAGGCCGAGAACCGTCTGCATGTGCAGAAAGCGGTCATGTCTCTGGTTATGTAATCAGATAGAAGGTGCCCCCGCTGATGACTTCTCGAAAAAGTCCGCTGGATCAAATCACCCTGGATACCCGTCCCCTTACCGTGCGCGTGGAGGAGGCGCTGCGGAAATATTTAGAAAATTTTTCCGCAGGCGAGAAACTTCCCTCCGAAATGGAACTGGCGCAAATGATGGGCGTGTCCCGTGCCACACTGCGGGAAGCGCTGCGGGTATTTGAGGAACGCGGTTGGATCGTGAGCCGTCACGGCGTGGGCACCTTTGCAACTTCAATTAAGCCTTTAATGGAAAGCGGTCTGGAGGTCCTGGAAAGCCTGGATGCGATGGCTGCCCGGGAAGGCCTGACGTGCGGGATGGACCATCTGACCATTGATGTGCAGCCTGCCGATGCCTCTATGGCCGCTAATTTATTTATCCCCGTTGAAGAACCGACCGTGGTGGTCACCCGGAGGCGCCTGCTGGAAGGGGCGGTCCTGGCGTATATGTACGATGTGATCCCGGCCGCTTTGATCGACCTGGAAGATTTTAAAGAAAAATTCAGCGGTTCCGTGCTGGATTACATGGGGGAAAGCTTCTCAAATTCCCCTTTACGCTCCAAGATTATGCTGCAGGCTGTCCCGGCTTCTTCTAAGGTGGCTTCCCAGATGGAAATTCCGGAAGGGACCTCTTTGCTGCTGCTGGAGGAGCAGGTCTTTTCGGAGGACAACCGGGTGGTGGATTATTCGTATAACTTTTACCTCACCTCTCGGTTCCGCTTCCAGATTCTGCGCCGGAAAGGGTAACCCGCCGGGCGCAGGCAGGAGCGGGTTATTTCAGGAAACACCTTAAAGGTTCTTTATTCCCTGTCTCACTCAGACAAACCTTGCGGGGTTGGGTTGAATAAAGTTCAACCCAACCCCGCTTGTTGTAATACCTCCGGCGGTGCCTCAGTGGGTGTGGACGAGCCGGTCGGGATGCTGCTCTTATTTGCTGTGATCAAGGTGATGCTCGCAAAGCACACCCAAAGGGGTGCGGGGTAGTCATTAAATGAATACAACACTGCTTCCACTCGCATTATCCAGCGCGTATTATTGTGAGAGAGCACAGCGAGCCCGACTATGGCGGGGCAGGTCGCGGCAATCCCCATCGGCAAAAACGAAAGCCTGCCCCTCCCTGGCCTCGTCCGCTACCGATTTGATCGGCTTGCCTCGAAAAATATGCTGTTCAGGCTTGGCTTGCAAAACGATATCTACCCGCTGGAAGCACGCCCCACTGGGTATAAATTGCATCAGTCTGAATCCAGCGGTCAAGATAATAGTTAAAGATTCACCCACTACTTCTTTTTTTACCTGGATCTATAACAGCTATCATAACCGCAGGAAACAGAACCACTAACGAGAAAATAATGGCTCCCCGAATCCCTGTTAAAAAGCTTTCATTAATGAATTTTAACACTATACCGCATAATACCCAATATACTCCCCATATTTCAAAGGCTTTAAGCAAGGATTTAATCTGATCGTATTCTTTGGGTTTTTCCAAAGATTGTTTTGCCAAATTCGAATCATAGTTAATACTCATCCAAATTGGAAAAACTATTAAAACAAAACCAAGAGAAAACAAAACATTACTCATCATCTACCCTCTAAAGTATTTCGCATATAATTCACTCCATATGAAGTTATTCCGGATTCAAAACCAATTATCACACCGATTGCACCTATCATAATTTGGTATCCTGAAAGACTTTTTGCAAATTCATTAGTTGCAAATTGGTTTATACCTGTTTGAATCAAAGCAGGCTCCATACTATCTAGCGCTAAACTTGGGAAAACATTCATTATTCGCATTTCGTTCAATACCCTGATCTGCCCTAAAGCAGGGTTTTCAACTGCGATTGTGACCACTTTCAATAAACCTATCTGCTGAATTGGTCTTTTGATCCGGCTTACCTCGAAAAATCTGCTGTTCAGGCTTGACTTGTAAAACGATATCTACCCGCTGGAAGCGCGCCCCACTGGGTATAAATTGCATCAGTCTGGATCCAGCGGTCAAGATAATAGTTGAAGATTCACCCCCTACTTCCTTTTTTACTTGAACCTATGACAGCCATCATAACCATGGGAAGCAGAAAAATTGACGAAAAAATAATGGTTCCTCGAATCCCTATCAAAAAGCTTTCATCAATGAATTTCAACACTATACCGCATAATACCCAATATGCTCCCAATATTTCAATGGCTTTAAACGAGAATTTAAACTGATCGTATCCTTTGGGTTTTTCCAAAGATTGTTTTGCCAAATTCGAATCATAGGTAGTAGTCACCCAAATTGGAATAACTATTAAAACAAAACCAAGAAAAAATAAAACCTTACTCATCATCTACCCCCCAGATTATTTTGCGCATAACTCACTCCATATGAAGTTATTCCGGATTCAATACCAGTCGGTAGGATGCAGTCGCTTTTGACTGTACCGCCCTTAACTCTCCATCGGTCGTTCGAATATGAAATTAACCCGCTCCATGTACATTTTGATACACTTGCAGCCACCATCTAGGATGAATGATTGGCGGTATTCGAGCATGAAAATTTTAAGCTTTTGGTGCGCTGCCAGCGCACCTTACCTGCTAGTATTTTATATTTTCTTCACCTATCATTTGATTTCGGTTTAATTTCATTCCAAGAATATCTTTTTTTACTCCTCACCTCTTTGATTATCAACATACTTACAAATATTCCAACAAAGCCCTCTATAACTGAAAAAATCCAATATTTGACAAAAGCTGGAACATAGTTAGAAATAATACCCATAATAATGAATAATGAAAAATAAATATTGATTCTAAGCTGCTCATTTCCGTGTTTTTCTCCTATCACCCTTTTTCTGTTGTAGATCTCAATTAAGTACACGAGCATTCCAAGAATCCCTCCAATAAGAAAAAAAACTGCAAATTCTATCAGACGTCTTCCGCCCTCTGACCAGCCTAAAATTGTGGGAATAGTCATCCATAATAGAAGGATTATTCCAAATAGATCAGGATAATTGAACAATCTTGTTAATTTCATCCTATTCCTTATTATCATGGGGGAGTTGGGACCGGCTGAGGAGGGCCCCCAATAATCATAGTCAACATAGTAAATGGTATCCCAAGTAGTTAAACTTTCTATATCCAAAGCAAGAGGAATAAATCCAAATGGTCCTCCAAAAGCTGGAATTAGACCAATTTCACTAATTGCATTGTACCGAATCCAAATGATATTGAGGTAATTGTTCCTACCCACCCGCATTGCCACCCGCTGGCTGCCCGCATAATAATATTCTGCCCCCGTTGAGCCGCTCGTTTCCACCCGCCATTTGTAGTAGCTGCCGATGTAGTACGTGGTAACCCCATTCACCACCGACTTGATCCGGTTCCCGTCCCCATCGTAGGTATACTCCCCAACGACAGTCTGGTTTTTCTCCACCTCCACCAGCCGGTTGTCGGCATAGTAGGTCAGCTCGTAGCTGTCGCTGCCCACAATCCGATCGGTCATATTTTCGTTGGCGTCGTACCAGTACTTCTGCACCCCATCCAGGTGGGTCACCGCGTGGAAATGGTCGCTGTCCTGGTAGCCGTAGTTCACTCCAGCCTTGCTGCTCAGGTTGCCGGTTGTGGCGTCATAGGTATAGCTTTCATCGTAAAATCCCCCCGTGCCCCCGGTGGTGTAGCCTTGCGTCAACCGGTACACTGAATCGTAGGTAAAGGTCTGCAACTGCGGCCCCGCCAGATCGTCCGCGATCCCGGTCACGTTCCCCATCGGGTCGTAGCTGTAGGTCAGGTCCTGCAGGGTGTCCGGGTAGAGGGCCGTCCCGCTCTGCACCGCGGAGAGCCGTCCCTGGGTGTTGCTGTTCTGCAGCATATAGGCCGGGTCATCCCAGTCGAAATAGCTATGACCGAAAAGAATCTTCTATTCAGAATGTTAAAGTTCAACCAACGGCAACTTGATTAACTCAACAAATAAAAAGGTTTTCATCATATTGCAATCCTCTTTTCAATTATTCAGGCATTAAAAGAAAATTGCAGAATTTTGCGCCAAGTCAATCAAAGATCGTTTTTTTGCTACATGGTATTTTGATTACAAGATTTTCCTAAATTTCTCGCTCTGCTCTTGGCAAGATGAAAAAGATTGTTTTATCTATTTAATAAATTTTTAATCAATTTTTGTTTTTTGTACGTCTGAGCCAGTACACTCCCAGTCCTAAAGGCACTATAAATAATAAGTAGTATATAAAAGATCGCCCCCTTCCTTCTACTACCCAACTGGGGAGCATGTATAAAACCAGGCCAATTACTGACCAAAATGCTCCCAGGATTTTAATAAGATTCAGAAATCTTCGAAATGGATCTTTAACTTCTTTTCGAAACTTGGCAGCCACCAACCAATTAATTTTGCGGTTTTCTCTAAGCAGATCGTCCAGTAACATGAAGAAACCCGTAAGCCACACAAAAATGCCGAATCCTAGAAACCATGTTATCATCTCCCAGAAGCCCCCCAAATCTAAGGTTCTACTTCACTCATACTAAACAATACCTCCAACTGCTCCACCAACTGCCAATCCAAACAAGCCAGTTAAAATTGGATTGTGTCTATTAGGATCAACGTATTTTGATGGTGCGTTGTCTACATAGGCATACCGGTCCCACGCCATCGAGTCACCCGGTTCAGGAATTATCGTATCGGGCTGAGCCCACCGTCCTAACGAAGCGTTATACCATCTTGAGTTGTACCAGTACAAGTTCATGGTCCTTAATTTAAATTTTCTCTACATCTTCATTTCTCAATGTTAGAATAGCCAACGTTTTACCATCTTTATCAAGGAATTCAACTTCATACGCACATGGAAGACCTGGCACATCATACACAATTAGAATAGTTCCTTTATCCCCGAGATAGAGATTCTTCTCAGGTATGGATTTTTTTAACTTGATAACATCATACTCATTGAGCATGTTTCTATTTCTCCCTTTTATTGTTTTGTAGGTATAGCTGTTATCAATCTCACTATCCCATCGTTGTTTCGGATCCAAACAAATAATGTATCTATTTCTTTTCCATTTGCTCCTGAAATTGAAATCGTCTGTTCAAATTTTTGACCAAATTCTGTTTCATTTGCTGTTTTGGGATCAAAAATAATTTGTTTTGCCAGTTCAGCCATATTCTGTTTTGTACCCCAAAGCTTCTTTAAACCACTTCGCTTTGCTCCACTCTTCAGCGGGTAGGGCGCGCTCGCTTTTGAGCGCACCGCTTTGCGGGCCTATTCTGTGACCAGACGGTGAATGATCGGCGGTATTCAGGGATGAAAATATTATAGTGAGTTTACGCTTTTGGTGCGCTGCCAGCGCATCCTACCGACGCCCCGCTTTTCTCCTGTCCATAATATCAGCCACTTGATTTAATCGATGATGGCCAATTAAGATCATCAGGATTAACATTGGAAGCATCTGGTGGAATAAAAGAATGTTTTTTCATGTGCGTGTAGAGATTGCGTGGAAGCGCTACATTATTAAGCTCAATATACTCAACTAGATCATCAAACCATACCCAGGTTCCATCTGTTTGATAGGAAACAGAGTCTTCTCTTTTACTTTTTCCCGATACTATATTCGGGAAAGCCAATGCGCTAGTTGTGACAATAATGGTCGCTTTTCGCAAGTAATTTTTAATCCTTGGGAGATTATCTCCATAAGATGCTACTTCCTCTGGATCAATCCAATCGTATATACTTGGGCAAGAGTTGTAACTTGGTCCCATTTCTTTCCATATTCCAAACCATTTATATGTCCAATTATCGATTTTCATCGCTATCCTCCAGGTGAAAAAACATTCCAACTATCTGTATTTTGATATTGAGTAGGACCAATTGTAAGTTGGTAGGATACAGTCGCTTTTGACTGCATCAATCCTCAACTCACCATCGGCTATTTGGATATGAAAATATTCTCCCCGAGGTGTGTTTTTGGGTGGGCTGATGGCCGCATCAGGCTCATTCCCCCCGTATCGCCCGGAGCACACCATTGCGAGAGAGCGCAGCGACCCCAACTATGGCGGGGCAGGTTGCAGCAATCTCCTATCAGCAAAAACGAAAGCCTGCCACTCCTTGGCCTGTCCGCCACCGATTCGACCCGGTTGCCGTCTCCGTCATAGGCGTACTCCCCGACCGAGGTCTGGTTTTTCTCCATATTTATGCAATAATCCAATTCGCAATTGTTATTCTACACTTTCAAAACCTTTATCCAAAATCTCGCGTGTTTCATTTACTGCTCTCAGGATCTTGGGGTTATCCAGTTCTTCAACGAAATCATCCCAAAACGCCGGACCATCTTTTAGAGGGATATCTAACTGGAGCATCATTGCAACCCCGGCGGTTAGGCGAGTTGTCACACTGCTCTGAGGGTTTTCATAGATTGAAAGTGCGGATTTCAAGATCTCTTTGTCTTTTTGCTTTTCAAAGATTTCCGACAACAAAAACAAAGCCCTGATTCGATTATCTTCATCTACATCTTCGTTGACCGCTCTTTCAAGAATCTCTCGTTGATTGCGTCCATCTAATTCAGCAATAGTGTCAATTGCATAATATCGATATAAATCATCAGGAGATTCCATCAATCTGTACAGAAAAGGCATGATTTGATTAACATCACACTGTTTTTTTTTGATCAATATTCTAATAACCATCCACCGATAAACATCTCGTAGATTATTCCATTCTCGTTCCAGAAATGAAATTAAGTACTCACAATCTTTTTCCAGAATGAGATCATGGTTATCTCTCGTCATCTCTATTTTTTCGGGCGTTAACTCTTCGTCCATTTTGTAAATCCTTCACAGTGGTAATACTTTATCAATTTCTGCAAGTCTTGCAGTTGGTAGAGTGGGCCGCCGATCCACCCTACCTCTCTGTCAAGTTACTGCCATTAATCTTTGAGTAACAATTCAACCATATGATCTATTTTCCTTTTTCGCTCTCTAAATTTAAGTACTCTTTCAATAATAAGATCCAGTCTTTTATCTAGATCCTCACGACGATCTATATTATTTTCAATTGCCGAACCTTTTAACCATGAAGTTACAATTCCAGCAACATAAGCTTCATAACTATCTAGATCAATGTCAATATCCTCAACTAACTTTGCAAAACCCGGTTCAAACGGCTCATTATACAATTCAAAAAACAATTTTTTTACTTCTTCCATTACAAAACTCTCCAAATTACCTCAGTCGGTAGATCCCGTCGCTTTTGGCCGTACCACCCTCAACTCACCATTGGCTGTTCGGATATGAAAATATTCTTCCCGAGGTGTGTTTTTGGTGGGCTGATGGCCGCACCATGCTCATTGCCCATGGTCAAAAAATCTGTCTTTCCTGGGATAAATGACCGGCGGTATTCGGGCATGAAACTATTATAGCGAGTCTACGCTTTTGGTGCGCTGGTGCGCACCTTACCCGCTCATTTGTCATCCTTCAGCCGCCTCAATGGCTGAAGGATCTCTGGCATAGCGCCATATAGGCCAGGTCTCAAAGCAGGTGTCACCGGGAAGCTGTTCAGAGATTCTTCCGCGCTCCGCGTGTCGGAATGAGATCAAGAGGGGATGATTTGAGTAGATCACCACGCGACAAACGCTTGTTTTTTGAGAAAATTCCGGGTGTTTTTAGCGCTGGCTGTCGCGGCGCATCATGAGCAGATAGATGCCCATCAGGATCAATCCAACCGAGCCGGTGTTGCCGATGAAGTTGGCAGCAGAGCCAGGGTCTCCGCCAATGTACAGGCCGTAACCGACGATGGCCAGTATCCCGGCGGGGACGAGCGGCCACCATACAAACCCGGTAGTCACTGCTCTGGAGAAAACGGAAATCAACACCCAGCTGAGCGCCAGCACGACCAGCGTGGTGCCGGTGCTGGTGAGCGGAGAAAGGGCCAGGGGGTCATTGTACCAGCCCAGATAGGTGCCGGTGGAAGCGCCGAGCATCAGGCAGCCCGGAATGATCAGCCCGAAAGTTTTTGAGACCGTTCCCCACACCAGCAACCCCAATCCCAGCCCGCCGCCGACGGTCAGCACCAGGTTAAACCATGCGATTTGGGTGGGAATGAGGGTGGCTCCCAGACCGGCCAGTACCCCGGCCGGAATCAGTGCCCACCAGGCATTTCTTCCGGTGCGGAAATGGGCGATCAGGGCGATGCTGGCCCAGCCCAGGCTAAAGGCCAGCAGCAGAACGCCTACTTTTTGAAAGGTGGTCAGCTTGAGGATGGAGCCAAACCCTGCCACCACGCCCAGGCCAAAGAAAAATGCCAGGCTGCCGGGGATATACCAGCTCATCTGGCGGGTGTGAATCCCCTGAACCAGCAGGATCCCTCCCACCACGGGCAGGGCCAGCAGGCTGAGCCAGGTGGTGTGCAGCACCTGAGCCAGGAGCAGCAGCCCGCCGCCGGCGATCAAAGTGATCCCTGCGACGGACAGGTATTTATAACGGGAATGGTTGGAGTTTTTGGCTTGCAAATCGCTGTCGGGTTTGGCGGTCATCTTTTTTATCCTGTTATTTCGGGTCAAAGGCTGCCGGTGTTTTCTGTGGGGTTGTTCAGGAGATCAGCCCCAGCTCGCGGGCTTTGAGCACAGCCTGCATACGTTCACGGACACCCATCTTGCTGAAGATATTGGTCAGATGGTTCTTGACGGTCCCCTCTGCGATCACCAGGGCCAGAGCAATTTCTTTATTGCTGGCGCCGGTGGCGACCAGTTTGAGCACTTCCAGCTCGCGGGAAGAGAGCGGGTCAACCAATAAATCCGGTTCATGGGATTTAAGGCTGGACAGACGGGAGAACTCTGCCACAACTTTAGCAGTGATGGAAGGCTGGAGGAAATAATCGCCCCGAGCGGCTGCGCGGACCGCTTCAAACAATTTTTCGGAGGAAACGTCTTTGAGTAAATAGCCCACCGCACCGGCTTTGAGCCCTTCAAAAATATCTTCGTCATCGTCAAAAGTTGTCAATACCAGCACCCGGCAGGAGGGCAGGCTTTCTTTGAGCCGCCGAGTAGCCGTCATGCCATCCATAACCGGCATGCGCAGGTCCATCAGGACCACCTGGGGGTTGTGCAGTAAAGCCATTCGCAGGGCTTCCTGTCCGTTTTCGGCTTCGCCCACAATTTCAAAATCGGATTGGACTGAAAGTAAAGTCTTCAGGCCTTCACGGAACAGAGCCTGGTCGTCCACAATTAAAATACGGATTACATCTTTCATTCCGGCACCACGATCTCCAGAGTTGTCCCTTCGCCCGGAGAGGAGGAAAGGTTGATATTCCCATTAAGCAGCTTGACCCGTTCGCGCATGCCCATCAAGCCGAAACCACCTTCTAACTGATCGGCTCCCACGCCGTCGTCCCGGATAAAAAGACGGATCTTGCCGGGGTTCTGGTAGTCCAGCGTAATCCAGGCCCGGGTGGCTTTCGCGTGTTTACAAATATTGCTGATCCCTTCCTGAACCGCCCGATACAGGGTTAGATGCGATTGCGCCTGAATGGGGTGGGGGCTGCCCAATACATTGAATTGAACAGGTACACCGGCCATCTCACAGGTTTTGATCGCTTCCCGGACCTGCTCCGACAGGGGCAGGCTTTGTTCTGGACTGGAACGCAGGGCCGCGACGGAATTGCGGACATCTACCAGGGCCTTTTCGGTAAGGCGCTGTGCCGTTTCCATGGCTTCCTGAGTGCGTTCCGGGTCTTTGGGCATCACGGCCCGTGCGGCCTGGAGCTGCATGTGGATGGTGGTCAGGTAGTGGCCTAACCCGTCATGAATTTCCCGTGCCAGCCGGTTGCGCTCTTTGGAAATCGCCAGTTCTTCCACTTTAAGGGCGTATTCCCGCAGCTGCTGGTTGGCCGTTTTCAGCTCCTTTGCCAGTCTTTCCACCTCGGCGCGGGAACGTTTTTCTTCAACGGTGGTCTGGGTGAAGACCACAATGAGGGCCTGCCCTACCAGAAAGAGGGGTAAATCTGACCATACGGCACTCCAGGTTCCATTGGAAAAAGCGATGGAGGACACAAATGCCAGCAGAATGCTCAGGTTTGTCAGGTTCGTCAGGTTGTTAGGCAGCAGGATCACGGCCTGGCCAGCCAGAGGGAGCAGAACGACCGAGTTGAAGCCGGTGCCCTTGCCCAGATAGATCAACAAAGCACCTGTTCCAATCTGAAAGGCGAAGTACCCAATCCGCAGCGATTGGTTCCCGGATTTGGTACAGTAGTCAAACCCATAAATCCCCATCAGAATGTACACTGTTCCGGCGATAACCAGCAGCCAGATATCCAGCATGCTGGCGGTCTGGAGCACGCCAAAGATGGAGAAATAGGAGGACATGACCACCAGGGCAAAAACAATGTTCACCCCGCTGCCCGACGGTTCCGTGGATGTTTGTCTGGTATCCATCATTAAAAAAATTATAATGCGCTTTCCTAATTCTGAGGTAGACAGCCCAAGTCACATTTTGGAATATGCCGTAACAGTTAAAAATAGACCTGTGGATAGGACTGCGGATACAGGACAATTGGGCGGTCTGCTGATACGATTATGTTAGTCAAAAAGGCTTGTAGAAGCCATATTGTGTTCTCTGCGGCATGCACTGCCTGCGAGAAGACAAATCATTGGAGGAGTATCACATGCAGATTGTTACTGACCGTGGGGTTGACCTGACACCTGAGCAGATGTCCGGATTGGACCTGCACTTTGCCCCCTTACGGATTCAACTGGAAGGGAAAACTTATCTGAGCGGCGTGGATATCCAGCCGAAGGAGTTCTATCAAAAACTGGAAGAGACCGGGGCTTACCCGATGACTTCCCAGCCCTCTCCTGGAGATTTTGCAACCATTTATCGTGAACTGGCAAAAACAGATCCTGAAATTCTTTCGATCCATATGTCATCCGGTTTGAGCGGCACAATGAATTCAGCTGTACAGGGTGCAGCACTGGTTCCTGAAGCCCATGTCACATTTTGGGATACGCTGACGCTTTCACTTCCGGCAGGCTGGCAGGTGGAAGCGGCTGCACGCGCGCTTCAGGCAGGTTGGCCGCTTAAAGATATCCTGACCTATCTGGAAGAAATTCGCGCCAAGGTAGAAGGAATCTATACCCTGGCGGATCTGAAATATTTGATCCATGGCGGCCGCATCAGCCATCTTAAAGGGATGATGGCGGTTGTGCTGAACATCAAACCCATCATTATGGTTGATAAAGAAGATGGAAAGTATGTGGATGTGGGTAAAGAACGAACTCTGAAACGCGCAATCCGTTCCATGGCAAACATGATTGCCAAAAAGTACAATCCTTATGGTAAGACGCGCATCCAGCTTCTCCATGGCTACAACCTGGAAGGCCTGGAGCTCTTAAAGGCAGCTATCAGCGAACAGATGGATTGTGTTTTTGAACAGGTTTCGGAAATTGCCCCCGTGCTGGGTGCTCACACCGGTCCATCTATGGTAGGGCTGTCGGCAGGGCCGCTTTCGCTGTTTGAACCACTTTTTAGTGAGCCGGCGGGGAAACCTTCCCTGGCGCTGAATAACGCGGAAGCGATTCCTGGCTGATCCTGATTATCTGGGAACGACATAATTGAAAGTGTACTCAGAGGGAGTTCTATTTGCGCGCCTGTTGTTGGAGTGCAGGTTCTGTTATTTATACGGTAGTAAACGAGTAAATAAAAAAGAGGAGTGCTGAAATGCGAATTTTATTGATTTATCCTAAATTCCCGGATACCTTCTGGAGTTTTCAATATGCTCTTGATTTTATCGGCAAAAAGGCTTCCTCGCCTCCCCTGGGCCTGGTTACCGTGGCAGCCCTTCTCCCCGAGGACTGGGAGAAACGCCTGGTGGATATGAATGTTTCCCCGCTGCGCGATGCAGATCTGAAATGGGCGGACATGGTTTTTCTGAGCGCAATGGCAATCCAGAAGAAATCGGCCGTCAAGGTGGTTGAACGCTGCAACCAGTTGGGTGTGAAGGTGGTGGCGGGCGGCCCACTGTTCACCGAAGAATTTGAGTATTTTGAAGGTGTGGATCATTTTGTGCTGAATGAGGCCGAACTGACTCTGGCTCCTTTTCTGGCCGATCTGGAACAGGGTACTCCCCACAAGGTATACCGCACCGATCAATACGCAGACCTCGGCACCACCCCTGTGCCGCTTTGGGAACTGGTAGATTACCGCAAGTATGATTCAATGGCAATCCAGTTTTCACGCGGGTGCCCATTTAACTGTGATTTCTGCAACGTGACCGCTTTGCTGGGGCACCGCGTTCGCACCAAATCGGCGCAGCAGATTATCGCCGAACTGGATAAAATCTACAATCTTGGCTGGCGGCGGGGTATTTTCTTTGTGGATGATAATTTTATTGGTAATCGTAAATTGATCAAGCAGGAAATTCTTCCCGCGTTGATTGACTGGCGCAAAGGAAAAATTGGCTGTACATTTATTACCGAAGCCTCCATCAATCTTTCCGATGATGAAGCCTTGATGGATCTTATGGTCCAGGCCGGTTTCAAATCGGTCTTTGTGGGGATTGAAACTCCGGATGATGTCTGTCTGGAGGAATGCCGCAAGTCGCAAAATAGGGGCCGTAACCTGATTGAGAGCGTGAAAAGCCTTCAGCGGGCGGGTTTGCAGGTGATGGGTGGATTTATCGTAGGGTTTGACAGCGACACCGAATCCATCTTTCAGCGGCAGATTGATTTTATCCAGAAGAGCGGTATTGTTACGGCCATGGTCGGGCTGCTCCAGGCACCCTATGGCACAAAGCTCTACCAGCGGATGGCGGAGGAAGGCCGTTTGCTGGGGGGAATGTCCGGCGATAATGTGGATGGAGAAACGAATATTGTCCCCCGAATGGACCTGCGCAGGTTAAAAGAAGGCTATCACAACATTCTGGAGCGGATTTATGAGCCGGAGCCATTTTACCGGCGTGTGCGTACTTTTTTGTGGGATTACGATAACAGCCATAATGCAGGGACCCTGGAGTGGGCTGAAATCAAGGCCCTGTTCCGCACCATATTCCGTCTGGGCATCCTGGGTCGGGAACGGGGAGAGTATTGGAAGCTGTTATTCTGGACGCTGTGGCACTTCCCCAGCAAGCTTCCGCAGGCCATCACTTTTTCGGTGTATGGCTATCACTTCCGCACCATGATGGAGCGGCATGTTGCTCCGGTCGGTTAAAGGTGGAATTGAGTCTGAACTGGGCGGTGAGAATTTTCTCACCGCTTTTTTTATGATTAGCAAGCAGAACAGGCTTTGAATTAAATTTCAGAAGGTCAGATGTCGGTGCTTCAGACAGGGTTTGTTTCACGCTCCATGCTTCCGGGCGTGCTTGACTTTGGAATCGGTTCCGATTAAACTAAACACAAGATCAGGATTTCGCGCCGGCTCTCGTTGCGGAATCAATGAATACCGAAAATCCAGATATTCAATCAATTTAACGAAATTTCTCTTTTTACTCGATTTGTGGAGCAATAGCGTGGGAAGCACACGTTTTCTGAGCAAGAGGTGGTATCAAATTGGGTTGGCATCGATCAGCCTGTTTGCTCTGTGGGTGTATATGCCCGGAATAGAAAACGGGTTTGCTGTGGGGGATTTCATGCATCGTGTGCCGGAAATAGCCTTCCCGGAAATGTTGAGCCAGGTTTTGATCACCTCCAGATCTCAGTTGGTTTACTGGCTGTTTAACTGGATTTTATCCCGCATTTTTGTGAATAACCCAATAGGGTATCGCGTGGTGCTGCTGGGGTTACACATTTTGTCCGGTCTGGTGCTGAGTGATCTGGCGCGGCGAATGACGGGAGACCGCCGGGTTGGCCTGGTCGCTTTTCTGTTGTTTGCCCTTTACCCGCGCAATCACCAGGTTTTGCTGTGGTCTGTGACCAACAATAAAGTGATGGGTACTTTATTCCTGTTGGCGTGTATGGATTTCACACTCCAATTTCGACAGGAGAACCGCACCTGGCAGGGACTTCTGGCGGCGTTGTTTGCTATGCTGGCGCTGCTTACAAGTGGGGGCAATCTGGCGTTGTTTATCCTGCTGCCGCTGCTGTGGGTGATTTTCCGGAATGAAGAAATCCTTTATTTTGACGATCAAACGATCAAGGGACTGCTGGCTCTGGCGGTGCTGGCAATTGGGTTTGGGCTGATTACCGTCGACTGGGGTTGGAATCTGTTGGCGTCAGGAGATCGGGTGCCGCTTTCCGGCCTGAGTGAGGGATACCAGTTTCAGCCGATCAGCCTGGCGACACTTAAGGATTTTCTGGTATATAACACTTATTTGCTGCTGCCTTTTATTCCACTGCGTTCTCTGGATCCCAGCATTTTGACCTCTTTGCTGGCAGGTTTCTGTTTCTTCTTTCTGGTGGCCGTATTTGGCGTGGGCATTAAACTGCCCCGGTTTGCAGTAGTCTGGATGGTTGTGGGAATTTTGCCGTATGTTTTGTTTGTGCCTTTTGGAAATGCAGACCGCTATTTTTATCTGGCAGCAGCCGGGTATGCGCTGCTGATGGGTCACATTGCCATGCGGCTTTATGATATTGTCGACCATCCCCGCCACCAGATGGGAACGGCAGAGCTGGTGATCCTTTGTCTGTTGGGAGTGTATGTGGTTGCCGGTACGCTGTCGCTCCGGGCGCGAGTGAATGAATGGCGGGTCGCGAGAACCATAGCAACCCGGGTAACTCAGGAAACATTTTCCCAGCACCCGGACCCTCTTGGGGGACACCGGATGCTTTTTGTGAATTTGCCGATGACCTATGGACAGGCATATGTTTATCTGAACGGGGGAATATCGGAAGAAATTTCTAAAGTTTACCGGGAAAACAGAGGGGTTACGGTGGAAGCGTATCAGGTTAGGGACCCGGATGTGATCGCATACGTGGAGGAGTTGCCTGCTCCATCCTGGGAAGATGAAACCGATCTGACAATCTTCCTGTATGAGAATGGGCGATTAATTGAAAAAGACAGCGCATCAGCGGATCTGGACCTGCTCAAGCCGACGTTGTGGAACAATTGAAACTCTTCGGAATCAATCAGCCCAACACTGAAAAGTATTGGGCTTTTTTGCTTAATTGAATAAGGCTGTGCCACAGAAGAAAGCGTCTGTAAAGTGTGGGCGTGCTTTGATAGAAGTTTATCCGGGCAGGTTAAATGATTTCGACAACATTGCTGAACATTTTTCCCGTCGCGGGGCCAATTAAATATAATACAGCGATCACAAGAACTACAACCAGAATAAGAATTAATGCATACTCTACCAATCCCTGACCTTTTTCTTGAATGCTCAACATAGATTTCCCTCTTAAAAAATGGATGCAATAATGTAGTTATATTGTAGAGGGCAATATCTAAAAATGGCCTGTTTTCGGAAAAAAATCAGACAAAAATCGGTCAGATTTTGCGAAAAAAAGCGTTTAAATGTCAGAAAAATCGGTTTTTTAGCTTTTCGTAGCTTCCGGTGGTGAAAGGACATACCTTGACGCAGATTCCACAAGAGAAACTTGTCTTGTATTCCATGCTGCATTTTTCATAATCCGTGCAGCTTGGCCTGTCATTGGAACGCATTTCTGGTATTTCACGAATTGCCCCCGAGGGACATTTACGGATGCACTTGCCGCATTTCTGGCAGAAGGCATCGATCCAGGTGTGGGGGTTTTCGGCGTGCTGCACTTCGACCGGCAGATCCACAAACACGGCACCGATTCGTTGGCAGGGCCCATTGTCCGGAGAAATCAGCAGACCGTTCCGGCCCGGATAGCCCAGTCCGGCATAAGCTGCCAGAGGCGGATACAATACGGAACCGGCCAGCGCAGGGTTGGGTATGGCGGGATAGCCTGATTTGCGGATAAACAGGGCCATCTGGTTGGCAATGGATCCCAGAGAACCATAAATATCGGCTACATGCACCTGCACATCTACATGGGGAGCGGTGTTAAAAATCCCGACATCCATGGCCTGGGTGAACAAAAATGCTTTTGAAAACGGGATGGTTTTCCCTGAAAAGATGAATTTTTGTGGAATATCCGTGTAGGCGATTGCGCTCAAGCCCAGCGCGGGTGCGTATTCCTGCACCCGTTGAATCAGCTCTTGTGGAGAACACTGCGGCTCAGACGGAGTGGGAGTGCCGGCAAGGTGTACATTCTCGACATAGGCTGAATGCAGCCGGATGGAAGATTCGACCAACCGGAGCCTGTCTGCGGCGCTGTCGGGCGGGACCATGTCTCCGAAAGTGGCCTGATTGCGGACAGGTCCATCCGGGAGGGAGGGGGTGAAATTTGCGCGCGCCAGCAGGGTTTCATCATACTGGCGGATGATCTCTCGTTCCGCTTCAGCAAGCTGAACCGGGGTTATCCCGGCGTATGGGTTCATTTCATCGATGGTTTTTTTCATGTTTCCCATTATACGTGAGATTTGGGATGCGGGGAAAGGGAAATCGTTTCTTAATTTGGCGTGCCTGTTTGCTGCTCTGGTTGATTTTTTAAAATGGATTGGCCCAGAGACAGCGGGTTATTTGCCGTGGTCAGGATGAACGAGGACTGCTGCCGGGGTTGCGGGTTCGCGATAGCGCCGGTAGTAATGCGTGGGCGTCAGGGTGGTAAGCAATCGGTTGACCGACGGGATGCGCACCAGCAGGGCGAAGATCCAATAAGCCAGCGCGAAAGCGAGCAGGATGAACGCGTATTGGAGCATCCCGTTCAGGAAAGGGGATTGCAAGCCGTCACCCAGGCCAAGCCGCTGCCCCAGCCAGCGCAGCAGGAAATAAGCCATGGGCACCTGACTGAGAAAATACAACCCAATTCCAAATGGATAGCTGGCTTCGATGGCGTTATGGGGACAGTAATTCATGCAGCGCATACAGCTTGTGCAGGAATAGGTCCAGTATGGTCGGGGATTCTGCTTGCCGTGCATCCGGATGGCACTTTCCGGGCAGTTCTCGGCGCACAGGCCGCAGCCGGTGCAGTTGTTGTTGGCATAAAACAGTTTTGCCAGCCAGTATCTTCCCAACAGGATGTAAGCGATGGTGATCGGGAGCAGAAGAATCCCCAGAATCAGGGCAACGATTCCCCGGTACTGTTTTTTTGCGGAGAGAATTGCATCCATAAAGTCGGCCAGTCTTTCAAGGGATTGGCGCTCAATGGCCTCCACGGTTTTATGTTTGTAACCCGGGAAAAGAGCCGTCCAGTTGGAGGGCATGTTCATGGCACGCATGCCGGTCACCTGGTAGCCTTTCCAATGCAGGATGAGGGCCAACAGATAGCCGCCGGTGCCTTCCATTCCGTCGACGATGAACCGCCCGAATTTCATCCCGGCCCGGGTCGGGATAATAAAGGCGTGTGTCCCCGCTCGCTTTGGCAGACCGAGAGCGAAACGGATTACCGTCCAGGGAGCGGTGAAGGCATGCGTGGGAAAACACAATCCCAACAGGCCGGTCTCGCCTTCCGGGACTTCGGATTTGGGGCGCGCCTGAAGGATGGAGAGCACCCGCGCGTCGACCCCGGCTTGCCGGACAGCTTCTGCAGTCCATTCTGCTACCCGATATGAGTTACCTGTGCCGGAATAGTAGTAGATTGTGGCGTGCTGGAAACTGGTTTTCATGGAGTTTATTAAATACCTGTTCGGCAGAGAATGCAAGTGGGAATCGGGCGTTGGTCTCCAATTTCACGGTGAATCCGGGTCCAAAAAAGCTGCGCGAAAAAGAATACCGGGCTTTATGCTTTACAAATTAAACCTGTTCTGTTTCCTTCGGACTATAATAAATGGGTTAAGGTTATGTTTTATTAACCAGGAGGATAAAATGAAAAACAAAAATTTATTGGTTGGAGGTACTCTGGTTGTGGTTGCCGTCTTTTTGTTTGGGTGCAACTTGTTGACATTGGGCCCCACTCAATCTGAACCTACAAACACTCCGGTACCTACGGATACACCAGCTCCCACAGATACTTCGGTACCTACGGACACACCCGTTCCTACAAATACTGCGGTGCCTACCCAGGCTCCAACATTCACCAGCACACCGACCAGTTCGTCAGAGGGCGAACCCGTTCGCATCCAGTTTGCTGCAGGGTCAATCTCTGCGCAAGAGTCTGGTTCCCTGGCAGCGTTCGGGCGCGACCGTTATGTCCTCAGAGCAGCTAAAGATCAGGAAATGACGGTCAACCTGCGGATTACTTCCGGCCCTGGGGCGCTGTTGATCATCTGGGGTGAAGATGGCTCCGTTTTTGTGACCGATCACAGTGAAACCACTTACTGGCAGGGCAAACTGCCGCTGACGCAGGATTATTTCATCACGGTGGTCGCCTCGCCGGATGGGCCGGTTTCGTATGTGCTGGAGGTTACCATTCCGCCCCTGTAAAAGCGGGATAGGCGGATAAATAAATGATATAAAATGCGGGGAAAACCTGATGCAAACAAAAACTCGGCTTCTCTTAAAAGGCCGAGTTTTTGTTTCGCTTTGTTTTATAGTTTTTATGTTAGGGGTTATCCTTTGACACTGCCAAATGCCAGACCGCGGATCAGGTAGCGCTGGGAAATAAGAGCAAAAATCAATACCGGGATCAGGACCAGAGAACCTGCTGCAGCGATCCGGCCCCACAGGATGGCTTTGTTGGTCATAAAACTGGTGATCATCACGGGGAGGGTGCGGCTGTTCCGGCCGGTCAGAATCACCGCATACAGGAATTCGTTCCAGCAATAGATGAAAGAGAGTACCGCAGTTGCCGCCAGGCCCGGCAAGGCAATGGGAAGTTCGATAGTGAGCATTGCCCGCAGCCTTGTGCACCCGTCGATCATCGCAGATTCTTCGAGGTCGACGGGGACATCTTCAAAGAAACCGATCATCATCCACATTGCCAACGGCATAGAAAAGGTCAGATAAGAAATGATCAATGCCCTCTGTGTGTCGACGATCTTCATGCTGGTGAATAGGACATACATGGGTACGATGATGGTGATGGGAGGGAGCATCTGGGGAATCAGTGCGACCAGACGCATCATGAAATTAGCACGGAATTTGAAGCGCGCAAAGCCAAAGGCTGCGAAAACGCCGAAGACCATTGAGATCAGGATCGTGGTGACTCCCACAATCAGGCTGTTCATTAAGTACTTCGTAAAGTCGCCGCCCTGGATGACTTCCTGATAATTCTGTAATGTCGGCTTGAAAATCCAAACGGGGGGAATGCTGAAAGTTAACTCGGCCGGCTTGAAAGAAGTCAGGAACAAGTAAAATATTGGAAATATGGAGAGGATGACGGCGATGATGATGCCGACATACACAATAATTTTGCGGATCGTTTTTGTTTTACTAAAACTCATCATTGAACCCCGATCTTTATTTTTCTGAACCAAAAATCTTTGTCAGGCCGCCTGCCATGATCAACATCATGATCATCATTAAGAAGGAGGCTGCGGAAGCGAAGCTCAGATTAAAATTTTGAAAGCCATATCGATAAATATAAATACTGACCGTTTCAGTGGCCCTTCCTGGTCCGCCTGCTGTCAGCAGGTATGGGACATCAAATATCCGGAAAGTGTCGATCATACGCCACAGTAATGCTACCAGGATGGTCGGCTTCAGCAGCGGCAGAGTCAAATAACGAAAGGCCTGCCAGGAGCTGGCTCCGTCGATTTTGGCCGCCTGATAAGGTTCTACCGGCAGAGATTGTAAGCCGGCCAGCAGCAGCAAGGCGACGAATGAGGTAGTATTCCATACATCGGTGATGACCAGAGAGGCGAATGCCATACCGGGTTTGCTTAACCAGGGTACCGCTTCAAAACCCCATGACACCAGAAAGTAGTTTAAAATCCCGAATTGGTGGTTATAAAGCAGCCGCCAGGTTAATCCCACTACGACGTTGGTGCACATCATGGGGAGCAGGATCAATGCCCGAAAAAGGCTCCTTCCCTTAACGTCCTCATTCATCAGGAGTGCCAGAACCATGCCCAGAATAAATTCTAAGGTGATCGCGCAGGCCATGAACTTAAAAGTTACAACCAGAGAATGAAGAAATTCAGGGTTTTTGACCAGATCAATAAAATTTTGCAGGCCGACAAAATTGATCCCTTTCTTGAAGGTTCGAATAGTCCAATCCTGAAAGCTCAGATAGAAGGAATAGCCCAATGGATAGACCAGAACCAGAAAAAGAATTAATAATGCCGGGCTGATATAGAGAAAGGGTTCAATCCTTTTTAATATTTTTCGTAATTTCACAGTGGCAAAATACCTCTTGGGTAATTTTAAAAATCAGAAAGCGACAAAATAGGATTCTTACAAGTTCAGAATCTTTTATATAGATTAATTGAAATTATAGCGAATTCCGGCAGCGGGAACAAACGTTCCCACTGCCGGTCCCCTTGGATTATTTGATGTAACCTGCGTCCGTGAGGAGTTTGGTCATCTTCTCTGCGGCGATATCCAGAGCTTCTTTTGGATCAGAATTATTTGAAACAACACCGTTCACAGCTTCGTTGTAAACTGTAACCAGGTCAGAGGTTACGGTTGTGACCGGGAAAATATGCCGGTACGGCATGGCTTCTGCAAGCAGTTCGAACTGGGGCACCATCGCTACGACTTCCGGATCGGAAAGGGCCAGCGTGTTGGAGGGGATGCCACCGTTCAGTGCCCAGATCTTGGCGCCATCTTTGCCGGTCAGCCACTCAATAAACTTGTATGCAGCAACTTTGTTTTGTGCTTCGGCCGGGATGGACCAACCCCACTGGCTGCCGCCCATACCACGGACAACTTCACCGTTCGCGTCCAGAACGCCGGGGATCAAAGTGTATTGCAAGAGGGGTTCGCCGTCTTGGCAGACCTTGGGGCTGACTTCACAATTTTGCAGATCGGCTGTGGCTGCCATCCACTCCACACCCAAAGCTGCTTTGCCTTCCTGCAGGGTTGTGAGGATCTCGTTATAGCCATAGGTGACCACATCGGGTGGAACCACACCATATTCGTTCAGTAAGTTGGAGTAATAGGTGAGGGCTGCGACGCCTGCTTCATTGTTGACGATCACGTTGTAATTTTCATCAACAATTCCACCGCCAAAAGCAAAGTGATAATGCATGAAATCCCAGACTGCTTCATCGGGTTTTGAACCATTCACTGCACCGTACAGTTCCGGAGGGTTGTTCAATGCCTGGGCTGCTGCCAGGTATTCATCCCAGGTTTGCGGAACGGCTATGCCGGCTTCTTCCAGAAGGTCTTTGCGGTACCACATCCAGGCGGTGTCGCCTTCGGAGGGGAAGCCATAAACTTTGCCGCCAATTGTGAAGAAATCGACGCCGGGTTCCAGAGCTTCCAGACTGAAATAATCTGCGACAACGCTGGGGTCATCCATGAACTGGTTGAAATCCGCGAGGCCCTCTGCTTCAACGTATGCAGGGACTTCGTCCAACAGGGAATAAAAAGCATCGTAATCGCTGCTGCCGGAAACCAGTACGGTTTTAATTTTGTCGAAATAGGCTTCCCGGGCAATTTCTTCAATGATAACTTCGTTGCCGGTCAGTTGGGTATAATCTGCCGCGGCTTTGACGAGGTTATCGTGTTCCGGACTGCTCCAGATGGCGACTACAATCGCCGGCAGAGCTTCTTCCATCGAAGCCTCTTCCACGGGGGCTTCTTCTGCTACTTCTTCCGCTGCCGGGGCACTTTCTTCGGCGGGGGCGGCTGGTTCAGCGGGAGATGCCGGGGCGCATGCCGCCAGCATTGCGATCATGACGATCAGTGAAAGGAAAACAAACAACTTGTTCTTACGCATTTCTCACTCCTTCTTGATTCACTTTAGATTTACTTAACTTGAACTTTCGTACTTTTGAATTTATGAGTTTGTTTTATCGACCTTATCACCTCCTGTGAGCCAATTCGGGCTCTTGATATGGTTCTCTTTAAAGACAAAGATGTTTCCAGTGGTCGATAATGACCTGAACTTTCTCCCACGGCTGGTTGGTGAAAATTGCATCGACGGGGAAAAGAGCAAATCCTCCTCCAGGTGATAGAACTTCGATTGCCTTTTCCACTGCACTCCGGATCTGTTCATCGCTCCACTGTGAAAGCATCACGGAAGAATTGACCCCTCCAATTAAACTGATTTTGCTTCCAATATCGTTTTTCATCTCCTGCAGATCGATTTTGTCCTGAACCGGGTCAATGTTGGTCAAACAATCCACGCCAATTTCAACCAGATCATGCCGGACGGGTTTCCAGCCTTTGGAGATCAGATAACGAAACTTTGTGCCTTTGCTATGAGCTTTTCCGATCATTTCGGCCAACCGGGGTTTTAGCATTTTGCGGTAGACCTTCGGTGTCCAGAAATCGGATCCCTCGTACCAGGCCATGTGAACAAGTACGTCTATATCCTCTTCCAGCAGAAGATCAATGCGTTTCATTTCCCATTCAAAGAGGACATCCAGCAGACCTTCGACAAAATCAGGCTCGAGCAATTGCGCATATAGAATCCGCTCCATTCCGCACAGCCAGATGGCGGCATCTCCAAGCGCACACCACCCGCCTTCGAGGGCTACCTGCATCCGGTCGCGCTCTCCCCGCAGCCGGTCCGCATCTGCTTTAAAGGCTTGCAGGGTTGCTGCGTCCGGGTCTGCGAGAAGATATTTCAGCCTGGGGAAATCTTCTTTTGTCTTGATAAGCGGCTCGATGAAACGGGGAACATTGTAGTCGTTGAATAAAGGGATTTCCTGACCGTAAGGCCAATCCTCGGTCATCTTGATTGTGACCTGCAAGGGCCCTTCGGGGGTGTGATAGGTTTTCTTGAGCTGTGGGGTGCCATCTTCCGGAGAAGAGCACTGCTCAACATCGGTCCGGAGTCCGGGAAGCTTCTCAGGGATGTATTCTTCAACGTATCCCAAAGGTGGTTGGAGGAGCAGCGTGTCATCCAACCCCAATGCGAGCGTGTTTTCAACCCGTTTTATTTGGTCGCGCCACTCAAAGGGAATATGATCTTCATCGCTGGACAAATCCACATCCCAGAACCTCATAAACAGAGGAAGGTGGTCTGTGGGGCGGTGGGACATCATGTTCAACATCCGTTCGCGTGATGTCATTCTTTGCATAGTTGGCCTTTCTTGCCGGTGGCAGATGTTTGGAAGAGGACGTTATCCCTGGTCGGGGAACAGGCCGGATATTCCCATCAGTTTACAGAAGGATTGGAGGACCTCACCGAAATGTCCGTATGCGGTCATCCAGTGGTGGCCGAACCCTTTTTCAGCGGTTTGCTGAAATATCGTGCCGATGTCCGTCTTCAATTTAAACTTCAGGGGATTGCCTTCAAACACCATACCGGTGGTTACGGCGTTGCCTTCGAATGCGCATAGGCGGTAATTGCCTTTGCGCCCAACCAGGTTAACATAGGTTACGGGGCCGGTACGGGCCGGATAGCGAATGCAAACGCCGTCGTTTGCCAGACGCACCGGGCACAACGTGAAGCCCACACTGTCTGCCAGAGAGGGGGCCCCCGCACCGCAGTGGGAAGTCACAATGGTATTGTCCGCCGGGTTAAGTTCCAGCATTTCCCCAAAATGAATAGGCGCGTTACTCAGGTAGCTCAACAATAACATGCTGAGGGTAGAATTGATATCTCCCTCGCAGCCTGCCGGGAGACCCTCATCGTTTAACAACGCAATGGGTAAACACATTGTGCCCTGGCACCGGGGGTAAGAGCCAATGGTGACCGCCTGGAAGTGGCGCTCCTCAATCAACTGCCTGGTTGCCAGATAATTTTTCATGGTCGCCAGCCCGTGCCGCGGATTACTGGTGACCTCGCTAGCCTTTGCACTGATATCCTGCCAGACTTTTTCTGCGACCTGGTCCGGTACTTTGTTGGCCATTGCCAGCAGTTCATCGAAATCAAAGTGAACCAGTTGAACGCCAAAGAGGCGCAGCATCTCGACTTCGTCCACGGCTGTAGGGGTCATGCCCTCTGTTCTGCGGCCTACAACGCCAATTCTCGCGCCTTTCAACCGTTTCCGCATCGCACAGGCAGTAGCGTAAACGACTGCTTGATGGATAACGGTTTCGTTTTCTAACTTGCCGTAGAAATATTGATGTTCAACTTCAATATCCGTCAGGATGCAGTTTAACTGCTGTCCACCGACGATGGACCCGGTGCGGATTCCCGGAATGCTGCGAATGATGATGGGGGTCTGGACGGCCTGTTGAATGCGGATGGAGTAATGGTCAAATGACCAGCAAGCTACAAGAACATGCAGTACATCGATTTCCTGCTGCCGGAACCATTCACCTACTCTGGCACAGGAGGCATCATCATATACTGCTTCCGGTGCGGTGATTACCTGAGCTCCCGCCTCGTTTAAGCGGGATTCCACCTGAGCTAGCTGTTCTTGCCAATTTTGCCAGCCTTCTTCCGGCGTTTCATAAACTGCATACAGGCCAATTTTAGGTTTAATCATCTTCTTCTCTCCATGCACCGGCTTTTATTGAAGTGCCCAATCCGGAGCGTTTTTGCGGAGCTGTTCGATCTCCTGGGGGGTCAATGGTCTGGTTGTGGTGTCGTTTAAATCCGTATCGCGGGTTTCAACAATGATCCAGGATGCATCCCGGGTGGCAAGCAAGTTGTGAAAAGTCCCCCGGGTTACATTGTAAATAGCGCCGGGCTGCATTTCTTCGCACCGCAGGCCATTTTCTTTGCCAACAAAAAGTAGTGCAGAACCACGGGTCAATACAAAAACCTCGTCCGTTCCGCGATGGGCTTCAACCTCTTTCGCGTTCTCGAGGTCAAAGATGGGTTCCCAATTCAGGATGGCTACCTGCCAGTGTTCCTCAAAAACAAAAGGCTGGTATCCAACACCCTGCCAGTTGAATACTTCTAAAAATGGATCGACTCGTTTTCCTCTGTCGGTGGTCATTTTATTTTCTCGTATGATGTGTTTGAGTAAGCGGTGCAGGAGCATAGCCGTGCCTCTGCACCGCTTTATGCACAGTTAATTGTCTTTCAAAGAAGCCGCATTGCGCTGGATCTTCTTGACGGCTTCAACGATCTTATCCATATCTTCCTGGGTGCCTAATAATACGGGTTGGGGCAGCCAGACGGTTTCGAGATATCCGCGGTCGGAATTCGGGTATTCCGCGTGGATATAGGCTTCAGCCTCTTCAACATGGTCGGGGAGCAGGCGCTTCTTGTATTCACCACTGGTGAATACATCCAGTGCGTGAACCGGGGGATAGCTGGCCTGGTTGGGGATGCCTTCGGCGTTGATGGCTTTGATGAAACTTTCTGTGGAAGCTCCGGCGAATGCCCCGGAATCATAATGGAAGATGTAGCAGTACTGCGGGTGGCAGGTTACCCGGGAGTCGAGCTTTTGGGGGGTAATGCCTTCAATCTGGCTCAATTTTTCGTTCAGATAGGCTGCGTTTTTTGTCCGTACAGCGGTCTGGTCCTTCAGACGGAGCAACTGCTGGTCTAATACTGCGCCCTGCCATTCACTTAACCGGTAATTGGAACCATAGATAAAATGCGCATAGAACCATTCTCCGGGCATTCTGCCGCAGTCGTGGACAGAGCGGACAAACTTTTCTACTTCATCGTTGTTGGTGACAATCATGCCGCCTTCGCCGGCCGTCATCAGTTTGCTCTGCTGGAAGCTGAATGTGCCAACATCTCCAAGAGCGCCCACTTTTTGTCCTTTCCATTCGGCGCCGTGGGCATGGGAAGAGTCTTCTACCAGATAAAGATTGTGCTCTTTGGCGATTTCGCGCAAGCGGTCCATATCCGCGGGATGGCCGGCAACATGAACTGCAATGATGGCTTTGGTGCGTTCATTAATAGCTGCTTCTACTTTGTCGGGGTCGATGCAGTAGGTATCGGGTAAGACGTCCACCAGGGCGGGCATGGCACCTGTAAAGAGGACGGCGCTTGCGGTGGCGACAAAAGTGAAATCGGGGATAATGACCTCGTCTCCCAGACCAATGCCCAATGCGGCCATTACAACTTCCAGAGCAGCGGTGCCGTTGGTTACTGCGATACCGTGTTTGGCCTGATGATATTTTGCAAAATTCTGCTCAAATTGCAGGGTGCGGGTGCCGGGTGTCCGCCACCACTGCCGGCTTTTAAGTACTTCCATCAAGGCATTTTCTTCCGCCTCATCGTAGATCGGCCATGTCGGGAAGGGGGTACTTTTTACTGGCGCGCCGCCATGGATTGCGAGTTTTTCCATTTTGTTCTGTTCTCCTTGTTAATGAATTAATATTTCACTTTGATCCAACGCCCTTCTTGTGCGGAACGTTTTATTGCTTCACATAAAACCAGCTCCCGCCAACCTTCATCAAAGGTGGCAAAGAGTCTTTCTGCTTCGTAATTGCCGGTTTCAATGTATTGGTAAATGGTTTTGAAGGCCTGCACAAAAGTGTCGGGATAGCCTTCGGCGTGTCCTCCCGGATAACCGGTCACAGAACGGGCTCCGCTTCCCATCAGCGCAGGATCTTTGATCATATCCTGGTTGGGAACCTCCCGGCTTCCCAGCCACAGGCGGTTGGGGGTTTCCTGATCCCAGGCCAGTGAGGATTTACTGCCGTTTAACTCCCACCAGAAACGGTTCTTGCGTCCCGCGCTGACCTGTGAAACCATCAAATTCCCTCTCGCGCCGCCGCTGAAACGGAATAAAATACCCCCGTAATCTTCGGTGTTAACTTCTACGGGTTCCACATCCTCTGAATGGGTGATCTTACTGGCGAAAGTTTCTACCTCTTGTTTGGGTTTGTAGCGCACCGGGATGAGGGTTTGCAGATCGGCCATCACTTCGGTGATTTCCTGGCCTGTGATCCAGGTGACCATGTCCATCCAATGTGTGCCAATATCCGAGACGGCCCGCAACTCGCCGCCCAGACCGGCTTCCAGCCGCCAGTTCCAATCTGTAGGAAGGAACAACCAATCCTGCAAATACTGTCCGTGGATTAACCGGATATTGCCCAGCTCACCGCTCCGGACCCGGTCGTGTGCCTCCCGGCACAATGGGTAAAAGCGGACGCTGTAGTTTACGGCACCGATCAGATTTTTCTCTTCGCAAAGCTCTTTCAGCTCGCGTGCTTCGTTGACTGTCAGCGCGAGCGGTTTTTCACAAATCACATGTTTTCCGGACTGCATGGCTTGCATGGCGAAAGGGTGATGTAAGTGGTTGGGGGTGCAGATGTGGACCACATCCACTTCGGGGTCCGCCGCGATTTCCTCAAAAGATTGGTAAATTCTTTTTACCCCTGTGCGTTTACAAAATGCTCTGGCTTCATCTTCCGAGATGCCCAGAACGCCGGTCACTTCGATCCCCAACCGGCGCAGCGCTTCTAAATGAGTTCCTCCCATGAATCCAAGACCAGCAATGGCCGCTTTTAACCTGATCATTTTTCCTCCATTTAAAAACTTTTTGTGATGGCCTGGTAATCTGCTGTTAAATCCAGAATTTGCGCAATTGCGCCCATGACGGCGGCGCGGTATCCAAGCTCTGACTGCACAATTTCAGGGACAATCGGGATAACGCCCTGCAAGCGTTGTTTGATGGGATTTATCAAGATATCGCCTTCCCGCGCAACACCGCCTCCCAACACAATGATTTCAGGGTCCAATACGCAGCTTACGGAGGCAATAATCATAGCGAGATAATCAATGGTTTCTGAGACAACTTTAACAGCCCATTCTTCGCCCTGACGGGCTGCCTGGAACACGGTCTTTGAAGTGATTTCTTCGGTTGGTTGAGTGTGAGTGGGATTGCTGGCGGCAAAGGCTTCCTTTCCGCGTTTGCCGATGCCGGTGCCTGAGGCCAGCATTTCCACAGCGCCAAAGGTTTCGTAATTTTTTCCGAGGAACTGTGTGCCGGGCAGCAGGTATCCAATTTCACCGGCGGAGGAGTGAATCCCGTGATAGATTTTGCGGTCAATTACAATCCCGGCGCCGATGCCGGTTCCGATTGCAATGCATACCAGACTGGCGGAGCCTTTACCGGCACCAAAAGCATATTCTCCCATGGCGGCCAGGTTTACGTCATTCTCGATCATGACGGGCAGCCTGTATCTTTCCACCAGAAGCTGCTTTAAAGGAAAATCTCGCCAACCCAGGCTGGGGGTCCACTGGACGATTCCCTTATCCGCATAAGTTACTCCCGGAACGCCCACGCCAATCCCACAGATATCCTGTCCTTCTTCTCGTGGCGCGGCGATTAATTGATCAATCAGGGTGAACAGACTGTGGAGTGTATTTTCTGAATTCCCTTCTTCCCAGGGTACATAGAATTCTTCCTGCACGTTACCCGCCAGATCGGCCACGGTGCCAAACATTTTGGTGCCGCCCAGATCAATCCCGATGACGGCATGGCTTGTCGGGTTGAATTCCAGGAGGGGGCTTGGCCGTCCGCCACTGGATTTCATTTCACCATTTAACTGGATAAGATTTTGCTCAGTTAACTCTTCAATAATTCTCATAACGGTTGGCAGACTCATTTTTAAACGCCGGGAGACCTCGGATCTTGAAATGGGGCCTTCGTCCCGGATCAGGTCAAACACGGCGGAACGATTCAGGACGCGAATCAACTGGTTTGTTTCACTTTTCATAGAGTGATGGGACTCCTGTGGAGGATAAAGGGTAAATACTTTCAGTAGTATTGTAAGTAACTAGATGATATAGAAATATGGCTGTTTTGTCAATACCCAATTTCTTCTGTCGGGCCAGAGCCTGACACAGCGCTAAAGATCCGGATAACTTTGAGGTGCCTGCCGGTTCGATATTTTGAGAGTGAATGAAAAGAGGGTGAGTGGAACCTTTTACAACGGGTTTCCGATTGCGTCCTTCAATGATAATATTTTGATATCAAAATATTTTAGCTAAAAATAATTTGTGTAAGGAGGCAGCGGTGCCATCACATTATCAGGGAACGAGTGAAGAGATTCAAGCACTGACAACATTGATCAAGCTCAATCGGGCGTCGAATTCTGTCAATGCGCGCCTGTTTCAACGCGATCTTCTTGGTGATTTGACCCCGCGCCAATTTGGTGTGCTGGAAACCCTTTACCACCTGGGCCCCCTGACACCGGGAATGCTCAGCGAGAAGCTGCTTAAAAGCGGCGGAAATATGACCTTTATTGTGAATAATCTGGTGAAAAACGGTCTGGTAAGCCGGGAACGGGACACGGAAGACCGCCGGGTTGTGATCGTATCGCTCACCGAAACCGGTAAAGAGCGGATCCGCAAACTCCTGCCCCAATTGGCAGCGGATGTGGTCAGAGAAATGGGCGTTTTAACGGTTGAAGAGCAGGAAACGTTTGGGCGGTTGTGCCGCAAGTTGGGCCAACAGGAGCGTGCTTGAAAGAATAACACCGGCAGTTGTGGAGCGAAATGCCCAGTGAAGAAAAATTTTTTGCAAACTAAAACGATAAAAACGATCTTAAATATAAAATTATTAGAGGTGAAATGATGGAGAGAATCAATCAGAGTAGTTCTATCCTGCATGCGGATACACGGTTAGGAAGTGTACATCTGACCGTGCCGGATCTGGATGAATCTGTGGCCTATTACCGGAAATCTTTGGGTTTTCAAGTGCACTGGCGGGAGGGTAGCACAGCAGCCCTGGGTACAGGAGAAGGGGAGGATCTGCTGGTGTTGACCGAGCGAGCAGGGGCAGTTCATGTTCCGCGGCGGTCGGGGCTGTACCATTTTGCAATTCTGGTGCCTTCCCGAAAAGCGTTGGCAGATGTTCTCTGGAACCTGATTCAGACGGAAACGCCTATTGAAGGCATGGCGGATCATCTGGTGAGTGAAGCAATCTATCTGTCCGACCCTCACGGGAATGGCATCGAAATTTACAGAGACCGGCCATCTTCGGAGTGGCAGTATGAAAACGGGACCGTACGGATGGCTACTTTACCGCTTGATTATCGCGATTTGCTCAATGAGCGGAAGGACGGGCCGCTCCAGTGGACGGGCCTGCCGCACGGCACGGTCCTGGGGCACATGCACCTGCATGTCGCCAGCATTCCGGAATCGGAGGACTTTTATCGGAACCAGATTGGTTTCCAATTAATGGCGTCGATTCAGGGCAGCGCTTCTTTCTTTTCTGCGGGCGGGTATCACCACCATGTGGGAGTCAATACTTGGAATGGAGTGGGTGCGCCGCCGCCTCCAGCGGATGCGGTCGGATTGCGGTACTTTACCGTGCTTCTGGCGAACCTTGAGGAAAAAAACAGGCTGATCGCACGGCTGGAAGAAGCCGGAACAAATTACGAGGATCGTAAGGAAGGTCTGTTTGTCCGCGACCCCGCTCAGAATGGCATTTTATTTGTGGTTGAGGCTGCATTCTGATTTTCTGCGGTTGATATAGAAGTCTGTCAAGCAGTCACTTTTTAAAGTTACCAGGATGGAGTCAGGTTTTTTTACCTGACTCCATTTTTTAATTTCAGAAAGAGCGTTTTATGAAATGAAAATTTAGTGTATATCGGATCAAAAAATTTATTATCCTGATCAAAAATCTGTATAATATAAATTAAGATATTGAGTTGTCGTATAGTACACACAATTGGGCGTGAAGTCACGGATGCAAGGGGAGTAAATTGGTGTATGCTGAAAACTCCGCGAAATCTGATGAGATTTCCCCTTCCTGTTTATCTAAAAATCTAGTTGATGTTTGTGGTATGAAATATTAAGTAGTTGCGTCGAGATGATTATATTATCTTGAATAATATATGATCTATTTACTATCCAGGTTGTTGAGATGAAAAAATATAAAAAAAGAGTCGTGACACGGGTTGCGGTGATCTGCCAGGTTATGCTATCGTTTTTGTTATCCGGGTCTTTTCTTATGCCATCCGGTTCACCGGTGGCGTTGACGGATAGCGCGGCGCGCGGTCAATTTTTTAAACCGCAGGCCGGGGAATTCTACGAGGTTGAATCTAAAGATGTTATGAAAGATTTCAACGTACGCAACGCTTCAATCACGGCTGCTAATCTGGATCCAATGTTTTCAGCTTACTTTGAGATGACCCGCGTTACGAATTTGGAAATTGATGAGGGCTCTTTTGCTCTGGAAGCGGAGACTGGCCCCAATGGGAACGTGACCGGCAGTTTTCATTTTCACGGGACAGGGGAGAGCCCGTGGGCATATGACCCGGAACGGGACATGGAGGAATTTATTGGGTTTCATGATGTGACTGTAGATGGGAAAATCACCTCCGGCAAAGCAAATATGGAATATGCGCTTACAGAGCCTGGATATCTGCGCATGATGGGAACAAATGATTATAAGAATAATTACCGCTTTTGCGGTGATGTAACGATAACTTATTATTACTATGTGTCGGCGGAGACTAAGCTGGACCCTGAAACCGGTAAATACTTTCATGTTCCCGCCGAAGACTCGGTGGTCATCCGGGAGAATATCGCCCATTTCGCTGCCACCACGAATTTTGACGATACCATGGTGTTTTATTTCTCGGCCGGACATGGCTGGGGAGATTATGGGTTGAGCATTGGACTGGAGAAGGACCCGCGAAATCTGGAAGGCACGCTTACAAAATACGCTCTGGATTTTACGGAAAGTGCTGATCCCGTGCTTGCGCCTGTGGAGGAAGAGCCGGAACCTTTGGAAGAAGGAATTTTGGAGAAACCCGAGAAGGCGGAAATTTACGAGGATGATGAGACGGCCGCTTTTGCCATTTCATTGGGTTGCGATCAGGATGTATATCCAGAGGAGGGGATCGATTGTGGGCTGACAATTGTTTCGGTCAAAAAGCTGGAAAATACGCCCTTCGGTGTTCACTGGATTCTGGATGACTATGTAGTCAAAGAGAAAATGGTCATTTCGGGCAGCGATTCGCTGCATGTGCCAAACCCACCGCCGGGGTCACATTCTGTTATCGTGCAGGTTTTGAGTGAAGAACAAATGACAGTGCGTGTGGCCTCTACCCATGTGGACGTTTTGATGCCCATGGATGGGTTTGTGACGCCCTTTGGGCAGGCAGCCGCGGGCGCGGGAAGTGTTCTGGTTTTGCTGGGTTGGCTTTGGGCGGAGTGGGCTATAGCGCGTGGGAATGTAATCCCGGAACAGAGGACGCAGCAGAAAAAGGATGCCGCTCTGGAAGCTGACCGCCGGCGCTGGTATGAGGTGCAAAATAAACTCAACGCTGAAGAACGGGCTGTGCGTGCCAAGCAGCAGGAAGCCCAGGATAAGTACCAAAAAGCTTGCGAGCAGGAATGGAAGCGTTTCAGGGATGAACTGCTCAAAGTGGTTGACAAGTATGAAAAAAGTGAATATCTGGTAGACCTGTTGGATGATATGCAGGGCGATGCATACCAGAATGGAAAATGGGACGCGAAAACACTGCGCCGGTTGGAAGACCTGATTAACCAGCATCTGGTGATGGACCAGAAGGCGGACCTGCAGCAGCGCTGGAAACATGTTTACAAAACACTGCGTCCAGACAGCCTGGAAAAGACTGTTGAGTTCATGAACAACTGGACAATGACGGGGATTGAAGTGGCCGCGGGTATCCTCACTTTTGGCGCTTCAGAGCTGGTGTTCATGCCAACCCGGGCCACCGTCGCGGCACTGGACGCGCGTTCACGGGCGCTGCTTTCGGGGAAAAGCGGTTGGGCTGCCGCCAAAGAAGTGATGATCTCCGGCGGGTGGAATGTTGGCACGAATTATGGATTCGCCAAGGGAGGTCAATACATCATGAAAAAAGCGACCCCCCATATCATGGAAAAAATTTATCAGAGATGGCCGGACTTAATACCGGAGGTAAAACCGGATTTGCCGGTGGTCAGGCAGAGTTGGGGTAACGGGCCGCGAGTATTTGTTAACCAGCCGATTTATAAGCCGGGGCCAATGCCGGTGGTGCGTTTGGGGATGGAAAATGGCCTGCGTGCGATTGGTGAAGTGAGCCAGGATCTGGCGGATGATGTGGGGCGCATGATCCGGAATGGGGTGGAGATTGCTCCCAACAATACTCTGTTGCGGGATGGAGAACGATTTGTGCTCAACGCTCAGGATGATATCGCAGTTAAGCTGATGAATAATCCCGGCTACAAGCGCGCTGTGGAAGAGGGTCTGATCCCCAACCGAGTTCAGCAGGCTGTTTACCTGACACGTGACAAAATTGTGAAGAACGCGATGAAAAAAGCAATGGAGGAAATGTCCGGGGTCGCGATTGGCGAGAAAGCCGTCAGCAACTATATTAAAAGTGTAGCGGTAACCGGTACAGGCGCCAGACCTTTGAGCCCGCAGGCTCTGGGACGTTTTACGGATTTGGATGGGACAGTGATGGGCCTGGAAGGTGCCGGTGAAGGGCTGCAGAATACGGCAGACTCGATGCTGACACGGCAGGCGGAAGAGATCTTCGTGCGGCGTTTCCTCAGGAATGTGACGGACGCTGGAGTGGATGTGGGTACAGCAGAGGTTAATATGTTCCGTGGTATCCGTGAGAATCCATTCAACCCACCGGTTGGGGGGTATGGCTTGCGCCCGCTGACACACTGGACCAAGGTGGATATGATCAATCGCGGTAAGGTGGCAGTCAACCTGGAACATGGAGGAATGATGTTTGACGCGCATCCGGATGTGGCTCCAATACGCGGTTTTGGCCCCATGGAGCCTGTGCCGCACTTCCCATGCGCGCCGGAACAGGCTGTGGCGGATGCCAAACGGGTGGTGCTGGATCACCTGAACCTGAACGATCCATCCCTGAACAAGTTGACGATCTTGCAGCGCGAAGGGAAGCATGTGCCGCGGGTTTGGAAAACGATCAACGCCGGCAGCGGCAGGACGATGCCGGAATGGATGCAGAAACTGGAACAGCTTAAGCGTAATCCGAATACCCCAATGAGTGGATCAAGCCTGGAGCAGACTTTCCAGCGATACTCGGAATTTCTGGACCTGAGCGAAGAGTTGAGAGGAATTTCATCATGACAGAAGGAATACAACCCATTACCCTGCGCTCTGAGCAAATTGGAGCGCTGTTAAAATTAGTGCCTGTTCAAAGAACGCCTGATTCTCCATTGGAGGAGGAAATTGATGGTAAACCGGGGCGAGTGACTCATGAAGATGTGATGATGTTGTCCGGGAAGGGTTGGCTTTCGGTAGAGACCGGTAAACCGCTTTTGACAGCGGCCGGCAGTCAGGCGCTGAAAGCGCTGCTGGCACCCAGGACAGTAGCCACCGTGACACTGGGTAATCCACGTGATATGGTCCTCAGCCAGTTTTATGGGGCGGACGGTTTTGAGCGGGATAAATTGGTACAGTACGCTTACCGTGAAGACACACAGGAGCATGTCATTACACCTGGGCGCTCTCCGGAGGATCTTTCGGCAGCGATGCTGGCACACCTGATGCTTGGTCCCCGGCTGGAGGCTTTTGAATTTCAGGAAAGTTTCCAGGCAAAGACCGCGCTGGTGCTGTTGGGCATGCTCGATATGGTCTATACCCGTTATCTGTGGGGAAAACTTCACAATATCACCCGGCCTGATCTGTCCTTCAGCACCAAAGAATTGTGGACACGGATGACAGAGATCTGGCTTGGGGAAGATATTACCTGGCTTTCGGCGTTGGTACCATTCCTGATACCTTACGTGGATTTTTATGTTCAGGAGGAAGATATTGGGCCGGCTGTGGAACTGCTCAGTCAGAGGGACTATGTGGATGTTTTGGAAGATGGACGCTGCCAGCTTTCAGAATGGGTGATTGCGTTGGCAGAGGCTGTTTCTCCGATGTTCTCTTTTGGCTCGTGTGGAATCAGCCGGATAAGGGAACAGAGGGAAGCGATCCATTTGATTTTCATCGTTGGGCCGGGCACCAATCTTGTGCTGGAGGTTACCAAAGCAGAGTCAGGTGAATTTTACATCCACTTTACCGGCGTCAATGGGGTGGAGCTTTCTAAATTATTGTTCCGTTTTGGCTTGCCGGAAAACAGTTAGAGGGAGGAAACCGATATGGAAATTGTGGGAGTATTGATCGGTTTGCTCAGTATCCCTTTAACGGCAGTGGGATTCATCCTGCTCATCCGGCAGATCCGAAAAACGCAACGCATTCAAAAGCGCACAGCATTGGTTGGAATGTTCTTTTCAATTTTGATGCTGGTGGTAAATCTATTGTTTTTGAACAGCGCGCTGGTGAGCCTGTGGCAGCCGCTTTTCCTGGTTCTGGGTGGCGGGTTTGGATTGGCCTGGGGGCTGACCACCAAGCTTATGATTCGAGAAGAGGGGATTGTGGCAAAACGTTCAATCGCTTATATACTGTTCTGGGCCTTATCGCTGGCAATCACCCAGGTGCTGGCAGCTTTTGCCAGAAACAGCGTTGTTGCGTTTGGGCTGGGCGGGATGTTTTTCAGTGCCGGATCATCGTTAGGGACAAACCTGAATTTGCTGACCCGGACCTTGCTCAAAGAGAGGAAACTTAAAAAATCGTGATCTTATCCGGCAGCAGATGAGGTGTGGTTGAGTTATCCTAAAATCAGGAAATCGTATCAAAAGTCAGGTTATTGATGATGGACTGAACTTCTTGGGGGGCGGCGGGGTGTCCGGCAATGTGTTCAAAAACGATCTGAAGCTCGACCGGTTGTGTCAACTCGGTTTCTTTCAGGTCAGGGTAGGTTACCAGTACCCCCGTCCGGCCGTTGACCTGTACGGTGTAATGATTGTAGGGCAGCAGTTGGGCGGTCTCTTTCGGAGGGCAGAGCGCGGTTGCAAACCGTGTGCGGTTGCTGCACAGTGCGATGTTCGGTTGTTCAGCGATTTGAAAGGTCATTGTTCTCAGATTCCTTCTGATTTATGCTCCAGATAGAGGGATTATCAAAACCGCCCTTATTTTTGGATTATAACTTAAAAATTCCGCAGCGCTCATTTTTGAGCGCTGTGGAATTTTTCTTTTAACCGGTTACCGGTGCATAATCTTGTTAAAATGCCGCACCAGCAGCCACAATAGAATGCCCTGGTAGGCCAGTCCGATCAGGACATACAGCCCTGCGCCGGGTTCTCCGGCACTGGCCAGCCAATATGCCTTTACCGGCCAGTAGGTGGGAAACAGACCAAAAGCCAGCTCCCATTTGGAGTGGATAAAAAACGCGATCAGGGACGGCATCAGAAAAGCTCCGGAAGCCTTCATCAGCGCGAATCCCTGGACTTTATTCTGCGCGATAGAAGACAGCGCAAGCGCGAAAATGGGAGCCATGGGGGAAGCGGCTGCGGCTGCGACCAGCAGGGCCTTGAAATTCATCACGCCCAGATTGGCAATGGGGTATATGGCGATGGTGATCACCACCGATAGAAGGATCGGGGCGGAAATACGGTAGGCCAGATAATTGTTAAGAGACAATGGTGTTACCTGAAGGGCGGTCAGCGTATGGTCGTCGCGCTCATCCAATAAAAGCATCCCGATGACCATTCCAAAGAGGATCGGATTTAATAAGATAAAAAAGAAACTCATGATCAGCGGGTAATAGGGTGTCAGATCCAACCCGTAGCGCGCCAAAACGCCGTGGGACAGCGGTGGAAGTGCCCATCGAATGAAAAAGGCCAGGAGAAACGGGATGAAAATCATCCAATTCACCAGAGAGTCGCGGCGTACGTTTCTGGCATCAATTGGCCCAAGGGATTTGAATACCTGCGTCATCTTCATGATTAACGCCTCTCTTCTTTGGTGAATACAAACTTGTAAAAAGCTTTCCGGCTGAAGCTATAAGCTATGCCGACCCAAAGCGCACTGTAGAGCACGCCATAAATGATCTGCCAGGTTGGTACAGGTTGAAAGGCGGCCTGCATCAGGATCATCGGGGCCTGTATCGGATGCAGGAACAGGATCGGACTGGGCCACAGATCAGAAAAATACAGCAGCGGAAGGGAGTAAGCCATGGTCCACAACACGGAAGGCAGTAAAAATTCATTGATCGAGTTGTACCGTACCACCACGATCAACCCATACAACGCATAAATGACCACCAGGAACACGATCCCGGCAATCAGAGCCGGCCAGAAAAAGTGAGGCCCGGATACCGCAATAATGACCAGGACACTTTCCAGAATGGAAAGCAGCCCCAGCGTCAGGACCTTGGAAGCCATATATTCCCAGGAGCGCAGCGGCGTAACCACCTGATATTCCAGGGTGCCTTCCCCTTTTTCTAGCAGGATCAGCCCGCTCATGAAGTAAAAAGAATTGATGGTCAGGTTTTCCATCAGGATGGCGGGCCACCAGGCGGCGTAGTTCATATTGGGGATCTGGCGGAATAGAATGGTCATAATCACTGCCACAAACGCCGAGGCATAATAGAAGCCGTTGCGGAGCTGAAGCTGGATATCCCAGCGCATGGTGTTGAGCAGCCTCTTCATGACAGCCCTCTTCCGGTGACCTGGATGAAGATATCCTCCAGTGAAGCTTCTGTAGTGTGGATGGTTTCCACACCGTTCTGCAACAGTTCCAGAAAAGCGGGATTTTCACCCAGGCCGGTCAGGGGAAACTCTTGGGTTTCCCTGTGACTGTTGGTGCGGTATTCCACGCGTACGTTTGGCACCCCATACTGTAATTTGAGCGTGCGGGGGGCATCGATTAATGCGATCTGGCCGTCTACGATGAAAGCCACCCGGTCACAAAGCTCGTCTGCCACGATCATGTCGTGAGTGGTGAGGAAAATGGTTTTTCCGGCGTTCTTTTGAGCTTTAATGAGCTCCTTGATGCGGCGGGCGTTGACCGGGTCCAGGCCGGCGGTTGGCTCGTCCATAAAAATTAATTCCGGATTATGCATCAAAGCGCGGGCTACATTCAGGCGGTTCTTCATGCCCTTTGAATATTGCGAAACCGGCATTGCGCCGTCGTTCTCCAGCCCGACCAGTTCTAAAAGTTCTTGCGGAGCAAGGGTTTCTCCGGCGTAAAGCGAGCGGAAATAAGTCAGGTTTTCGAGAGCAGTCAGCTTTAGATAGTGATTGGGTACTTCAAACGAGACACCGATGCGTTCGTAGTAAGCAGAATCCCAGGTGGAAAGGTCACGTTCAAAGACGGTGACCCGACCCTGAAAGCCGCGCAGCAGCCCGATCAAAACTTTTTGGGTCGTAGATTTTCCGGCACCACTGGGCCCCAGAAAACCGAAAATCTCGCCGCGCTCAATATGGAAGTTCAATCCATTGACGGCGGGGCGGGTTGTGTTGGTGTAAGTATAAGAAAGTTCATTAACGTTAATCATTGTATTATGCTCCAAGATGTTTCGAGCAATCGAAACCAATTGCTATTCTTCGGCCGCTCTAGGGCGCGGCGCAAGCCCGTTTTCCAGTACGCGGATGGCGTCATCTATCAGGGTCTGGGCTTTGGGTGAGGTCAGGGCACCCTGACCATTTTCCAGCAAAGAACTGGGAGCAATTTTGAGTCGCTCCATGATGTAAGACCCCAGATTCATAAAAACCGCGTTAAAAGCAAATGCGGCTACACCGGGGTCTATATCCGGCGCGATATCGCCTTCTTTCATACCTTTCTGGACCAGTTGGTTGAAATACTGCATACTACCCGAGCGGATCAGTGCTTTGGTTTCTTCGGGTAAGGGAACATCATCCAATACAGCACGGTAGCTGATTTGGGATAACCACGGATTGCTGAACTCAAACCCGACCCCCGCTTTCAGCAGCCAGCGAAGGGTGTGAAAGACGCCTGGGGTAGTATCGGGTGGGAGAGATTGGCGCAGGAAGGACATTTTTTCCTGCATCGCCAACCCCAGCAAGTACAGATAGCAGTCTTTTTTGTCTTCAAAATACTGGTAAAAGGAGCCTTTTGCTATCCCGGCCCGATTTACGATCCTGGCAACCGATACATTTTTATAATCATTCTCTGCAAATTCCTCTAGAAGAATGTTGAGGATATGTTGGCGTTTCTCGCCTGAAAGGTTAAAAAAAGTATCTTTTGGCATAATGTTCCCTTGTGACCTGCCGGTCATATGACCACGAGGTCATATTATATCGGATCCGGGCGGGGTGTCAAGATACGAGATGGAGAATGCGGCTCTGAAACAGATAAATGGGTTTTGGGAATGATTTACCGGTGGATGGCACACAAGATTTGGATGATTCCCGGCAGGGTGGAATCAGTCCGGTCAAAATTCCCATATTTTGAGATCGTTCGGGACGATATTTTCTCTGTGAGGACAATTTCAAAGTCAATGGGTAGTTTGGAAATGGATGGGTGTAAAAAAAGCAAAACTGAAAATTACCTCTTGACAAAACGTACGTGTATAACTAATATATAAACGTAGGTTATTAGCTACGTATACGAGGTAAAAGAATGGAAACAAAGTTTGGTGGTATATTGTGCAATCCAAGAATCCTGATTCTGGGACTATCCTCATTGATCAGTGGTATTGGGAACTGGATCACGATGATGGCTGTGCTGGCGATGCTGGTGTTCCGGGGGACTGGCGGTGTTTTAGAGAGCAGCGCGATCTTTCTCTCGGGTTTGCTGCCGATGCTGGTTGCCAGCCCGGCTGCGGGGTGGCTGGCGGATCGATTTGACCGGAAGAATTTGATGATTCTGAGTGAAGTCGCGGCAGGCCTGTCGGTGGTTGGATTGATCTTCACCGATAATATTTTCTTGATTTACGGCATGCTGGCCATCCAGGCAGTTTTTGTGTCGTTGATGATCCCGGCGCGCCAGGCCGGACTGCCTGCTCTGGTGGAGGAAAATGAGCTGACCCAGACCAATGCGTTTTTTCAGCAGCTCAGCGGGGTGGTGAAGATCATTGCTCCTATGCTGGCCGGTTTTGTGCTGACGGTTCTGACGCCGCACCAGGCCATTCTCTTGGATGTAGCATCCTTTGGAATTTCGGCGCTGATCCTCAGCCGCCTGCCTGCTCTCCAACCGCGGGCAATTGCCGGTACCGCACAGGGAAACGATCCCAATCCCGAGAAAGATGCCGGGAGGGGTGAGCCTGCCTGGAGGAAAGCTTTTAGAACCATTCCAAGTTTGAAATGGTTGTTCATTTCTATTTTTTTGGGAATCACGGTGATTATGGGGCTGGATGTGCTGTCCTCTGTGTACATTCGTGATGTTCTGGCGGGAAATGAGCAGTTTTATGGTCTGATGGTTGGAATGATTGGGGTCGGAACTTTTGCCATCACGCTGGTGTTGATGTTCCGGCGCGTAGCGGCCAATCCCTGGAAAGAACTGGTGATTGGAATCTTCATGCTGGCAGGGATTCCGGCGGTTATGGTGATCAGCGATGTGTGGATTGACAACAACGCTGTGGCACGGGGTCTGGTGCTGGCAGGCTCGCTGTTGGGAGGGGTTGGAAATGGTTTGCTGGTGGTCCAAATGAACACCCTCCTCCAGACGCTTTCTCCCCGCGATCTTTTGGGCCGTCTGGTCGGACTGTTTGAGGCCACGGCTGTGGCCGGTCAGTTGATCAGTGTACTGGTGATCCCGGTCCTGGTCCCGGGCCTGATGACGATGGCGGTATTCCTGGGAGTTTCTTCCGGCTTATTATTTATGCTGGGTTTATTCATCTTACAGAAGGCACGTACCTTTCAAACTGTGGGGCAAATACCGGACCCAACCGGGATTCATTCGCTTTCCAATGTGGGATAAAATTAAACAAAGGTGAAGGTTGGAATCCCGGGATGGTATCCGTTATGGATAATCACGATAAGGAACAGGATATGACGGAACGAGGTGGGTGGCGGGTAGAGCAGTCCATCGCCATGGAACTGGATATGGCAATAACGACCGTGTACGGATATTTTGGGATATACGGGCTGACAGAAGATGTGGCTGCAATGCTCCAGGACTGTTCTAAAGATTGGATTGCGGAAGGTTATCAATATATTGAGAGCGGGAACAGAATGATTTCCATTATGGAAATCATTGCCCGGCTTTGCGGTGTGCTGCTGGAGAGTGATTACCGCACGGCAACCCTGGCCATGCGCGCTTTGCGGCTGGAAGATGCGGTGGCGGAACTGCGGCGATTGAGTGAACCTTGTGGATTACGGTTTGAAGGGGATACCCTCCGGGAGCAGTTTGTGAACGGAATTACGAACCTGAATGCAGAGAAATACCAGACTCTGGGCTTTGACCTGACACCGGAAAGCCCGCAAATGAGAGTTGTTAGAGCAGAGGCGGAACGGATCGCCGTCCTTCTGCAGGGGGAAGAACGGCATGATGCTTTCTGGTTGTGGATGGACCGGTTTTATTATGAACAATACCGGAACTGGCGGGAGAAGAAAATACCCGATTTGGAAGCGCTCCGGAGTCAAACGATTGCAATGCTTGGCGCGCGCAGTTCCCGGAAGGATCCCCCTGCACTGGATTGGCTTCCTCCCCAGAACCCTCTGCGAAGTTATCCGGAATTGAAAAACGCTGTTGCCGCCGGAACGCTGGAGGCCGTTTTTTGGGTAGAGCCTTTTGGCCTGTCTGATACCTGGACGCTTTATCCGGATCAGGTTGTCGTTTCTTTTTCCGAGCCGGGTATTCTGTATGAGAACTTCAAAGGTTTTGTGGAGGAGGTTTCTGTCCGTGCTAAAGCACTCGCCGACCCGACCCGCCTGATGATTTTGCGGATGATCCGCCAGTTTGATTTAATGAACACGGAGATGGCCGATCTGTTGGGCCTGTCGAGGCCGACGGTCAGTGTGCATGCCCGGATACTGCGGGAAGCCGGATTAATTCGCTCCTATGAAGACGGCCGGGCGGTGCGTCACCAGATTGTACCCGAAGCGGTGCGCAAACTATTTGACGATCTGGAAAGGCTGCTCGATTTGCCCGAGTTGGATGACCGGTAACCAGCCGGTGTGTTAGAATATCCCGGAAGCTATTCGAATCAACCCCGCTAGATTATTGCTTCAATGTGCCGGCGATATTTCCCTTAAAGGGAATTGTCGCGGGTATTGCCGTTACCCGGAAACAACAAACAAATTTGTTGAAATTCTAAGAAAATGCAAAAAATTGAGGGATGGAACTTGATTTTCTGGGCATATCCGTCTAAAATCAAGTAAGTGGAATACTATTGGCTTTTCTGTGAAAAGGTTTTCAACAGGGAAGTTCAAGCTACCAAAAAAATCTAATTAAAAGGAGATACTTTTATGGGAACTAAAGGCCGAGCAATTGTTGGTTTGGATCTGGAAAAGATTGTGGATGTGTTGAACCGGGCGTATGCAGATGAATGGCTGGCGCATTATCAATACTGGCTGGGTGCAAAGGTCGTGAAAGGCCCGATGAAGGACGCGGTGATTGCTGAACTGCTTCAGCACGCGACAGATGAGATGACTCACGCTACCATGGTGGCGGATCGCATCATCCAATTGGGTGGTACACCAGTGATTACTCCTAAAAAATGGTTCGATTATACCAATTGCGGCTACGATGCTCCGGAAGATGAATATGTACGGACTATCCTGGACCAGAACGTGAAAGGGGAGCAGTGTGCTATTGATGTCTACTCCAAGATGTTGGATCTGGTGAACGGGAAAGATTATGTGACATATAATATGGCACTTCAAATCCTTCAGGATGAGGTCGAGCACGAGGAAGACCTCCAGGCACTGGTTGAAGACCTGGAAAGTTTTTTGGCAAGCAAGTAAACTGATTGGCCTAAACTAAATCGTAACGATATAAAAATACCTGCTCAGCGCAGGTATTTTTATATCCACTTAATATCTGAGTGCTGTCTGGCTAGCCAAACTTGCCGGTAATATAATCCTGGGTGCGGCTGTCTTTTGGACGGGTGTAAATTTCTTCCACCGGGCCGTATTCAATCAACTCTCCCTGTAAGAAGAATGCCAGCATATCCGCGACCCGTCCGGCCTGCTGGGTGTTATGGGGGGCGATGATGATGGTATATTCTTTTTTCAATTCCAGCAGGGAAGTCTCAATTTTAAGGGTGGAGACCGGGTCAAGGGCGGAGGTAGGTTCATCGAGCATGATGATCTCCGGTTTTAAGGCCAGGGTGCGTGCCAGACACAACCGCTGCTGCTGCCCGCCGGAAAGCGCGGCAGCCGGATCGTTCAGACGGTCATGCACTTCATCCCACAGCTCGGCCAGATGGAGCGCTCTTTCCACAGCTTCATCCAATACGGAGCGGCGTTTTTCTCCGGCGACCTCTAATCCGTAGGAGATATTCTGATAAATGGAAAGTGGGAGGGGTAAAGGACGGGAAAAGACGATGCCCACTTTCCTGCGCAGCTCAATGACATCCAACTCCGGGTCCAATATATTGACGTCATCAATCAGAACCCGTCCGGAAACTTCTGCTACGTCTGCCAGATCATTCAGCCGGTTGAGCACCCGGAGAAAGGTGGATTTTCCACCGCCGGAAGGGCCAATCAGTGCGGTGATTTTGTTGGCTTGAATCCGCAAATTGATATTGAACAGCGATTCGGTTCCATCAGAATATTTGAGACTGAGATTTTCAATAACGACTTTATCCATAATTACCACTGCCTGTGGGCTCGAGCCTGGGAACGGATGACGGTCACGATCAAATTCATAACGAGTACAAAAGCCATTAATACCAGCACTGTGCCATATTGAATCTGAACCGGCATGCCCGGCACCTGTGTTGAAATGACAAACAGGTGATAAGGCAGTGCCATGGTGGCATCCAACGGAGAATTTGGCAGCCGCGGTAAGAAGAAGGCTGCACCGGTGAACAGGATGGGAGCTGTTTCTCCGGCGGCGCGTTCCAGCCCCAACACGACCCCCGTAAGAATGCCCGGTAATGCTTGTGGAAGAACCAGCCGCTGGATCGTCTGCCACTTGGTCGCGCCCAGCGAGACGCTTACCACCCGGAATGACTGTGGTACTGCCCGCAGGGCCTCTTCGGTAGTCGAGATGAGTACCGGCAGAGTCATAATAGACAGGGTTAACGAAGCGGAAAGGATGCTGGTGCCAAAATTCAAGAAGATCACAAACAAACCCAAACCGAAAAGCCCATAGACCACGGAGGGAATGCCGGCCAGGTTGATGATTGCCAGGCGGATATAACGGGTGGCCCGGTTATCCGGAGCGTATTCCGAAAGATAAATTGCTGCGGCTACACCCAGCGGGACGGAAAAAATAGCGGTCCCCAGCGTGAGGTAAAACGTGCCGATGATTGCCGGCAAGATGCCGCCTGCGCGCATGCCATCCTTGGGCATTGCAGTAATAAATTCCCAGCTGATCGCCGGGGCGCCTAAATAGATGATGTAGATAACAATGGCAATAATGGGAGCTACAGTTAACAACGTGATCAGGGCCAGAGCGGAAAAACCGATCTTTTCGATCACCTTTTGGTTGAGAATGGGAAGACGTTTTTTGGTTTCCACGGTTTACTCACGAAAGAATTCGTTCAGAACGTTTGGTTTGTTTGAAGCTGATATTGGACGCAATAATGTTGACAATCAGGGTGAAGATAAACAACACGATGCCAATAAAGAATAACACATGGTAATGCGGGCTTCCTGAAGCAACCTCTCCCATTTCGGAAGCGATGGTTGCGGTCATGGTGCGGATGGGCATGAACAGTGCATTGAAAGAAGTGGGCATAACCGGCGCGTTTCCGGTGACCATCATCACCGTCATGGTTTCACCAATAGTGCGTCCGACCCCTAACATGATCGCCGTAAGTATTCCCGAACGTGCAGCCGGAACGGTTACTCCCCAGATTGTTTGCCAGCGTGTGACACCCAGAGCCAATGACCCGTGGCGGTAGGTTTCAGGGACATTATTTAATGCATCTTCGGAAATGGAAACGATTGTTGGAACGGCGATCATTCCCAGCAGCAAGGAACCGGTTAAAGCAGTCAGGCCGGTTGGCAGATGGAACACATCCCGCAGGAAAGGAGAAATCACCAGGATGCCCAAAAAGCCAAGCACGACACTGGGCAAACCCGCCAGCAGTTCCACCAGAGGTTTCAGCACTTCCCGCGCCCAGTGCGGCGCGATCTCGGCGATGTATACGGCGGTCAACACGCCCAGAGGAACCGCGACCAATGTGGCACCCAGGGTTACTACCAATGAACCCAGGATCAGAGGCAAGATGCCAAAATAGCCCTCAATTGGATACCAGCGCTGGCTGAACAAATCCGAGAGCGGGACATCAAATAAAGCGGGCGTCCCTTCTGATATCAAAAAGTACAAAATCATCAAGACAAATAAGATCGATGAAAACCCCGAGAATTGAATGCTGCGCGTAATGACCATTTCCGAGGTTTTGAGCTTTTTTGCCATTCTTTTTGTTTCCTTATTCCTGGTTAACCGGAACGAATCCCAATTCTTCCACAATTTCCTGTCCTTCGGATGACAGGATCCATTCGATGTACGTTTTAATAAAACCTTCCGGTTCTCCGTTGGTGTACATGTATAGATCACGAGCTACCGGATAGCGGTTGTCATTAACCGTTTCAACGGTCGGCATGACATATTCTGCTCCCTCTTCCACGGACAGAGCAATGACTTTAACTTCAGGGGTAATATATCCCAATCCATCATAACCAATCGCGTTTGGGTTATCGCGTACCTCCGCGATGATCCCTTCGGAGGAAGGCAGCAGGAGCGTCTCTGCGGAAAAGATCGTTTTATCTTCTTTGCTGCCCAGGCGGATGACGGATTCCAGAAAATATACATGGGTTCCTGAATTGGTCTCCCGGGACAAGAGAACAACCGGACGGTCTTCACCACCCAGCTCTTTCCAATTTGTAATCTTACGGGTATATAGATCGGAAACTTGCTGCAAGGTCAGCTGCTGGATGGGATTTTGCGGATTGACGATGACGGCAATTGCGTCCCGTGCGACCACCTGTTCCACCGGCTCAACCCCATTTTCGTGGGCCAATTCCATCTCTTCATCTTTAATGGCCCGGGAAGCGTTGGCGATATCCACCGTATTGCTGATCAATGCGGTAATTCCTGTACCGCTTCCTCCTCCGGTTACAGATATCCGAACATCGGGATGGCTGTTTTGATAACGCTCTGCCCAATAAAGGGCCAGGTTTACCATCGTGTCGGAGCCTTTGTTTTCCAGAGAAGTGGATACGGCTCCATCGGATGTTGAAGCCTCCGCCTCGTTTGTTGGGCCGCATCCGGCCAGAGAAATTGTGAGTGTCAAGAGGAGCAAGAAAAGGGCGATTGATCGTTTCATTGGTGAGTAAATTATAAAGGAGAACTTGATTCTTTGCCTGCTTTTTTGCCGACGGGAGCGGGGGCAGTCATGGGGTCTTACTCACTACAGGTCTGACCGTATGATGGGTGTTAACAACAGGCGTGCAAAATCAAAGACCTCGTTTAATTTTCAGAACGAGGTCTTTGTAAAACAAATTCTTTTTGTGCTGCAAGCAATCAAGGCTGCAGATCAATCGGAATGACCCAGGGCCCCGTATAGACGTAGCCCAGCGCTTCTTTATATTTTTCGTAAGCCTCCAGTTCGGTCATTCCATCCGGCAGGGTGGTAAAAGTGGTGCCTCCGCCGCCTCCGCCGCCCGATGACCAGGTCTGGTAATTCATCTCGATCCCCTGGGCGCGCAGTTTCTCCTGGGCAGCTTGTATCTCATCATCCGGGATCACTTCCGGCGGAGAAATTTCGATTTGGGGTATGGTCAGGATCAGGGGGGCATCCTGATCCGCGTGGCCGATCAGGAAATTCAGTTCCAGACAGCGCTCGTTGGGTAATTCGCTGATTTCAGGTGGCAGGTTCAGGGGATCTCTGCCTTTGAGAGGGATTTGAAAATCCGTATCATAGAGCAGAGCGCCACTGCTGTTTGTGGCCACCTCACTGTCGTTTTTGAGTTCAGCGCCGTATACCCACCAATCCCGTCCGCTGGGTTTGTTATAGCACAAAGTAATTTTTGACATGGATGCGGTGATGTCCGCCTTGAGAATTTGCATTTCAAGCCCGTTTTCGCTGACCGCAGGAATGTTCTCAATTGTTTTGAGCGGATAAACCGGAGCAGTGAAGTCGAACAGATAGGTACCGATGAGCCGGTCAGGCAGTCGGGGAGGGTAAACACCGACGGGATAGGGGGTGGACTCGGGCGGAATGGGGAACGCGGCAATCCACTCGTTTTCATGAGTGCCGTCAAGGGTGATCTCGAGGTGGAATTGTGCTTCGGCCTGGGTGAGGGGTTCCCCGAACCCTACGCTCCAGGTACCCTGCAGTACTCCGGGCTGGTCCGCTACCCGTTCTACATTGCTGGAACCAACGCCGGTGCCGCCGATCCAGTTCCCTTGCGAATCCATCATCCGGATCCAACCTTGCAGGACATTGGCTTCCGGCACATCCGGGAGACCGGTGATGGTGTAGCCGACTCCGGCCCGTAGTGCATCGACAAAGACCCAATCCAGCGTCACGGTGACGCCTTCGACCGATTGGGACCCAACGACTGTGGGAACGATGGTAGGTTCCACCGTTGGCAGACCGGGGATGACGGAGGGATCGAGCAGATCCACATATAACACCCAGGGACCGGTCCTGTTTTCTTCCAGGGCATGCAGAACCAGCAGACTGGGTTCCTGGGCAGGATCCATACCACCTTCCGGACGGCGCACAAATTTCCAGCCGCCTGGGCCTTCGCTCTGATCGGCTGGGGCGGAGGCGATTTCAATCCCGTTTGCTGCCAGAGCCTGATTGGCAGCAGCAATGCGTTCACTGGAGACCTGGTCCTGCATAGTGAGCGGAACGACCAGTTTATGGATGCGGAAGGTCAGACGGCTGCTTTCGGCTGTGCTGCCGGCGGCAAAACCCAGTTTGACACAATGGTCGTCGGTAATTTCACTAAGATATTGATAAGCCCGGTAACTTTCCTCCGGCCCGTCATCGATCTGGACGGTGGCATTCTGGACATACCAGAAGGGTGCGTCCTCGTTGGGGAAATCATAGCAGGCGACCACCTCGGTGAAGGACGGCATCATCCGGACGGATTCCAGGCGTACTTCAACCCCATCAAAGCGGTGCGCATAGGTTTGTTGAAGGTTCAGGGTTGTGCCGCGAAAGACCGGGATGTCTTTCAGATCGAAATGGAAGTTAGCCAGGGGAGTTTGCGCTTCATCGCCTATCTGCACCAGCGGTAAATCCACAGAAAAATCAATCTTTTCGCCGACTGCATCGACTTGAATCACCTGGTAAGAAACATACATCATCTGGTTATTGTCACTGCGCAGTCCCTGAGCCACGCCCCTCATCTGCAGCGGTGTAAACCCTGCAAAAGTGATGGAGGGAACGCCATAGGTCAGGTCCGTTGGCAGAGGGCTGGTTGTCCAGCTCAGGGCCAGACGGCTTTCGTCGACATAGGTCCAATCCAGGGTGAGGGTGACCCCCTCCAGAGTCTGGCTGAGAGAAAGCATCGAGGCGGATGGGGGGGCAATTTCGGATGTGGGACTTGGCAGAATGGTGGGCTGGGCGGTGAAATTCAATTCACTCGCCAATCCGGCATCCCGGACGGACTGCAAACCAGGATCATTAAATCCCAGGAATTTCATAACCGCTGCATAGACCCGCTGCGGGCCAAAACTAATAAACAGAATAGCCAGAATGAGCAGGAACACAGCAAGAACTACCCTGACCGGATGCATGGAGAGGCGGGACCAGATGCCGCGAGTTTTGGATTGGGGTTGTTTTTCCTGTATGCGGTGCCACAATGCATCGGAAAACTCCGGGCTGGGTTCAGGTGTGCGGGTGACCGTGCGGACTTTTTCTTCGAAAAGAACGTTTGGCAGATTAGTCACGATCCACCTCCAGTTGGACT
>JAHDQE010000090.1 GCA_018433975.1 Ornatilinea sp. | reverse complement strand
GGTGGAATTATGGTCTCGGATGATTTGGGCAGCGTGGCGCTACAGAAATTTTATACGCCAACTACCCCATATTTTGATGCTCGTCAAGTTGCGTTGAGTGCGTTCCTGGCCGGGAATGATTTACTGTATGTTAATCAATTTCAATCTACTGGAGATGCCGACTCGTACACCACTATTTTGCACACTCTGGAGTTCTTCACGCAAAAATACCAGGAAGATCCAGCCTTTGCCCAACGGGTGGATATCTCTGTGGAGAGAATATTAACTTTAAAGTTTGACCTGTACCCTGATTTCTCTCTTGCGGCGGTGCTGCCCGAAGAAAACGCCCTGGAATCCATTGGAATATCTCAAGAAGTTTCCTTTGAGGTGGCTCAAAATGCTGCTACATTGATCAGCCCTTCTGCCGGGGAATTAAGTGTTGCGCTTCCACAACCGCCGGGAACAAGAGACAAAATTGTTTTCATTACGGATACTTATGGCGGACATCAATGCAGCACCTGTACCGAGTTGGTGGAACTATCCGCAACCGCATTCGAAAACGCAGTCGTTCGCTTATACGGTCCTCAGGCAGGCAGCAGAGTGGTTCAGTACAATCTCTCTTCTTACTCATTTCAGGATTTAAACAAGTTATTGAATGGTTTAATGGAACCCGAGGATGAAGCAGCCAGTCTAGAAGAAAATTTGCGAGAAGCAGACTGGATTGTCTTTTCAATGTTGAATATCCAGACGGATCGCCCAAATTCTTCGGCACTACGGCGTTTCCTTTCTGAGCGCCGAGATTTGATCGACAACAAAAAGGTTATCGCATTTGCGTTCAACGCGCCTTATTATCTTGACGCAACTGATATTTCCAAACTGACGGCATATTATGGGCTTTATAGTAAGAGCCAGTCCTTTATTGATGTCGCCGCACGTATTCTTTTCCAAGAATTGACCCCCGCCGGTGCTTTGCCCGTGTCTGTTCCAGGCGTGGGTTATGATTTGATCCGGGCAATGGAACCTCTGGAAACGCAGGTGATCCCACTGCGCATAGATGTTCAATCGTTATCCTCTTTTATATCTCCTGAAAATCCTTCGGAAGATATACAGGCAACAGAAAGTCCTTTGGCGTTCACAGTGGGTGATACCATTCCTTTGGTTGCGGGTGTGATCTATGACAATAACCACCATCCGGTTCCGGATGGTACGGTAGTGCGGTTCTTGTTTTCGGTTGGTGGAGAAGGCGGGAATGTTCAACAGATTGAAACCGTGACAAAGGGGGGCATTGCCAGGGCGACTTATCCCATTCAGAGCTCGGGCTTATTAGAAATTCGGGCTGTAAGTGATCCCGCTACTGTTTCGGATATTCTTCAACTGGATGTTTCTCAAGGAGTCTCGGCCGTCGTGACGGCGATTATTCCAACGCCATTTGAAACCGAAACTCCGACTCCTACCCAAACCTCAACGATTACGATCATGCCTACTTTTATTGACGTCCAAGAAGCAGATTATCAGCCGGATGCCTGGGAATGGCTGTTGTCGATTCTGGTGATCTGGGGAAGCGCGGCAGGCATTTTTGTTGTTGGTAAACGTTTGATCTCAATCCGCTGGGGGATGCGGTGGGGTCTTCTGTCCGTTATCGGCGGAATGAGTTCTTATATTTTTCTGGCATCGAGGATAGCGGGCAGCGAGAGTTTTTTGGAAAAAGCAGATACAGGAGCGCCCGCTTTCCTGATTATTTTTGGGATTATTGCCGGTTGGGGAATAGGCTGGGTGTGGTGGCAGCTTTTAGAAGGGCAAAGGGGGAGCTAGCTGACGGCCCTTTGTGAAACTCAGTTGAAGACTGTAACTAAGAAGCTGATGACGGTCAGCGCAATAGAAAACGACCAGAGCACTCTTTCTACATTTGATTTTGCGATTTCCCAAAAAGTGATCCGGTGAGACACAGGCCGGGTTAATGGCAGCCTTTCGCCAAGGAACGTTTTTCGGAAAATATCAATGGTCTCGGGTCTTTCGTCTGGGTGTAGCCTCATCGCTGACAGAATTGCTCGTTCAGTGTAAAGGCTGATTGCCGGATTGATTTGGCGTGGAGGTGTCAAACTTGTAGGATCCAGGAATCTTTCCCGCGCATCGGCAGGGGGCGTGTTGGTTAATAAATGATAAAGTGTTGCACCCAATGAAAAGATATCGCTTCTGCTGTCGGTATGTCCGCCATCCCCTCCATACTGTTCCAGAGGAGTGTAAAGAGCAGTACCCTGACCTTGCAAGATTGTGATGGTAACTTCACCGGGGGCCATTATTTTCACCAACCCGAAATCAACCAATTTGACCATTCCGCTGGGCGTGAGTTTGATGTTGCTGGGTTTAATATCCCGATGGAGGATAGGTGTCTCCTGATGATGAAGATAGGAAAGAGCATCCGATAACTGGTCTGCCCAATTTAGGACATCGGCTTCGGATAAAAACACCCCTTTTTGTTGGGCTTCCATCATCAGGGTACGCAAATCTTTTCCCGGAACATAATCCATTACCAGGTAATCCCGATTTTCGATGGAAAAGAAGTCGGAGACTTTTGGAAGATTGGGGTGATCGAGACGCGCCAACACAGTAGCCTCGCGAAAAAATTGCTCGCGGACTTCTTGGAGGAGTTCCGGCATGGCAGAACTCTCGTGGTCTACTTCTTTCAGGGCGCATTGCCGACCTTTGAGGCGCAAATCATCAGCCAGATAAATTGACCCCATTCCACCTTGTCCAATGATACGGCGGATTTGGTAGCGGTCGCGCAATACTTCCCCCGCTTTGAGCGGAATTGGCACGGCTCAGTTTCCTTATTGTTGGATGGCTTGAAATTCACAGATCCGAACGGTATTATTTTTCGGCGTTATACCGTTTGGAACAATGAAAGTATCCGTTAACAAACTTATTAAAGTTTGTTATTATTATACCGCTAGAAGACGTTATAAAACCATGAAAGTGAGAAAGAGGAGTTAATAAAGTTTGGAAAGTTCTGATCTTCCGGTATTGATTGGACAAACAGGGCCCTTGAATGGGGAAATCTGGGGTATCAGGGATACCATATTGATTGGCAGAGATTCTTCCTGTGATGTGGTGGTGCCTGATCGTCAGGTTTCGCGTTTTCACGCCAGGTTGACTCGAAGTGAAAATGGGATGATGCTGGAAGACCTGGCAAGCAAGAATGGGACTTATTTGAATGGAACTCGAATTGATGTTCCTGAATATATTCAGGATGGGGATGTAGTCCAGATTGCGCTTGTTCAAAGCATGGTTTTCCTGAGTTCAGACGCGACAATGCCGATGGAATATGACATCCCTATTACCACGACCGATTTTGCCAGAAAACATCGTTTGCAGTTAGAACCACATTCACGCCGGGTATGGATTGCAAATGTGGAAATTCTTCCGCCTCTTTCACTGCCGCAGTTCAGATTGCTGGAAAAATTATTTGAACAGCAGGCTCAGGTTGTCTCACGCGAGGATTTGATTGAAGCGATCTGGAGATCGGACGAGGCTGTGGGGGTTACCGAACAGGCTTTGGATGCTTTGGTGAGAAGGTTAAGAGAAAGACTGACGGATGTAGACCCGAATCACGACTACATCGTTACAGTGCGGGGGCATGGTTTACGTTTGGATAACCCCAGAGATTGAAAATTAAGAATGAAATAGCGGGCGGCCTCGGGCCGCCCGCTAAGGTATACAGCAGATTTTATTTTGTGAAGTTCTTTTCCATTGAAAAGCGCAGTGCTTCTTGATAAATCTCTTTTATTCTTCCCGTAAGCTCGACGGGTTGATTTTCCGTTTCGCCCTGAGAAATAAGTTGATTCAGGATTTGCAGCAACTCGGGAGTAACCTTTTCGGTATTGTCTTCCAGAATTTTTCGTCTTGCTTCAACCGTTTCTCCGCGAAGCAAGTCTTCCACAAAGGCAATTTCTTCGGGAGGTTTGGATAACTGTTGAAAAATATCCATAACCCTTTGTAATTTTCCCAACCGTTCAAGATTGCCTTCGCTACGGGCTTTTTCGAGTTCCGTTTTAACTGCCTCAACGAAAAATTCATTGATAATCTGCGGGTTTTGACTGATAGCAGCTTCCATGTCCGCAGCTTTGAGCAAAGTTTCCAAATTCGCTTTTGCCACGTCCATTTCTTCTTTAAGTGCTTCGTCAATCTTTTGAGTCATCTCTAACAGCTTTGTACGAAGCTCTTCCAGCGATGTTTTCTCCTCGCCGGAGGCATTTTCGATTCGTTTGCTGAGAATTTCAAAGAATTGGTAATCCATTCCGGATCGGGTCATATTGACGAGTGTCGATAGTCTGATTTCTGTAGGGGCTTCAATGAATAGATCCAGTAATTTTTCTCTGGTCAATCCCGCTTTACTGGCTTCCTGTAAAGACTTGACGGCCTCTTCAGATTCTTTTACCTGCTCCTGGAGCTCTTTACCAAATTGGGTGGTGGTGAGCAGCTTTTGCTGGAGAACGGCAAGACTTTCCGCGGTCTTTCGGTCTCCCTGGGCAATGGCAGCTTCTGCAATTCTGCTGAGAATCCCGAAGAAAGTTTCATCGATCAGGGCTTCTTCCTGGGCGATGACGGTATCTAATGAAGCTTCATCCGGGAGGCTGAGCAGTCGTTGTAAAAGCGCCAGTTTCTTTTGTTGGTCTTCAATCATTTCGCGAGTGATCCCGTCTGCTTCAAGGATCTTCTCCAACAAAGATTCCATCGTGAGCATTGTCTGCGGACGCAGTAAATAGGCTTTACGTTTTTCGGGGGGGAGGTTATTTGTGATCTGCGTCATAAAAGGCGCTATCATTCGTTCCTGGTCATTGCGTTGGAGTCCGGAACTAGGGGGAAAATAAGTGAGTAAAAGTTCTTTTTCCGGGTCGTGATAGACAATGGGCTTGCTGATAGGCCCTTGATATCCGCAGGATGGGCAAAGCATAACATTTGTTGCCCCACTTAATAACCGTTGTTTCGCGGTTGGATCGACATTCATATCAAACAGTTGTTCCACTTCTGCAATAGTGGGTTGGTGACATCTTGGGCATGTTACTGTGGTCTTTGGCATAGGTTATTTTCAGCTTTCTGGAGAGTTAATGATGATGGGATTATACCATTTACATTCTTTGTGGAAATCATTACGGACAAGGTAATCCTATAAGAAATATGTCAGATTTCGATGTCAAACTGGCGGGGTAAAGAAAAACAGATCCGGGCCCCTTTTCCAGTCTCCGTGTCAACCCATATTTTCCCTCCATGTGCCTCCGCGATCGATTTTGCGAGGAACAGGCCTAATCCGGCGCCTTTGGTGCTGCGGGCCATTTCCGGCGCTCGATAAAAGCGGTCAAAAATATGGGGAATGTCATCCGGGGCGATCCCGGGGCCCTGATCACTTACGCAGACGACAACATTGTCAGGGCGGATTTGTCCTGAAATTCGGATTTCGCCTTCCGGGGAGTATTTGATCGCGTTGGTGATCAGGTTTGAAAGAAGCTGCTCAAGCCGGACTTCATCGGCCAGCACTACCGGAAATTCTGGCGGAAAATCAACGGGGAAACTGTGCTTGGGACTCTGAGTGGCGAACCGTTTTGAAAGCCTGTGAGCAATATTGGGGATCAGAACATCGGACCGTTTAAGGGAGAGTCCACCGGCCTGAAGTCGTGAAGCATCCAGCAGGTTTTCAATGAGTGCAGCCAAACGATCAGCTTCTTCTTCAATCACGGTAAGGCTGTCTTTGACAATTTCGTGGTCCCATGAAGCGTCTTCTCTGCGGAGGGTGCTGGCGTATCCTTTAATCAACGAGACCGGGGTTTTTAGCTCGTGACTGATAATTGAAATAAAGGTATCCTTCACTTCTTCAGCCTCGCGGAAGCGAGTAATATCGCGCATGGTTGCAATGATATTGATTAAAGTCCCTTCAGGGGCAAGCAGTGGGGCATAGGTAATCCCAATTGGAAGAGGCGACTGGTCATCTGCGCGTTTAACATTCCCTTCGATATATAACTGCGCATGAGGTGTTAAAGGCCAACCACCAGCTTCAGCCTGCTGGAGGGTTAACCCATTGGGAACGTTTGCCCATTGGATCAATTCTTCGTGAGATTTTCCAATTGCATTTTCTGCTTTTATGTCCAGCATTCGCGCCAGTGCAGGATTACACCTTTCGATGTGGTGGTCTGTTCCAAGAATGAGAATGCCGTCAGCAGCGGAATCGAGCAGCGCATCAAGTCTCTGCTTTTCCTGCCGGATCTGACTGTAGAATTGTGCGTTTTGGACTGCGATGGCAGCCTGATTGGCAAAACTGCTCAGAAGTGTCCGGTCATTTCTTGAAAAAACTCCAGGATAGTTTCGGAAGATGAAAATAACTCCTACCACTATGCTGCGCGCGACTAAAGGCAGTCCAACTCCAGTTGTCAATCCCAGACTGGTGGTTAAAGTCAATTGTTTCAACAGGCGGTTGATCTCAGGCAGTTCGTAATCCTCCGGGTGGTCCGGATGGGTTGGAATCTCCGAAAGATAGGGCTTTAATAATTGTAGGAAAGCGGGGGGAAGCCCGTAGGAAGCAGAAACCACCCAATCGCCTTTTCTCGACCGGAGCGCGATCAGGCCGGCATGTCCGGCCAACATTTCAATCGATATCGTCAATACTCGATTCAGTAATTTTTCCAGTTCTAATTCTTGAGTGAGTGCTTGAGCCAACTCAAGAAGATAATCTCTTTGGCGGACACGAAAATCAGGTAGCATGGTTCTTTTTTCTCCTATAAGGATTATAGCATTTGAACGGGAAAAACGACCCTATCGCAAAAGGTGCAGTGTTTCCATAGAATTATAAGATTGAAGCTTACAGGAAATATATCTTGTCAGAAGGCGACCTGGCAGATGGTTGTGGAGGCTCTCATTTGGGTAGAAAATTTAAAACACTTTTTACATCTTTCACCAGAAGCAGGTCATTATTTTCAATGGCAGAGCTGGCGTTCATCTCTTTCAGCCAGTCCACAGCTTTTTCCCTGGCATCATGCTCAGTGGAAGAGTGCGCAAGCGCGGCTTGAAGTAATAAGGTTGCAGTACAATAATCTCTCATCAATTGGAATACTCTGGCGGTGTTCACACTGACTCGCGCCACCAAATCAATGGCATTAACCATCAAAGCTTGTCGGAGGGCTTTCAAAAAGTAATTTTTGCTTTTTTCAAGATCGTTCATTGCGCAATAAATTTCCCCCAGGCTGTTCAGGCAAACGATGATGGTCCAGGCTTCTTGAAGCTGTTCGGCGATTTGCAACGCATCTTTAGAATACTTTATTGCAGAGGGATAATCTCCCTGAACCGTGGAAAGTTCACCAAGGTTATTTAATGCCAAAGCTATACCGTCCTGATCACCGATTTCCCGGCAAAGTACCAAACTTTTCTGGTAACAGGACTGTGCTTGAGGATAGTCTTTCCAGACATGATAAATGGTTCCCATATTATTCAGCAAGATGGCTTGATTGTAACGATCATTTAGCCGCTCACTGATTTCAAGGCATTCACTGAATTGCTCAATCGCGGCTTGATACTCTCCGGCATAACACGCCAGATCCCCCAAACGATTCAGAATTGTGATCAGCAGGCGCTGGTTGCCCGACCGGCGGCAAAGAATTAAAGCCTTGTCGAAAAAATTTTTGGCTTCAGGGTTACTCCCCTGTCTGTTTTGAATGGATCCCAATAAAGTTAATGCTTGAGACTGTCCCAGAACATCTCCTGCATGTTGGAAGTATTCCAGACTATTTTCGGCATAGTGTTGTGCGGTGATGAAGTCTTTTTCCCGTTGATAAGCCCAACCCAAATGGAACCAGCAGAAGGCGAGTTCCTGACCTGCATTTGCCTTTCTCAGAAGCTCCTGACTGCGAAGCAATGATTGAAACATAAGATCTTTTTTACGGGCATGATAAGCCAGAGAACCCAATCGAGACAAAAGCATTCCCAAAACAAGTGAATTGTCTATTTTATTTCCGATGTTTTTAAGGGCTTGTTGAAACCATTGTATTCCTTCTTCAAGATAGCTCTGAATGTTGAAAAATTGATATAAGCTGTCCATGCAACAGATCATTTCAGCAGCGCGTTGATGATCGATTAACCAGTTCCATGCAAGATGTACGTTCCCATATTCGGATTGAATGTCTGCCAATGCAGCCGTCTGCCCATCACTTTGCAACAGGTTGTTTTTCCCGGCAAGGAAAGAAACATAGAATAACGCATGACGTTCACGGACCTCAACAAAGTTTTCGGTTGAGATGGGCTTTTTACTTACGAAGTGACGGATTGCTTCATGAAAACTGAAGCGATTAAATTTATCGACACGGAGCAGCGATTTTGCTGCCAGGGATGAAAGCTCTGCGGCTGAAGCTCCGGAGATTGCTTTTGCTGCGATGTGGTCAAAGCCATCCGGAAAAACAGATAACCGGCTCAGGATAATTTGTTGCCGTTGGGGAAGCAGTTCCCATGAGACTTCAAAAGCGGCATGCAAGCTGCGATGCCGCGGTTGAATATTGGCTGTGCTGGTCGCCAAAGCATCCAGGTCATTTTCGATTTTCCGGGCGACTGCCTCGTAGCCCTGTTCACAAATTGCGGCTGCTGCCAGTTCAACACCCAATGGTAACCCTTCCAGAGTACGGCAAATCCGGATTACTGTGTGCAGATTGGTTTCATCCAGCAAGAAATTTTGCTGCTTGCGGAGGGCCTGCCGGACAAACAAATTCAACGCATCGTAAGAGGTGATCTCTTCAAGTGGAACTTTGATTTCCTGAGGATAGGATAATCCGGGGAGAGCAAATATGCGTTCCTGATGAAGATTTAGCTGCTCCCGGGAGGTGACCAGAAAAGTTGTTTGAGGAACCTGGTTTATGATTTTATCCAGTAAAAGAGTATTTCTGGAGTTTGCCAGTAAATGCTCAAAATTATCTAAAACTAGTAAGAGTTGTTTATCCCGCAAATGATCCATCAGTTGTTTTTGAGGATTGAATTGATCCGAAAAAATAAAACCGATTGATTCGGCAATCAACTGCACGATTTGCTCTGGATTTTGGGCAGTGACCAGAGATACGAAAAAGACACCATCCGCCAGAATGCCTACCAATTGATATGCAATTTCGATCGCGAATCGTGTTTTTCCGATGCCACCTGGCCCAATGAGGGTTATCAGACGGTTATCGGGGGAGATAATTTTTTCCATAACCTCATCCAGTTCAGCTTCTCGACCTATGAATGAGGATGCTGTATCTGGAAGGTTATATTTTTCTGGTGGAAAACCGGGCAACACAGCAGCTTTTCCGGCAGCACCTTTGCAGATCTGTTCATACAGAGTTATAACTTCAGCGGCGGGAGAAACGGAGAGTTGTTCAGAAAGATATTTTTTTAACGCAAAAAATTGACTTTTTGCAGCACTCCACTGCTGGTTGATCCCTAAAAGGCGGATGACTTGAGCACGCGCGGTTTCATCCCAGGGGGAGATTTCTACGACCCGTATGGCTGATTGAATGGCAAGGTGGTATTCGTCACGCCTTTCGTGATATTCGGCCAACAAAGTCAGAGCTCTGATGGCCTGTAAATTGTAATCTTCTCTCTGCAACAACACCCATTCCTCGAATAAAGCACATTTGCTTAACTGAAATGAGTGTAAAAATTGTCCCCGGTATACCTTGAGTGCTTTTTGCAAATAGCGAACATTAAACGATCCACGCCCAATACGCCTCTGGTAATGACGGTAGGCGCAGGATAAATATTGTATGAACGCTATGGTATCGATCCACACGTCGGCAGATGGGTTAATCCGGATGGAATCCCGGTCTGCGAGTATGAAGCGGGGCGTGTTAGCGCTATCCCCCAGAGTTTTTCGAAGACTGGATAATGTCTGGCGTAAGTTGTGGAGGGCGCGCTCTTCTGCTTCCTCAGACCATAACATGCCCGCAATGTGGGAGCGTTGGAGTGGTCTGGCGGATTCTATCGCCAGATAAACCAATAAAGCACGCGCTTTATCTGTCTCAAAATTAGAGACAGTTTCTCCGTTCAATTCTACTTGAAGGTCTCCAAAGCATTTTATTCGCAATATGGACATTGAAAGCCACTCTGGTCGCTTTTTTGGTGAATGCGTACTTTCTCTGACGATTTTTTGACGGAGGGTGAATAAGATGTTTTATATAGAACAATGCGATGAATATATTTTACCAATCTTTTTTATTACGAATGTGGAAAACGACCAGTTCGGGCGGCCCTAACTGGCATGCCTCTCTTGAGGATCCGCATACACATAAGACCCTTACCTTTTATGACCCTGAAGTGCTGTGTCGTTTTTTGCGAAGGACAACCGAAGTGTCGGATGATGAGAATGAATTGAACTATGAAGCCACGAAAGAAGGAAAGGAAAATGAAGAAAAATAAATTGCTGCTGCTTTCACTGATTTTTGCCATTGTCTCTTTTGCCTGTGGTACCGGCTCAAAAACAGAGACACCTGAAAAGAATAATCCGGATGAGAATTCTGCTGTTGTATCAACCGGAGAATCTGTTTCGCAAAATTCAACCACACAGAATTCCGGAGATGTGGATCTTTCCATATTGGGAGAAACGCAACGGGTGGAAGAAGGCGGGTTTGTTTTCCGCCCGGTTCCAGATTATGAGCTGCATATTTCCGGTGGAACGGCCAGTATGATAGCACCCGGTGCTGACCCGGATACGGGGCCCATCATTCAGCTTATGGGGTGGAATAATGACAAAGAGAAAACGAATGATCAATTATATGATGAGTTGAAAAGAGATATGCCTATGATAGTTGGTGAGGCGCGAGCAGTTCAGGTGGCCGGTTTGTCAGGGTTGGTGGCGGATATTCAGGGGGAGAACAACGGCAAGTCGATGCAAGGTCGGGTGGCGATGGTGATGGTGAATACTCACCAACAGTTTGTGTTGATGCTGGGTGCTCCGCAATCAGAATGGGAGCGGATGTCCGCGTATTTTGATGCCATTCTCGCCTCCGTTGAGTTCTTTGAACCGACTTCCGAACCCGCCGCCAGTGGGTTGGCGTCCGGTAAATATGCTTATACCAACGGGAATGTGGTACGCGATCTTGTGGTTTATGATGGCGTTATTTACACAGCTACTTTGGGCGGATTGGTTACCTGGAGGCTGGACAGTGGTTATGCTATGCACTATACACCACTGGATGGTATGGGGCACGTCAGTGCAAATGCCATTGTATATTGTGAAATTCCAGAACCGCGTATTCTGGTGGGAACATTGAGCGGGATCAGTATTTATGATCCGAGCAGCGGTCTTTGGGAGCAAAGAACTCTAGCTCCGGCTGAGAGCCGCGTGGATGCAAGTAAAATTGAGCGTCTCTATTGCGACCAGGCTAACAACCGCTTGCTGATTGGCTACAACGGTCTGGGAGTCCTTGACCTTGAAAGTGGTGCTTTTCAGCAGTTCACCAAGAATGAAGGTCTTCTATGGAATTCGGTAACGGACATTGCTGTAAATGGTAAAGATATCTGGATTGCCAGCGGGTATAAAGGAATTGCTCAGATCTCTAATGATAAAGTAACCGTTTATAGTAAAGCGGAAGGAATGCCGGATGAAACAGCTTATTCACTGGCTTTTTCAAACGATGGAACACTGTGGGTTGGTGCTTCCAGTGGAATCATGTCCTTTAAGGGCGGTAAATGGACTTTATTCGGCGCGGATAGTGCTGCTAATTTGAGCAGTATTAACGAGATTGAAGTCGATGCCGACGGTAAAATCTGGGCGGCAACAGCTCCGTTAGGGGCAGGGCGGCTCTGCCAGTTTAATCCCACGACGGGTGCATGTGATATGGATTATAAAGAGATGGATGGCCAGGCTATTCTTGCATTGGCGCTATCCGATACAAAGGCACCGGTTTTTGGTACATCAAAAGGGGTATATATCTATGAAAATAACTCGACCAGGGCCTTTAAAACGGAAGATCAATTAATCAGCAATTTCGTGGATTCCATCGCCGTGTCTCCGGATGGGGAAGTGTGGATTGGGACGGATATGGGAATCCAATTGCTAAACCCGGCTGACCCAACCGATGCGTGGCAAACCTTTAGCCAGAGTGACACCCCTGCTATGGGAGGAAAATGGGCAAGCGGGATTGCTTTTGCACAGGATAGCACGGCCTGGGTATCTATTATAAACGGCAGCGCCAGCCGTTATCAGAATGGGGACTGGGCAGCTTTCCAGGATATTTATTCTTTCAATTCTGTTACAGTCGATCAACAGGGCCAGGCCTGGTTTGGTGACGATGGTAAGGGGATCATTGTGTTGAATCCGGATGGCAGTCAGATGATGAAACTGACAACCGCAGAAGGACTGCCCGGCGATAATGTCCAGGGGTTGGTCGCGGATGCTATGGGGCGGGTATGGATAGGGACTGACCAGGGACTTGCTAAATATGAAGATGGCGGATTGGAAGTGGTCTTTGGTAAAGATTCAACGCAGCTGCCGAATAAATATATCCGTGCACTGGTACTGGATGGAGATGGGTCCCTGGTTATTGGCACTTTCACCGGTGTGGCTCGCTATGATGGTGACCAGGTGGTGACTCTGGTTGATTTTCTCAAAGATGGTTTCAGCGATGCTCGCCTGACAACCCTTGCGGCAGCTTCGGATGGAAAAATCTGGGTCGGAACCGATAAAGGATTGCTTTATTCGGATGACTTTACCAACTGGACGATGTTAACCACAAAAGATGGTTTGCTGACGAATTATATTTCTGCTCTGTATGTCGATTCGTACGGCGCAGTATGGGTTGGTGGCGGAGGATCCAATTTTGATGGCGGCGGGCTGTTGCAAATTGTGCCATAGATGTAAAAGGCAGGGGCGACTGGTAAACAGTCGCCCCTGCGAAATTCGCAGTATGCCAGCAGGCAAATGAGTCTGGCTATGCTATGTCGGAATCATTGTTTCCGGTGGTTCTGTAGTTTGATGGAAGAATTTTGAAATCTGCAATGGAAATGTTGCTACAATGAAATTAATAGATTCTTTTTCATAAATGGAGAAGCACGTATGGATGATATCTCCCTCAATCTGCTTGTTCTTGCGGTTTTCATCCTGGTAGCCGCGTTCATATTCTGGCTTGTCAGGAAAAAACAGTCCGCAAAAAAATTGGAGATTGCCCAGATGGCTGCTATTGAAGGGTGGAATGTTGAAACGATTCGTGAGCCTCTGGCATGGGGCGTGAGGTTGAAATCGGACCGGTGGATTTTTGAGGCCTTATCTCGATCCGATGGGAGAGAAAGCGGTCCGGGATCCAGCAATATTGCCATGATGACCAGCTGGTGGGCAGATTATCCTGGCAGTACTATTCTGATTGGCCCGCGGACATCGCGGGTTGAGCTGGGTGGAATGGGTGACGCGCTTGTCCGCCAGGTTCTACAAATGGCACTTGGGCCATACGCGAACGGGATAGTAGAAGTTCAGTCCGGGAACGAGGCTTTTCGCAAAGTTTTTATGGTCTGGGCGCAAGAGCCGGCGGAAGTTGAACGGCTGCTTACCCCTTCTCTGGAATCAATTTTGATGTCATGGAGGGGCGTGCGTCCATTTATCAAACGGACAACTGAAGGAATAGGCATTGAACTGCGTGGGGTTCACCTGGAAAATGCCGATGAAATACGTGCTTTGATTAATTTGGGAAAGTTATTAATCGCTAGAGAAGATTGAAATGGAAAAGAAAATCGTTTCGTCCCCGAACAATGCCGGCAGGATAATATGTTTGCTTTGTTTATTATTGGCATCATGCGGTACACAGCCTGTTATTAAACAGGCTGTGATTATTGATGAAGTTCCTACCGAAGAACCTAATATAGCGCCGGAGCCGACCTCAATTCCTGTTGAACCCACAGTGGTGCTGCTTGAATCAAGCAGTGGGGTGTTGGAGATGAACGAGACTGAATCCGATCAAAAAATCATTCATCAGTGGCCCACTAGCAGTTTGCTGACCCCCGAGCTTTATGAAGGAATTGCAATAGGTGCACCTGAAAATGATTTTGTCTGTGATTCTGAATATCCTGCAGATTGGCCAGAAGCAGGGGGAGAGATCATTCTGGCTCTGTATTATGATATCCCGTTGCGACCTCATGAAGTTAACTTGCTGCTGGGAGAGAAATCCGGTGGCATACGGCGTGTTGAGTTACTTAATTCTATTTCTGGTTTGGGAAAATTGGTTTTTGAATCAGGACAACCGGTTGACCGTCAGAAATCATTTGATGGCGGGTGTATTGACCTGGTTACACTTCCGGTTGAAGCTGATTTTGATGTTGACACAATATTGATTTCTTTCGACAGCATGGCTGAAGTTTTTCAACTGGATGCTGTGGAACTGGTCGGTCACGTACATTTATATGATTATTTGCCCGTTTTCTGGCGAGTACCTGTTGCGCATGACTCGCAAACGGATCCGGACGGACGGTATCCCGGCGGAATGGCAACAAACGCAATGAATATGGTCTTTTTAGCAAATGGTCAAAATGGTCTGCAACGTTTTGACGTGGAAGGGAATTTCATGCAGAATTATTCGGTTCCAGACGAATCATACCTGAGTGATGTAACAATTGATGCGGAACAGCATATTGCGGTGACGGACAGCGTTTATCACTGGTTTATTTTGTTGGACCGAGAAGGGGTACAGATTATAGCAGGAGGGGAAAATTTTTCCTGGAATAACCCAAAAGCAATCGCGATTAATCCACTTAATGATCAAATCTGCCTGTTAAATACAGATGACCAGATTTCGCAAATACGCGTTTATACGTATGATACTGCGCAATGGGTCAGAGATATACCTCTGGAAGCCACGGGGGAATTTGGATATAAAGGCCTTGCGTTTGACACAGAAGGTTATTTGTATACGCTCAGTGTCAGTGAAGAAGCTATCATAAAAATTGACTCCGACAATGGTGAGCAGATCGATAGATTGGGGTATGAGGCGCTGCGAGGCAGCTCTGTCTCGGATCTGGATATTGATGGAGAAGGAAATTTCTATGTGCTGATGAGCAGCAGTCCAACGAACAGCGCTGTTGCGATCCTGAATTCTCAGGGTGTTCTAACCCGGCGTTTTGGCGGTTTGAGTTACGATGGCAGTAACTGGCAGGAAGGTGTCTTCCTGTTTCCCATCAGTTTGGCCGTAACGGCAGACGGCAGGTTCTTGTTTGTCCGTGAAAACGAATATTTGACCGCTTATTGGTTGGAAATATAAAATGAAAAAGAATCTATGTGCCCTGGTGGCATGGCTATGCTGGTTGGTTTGTTCCTGCTCGTCACAAATTCCTAACGGAATAATTCAATTGCCCAAGGAAGATGTAAATATGAATGAGATTAATCAAGTAGTGTATATGGTGAATACCGGAACGGTTTTGCCGGAGATGCAGTGGTCTGAAACACTGACGATTACCAGGACACAGGTTACTCTGACCCGTAAAGGGACGGTTGAAATCAATCATATTAACGTTGGAAGTTGGAACATCCCGGTTGGGGCACTGGTTTTAACAGCTTTATTTGATGAACTGAAAACGGTGGATTGTTCTACGATTAAAAGGATTGAAGCATCTGATTCACCGGATGGTGGTGGCACTGAAACTTATGCCATTTATTATGAAGATGGGGATGCATGTTCTTTATTCTATGATCCTGGAACCCGTTATGAAAACGGTGATTTGATCAAAAAACCGATTGAAGAATTTATCCAATCTTTAGAATTCCCTATGATGGCTGAAAGCCGGTATGTAGAACGGTAGATCTGCTCTGAAGAACAAAAACTTGTTGTAGCTGTTTTAATTTGTAAGAGGATGAGGTTTTAAGCTAGAAAAACCCGTTTGAGTTTTCACTGGTGTTGTTAAGTTTCAGTAATCAATTTGTGATTCAGATAGAGCCTGTTCATTTCCCCGTACCGTTTGACAGAAGATGTGGCTAATATCCACGTGTTAATGCAAACGTTGACGTTAATTCAAAAGACTGCTATTATGGAACATATGCAGTCTGATAAACAGGTTCCTTTGTTTTCCCGTATAAAAAAAGCATTTCAGTGGGATATTCGTTGGCTTGCACCTGGATTGGGTGTAAAGCGTTGGATTGGGATTATTCTCGCGGGTACCACACTGGTGGCCGTTGGCTTTGCTGTCCTTTTGTTGGATTTATACCGCAATGCCCCGGAAACATGGTGGCTCCCAATTATTTCCGCTCTTTCATTGCGCTTTCTGGATCGTACAATACGGGCCATCGTTTTTGGAGGGCTCGGATTGCTTTTAATTCTATGGGGAAGCTGGGGATTAAACCGGGCTCTTCTGAAGCCGTTTGTAACACCCGGAAAAGACATTCTGCAAGCGGTAACCGCCTATCGTAAACGGGAAAGGGGGCCTCGAATTGTGGTGATTGGTGGGGGAACAGGGTTGGCTTCTTTGCTGCGAGGTATGAAACTCCACACCAGCAACCTGACAGCGATTGTCACCGTGGCAGACGATGGAGGGTCCTCAGGAGAATTGCGTAAGAATATGGGGGTTTTACCTCCCGGAGATATCCGCAACTGTCTGGCTGCCCTCTCCAATGACGAAACATTGCTTACCCAGATCTTTCAATACCGCTTTTCTACGGCTACCGGGTTGAACGGCCATACCCTGGGAAATCTCTTGATTACCGCGTTGACCGATCTGACGGGAAGCTTTGAAGAAGCTGTTGCGGAAACCGGCCGGGTTTTAGCTGTTCAAGGAAGGGTGCTGCCTGCCACTTTGCATGATGTGAAGTTAGTGGCCGAAATTCGCTCGAGTAAGGGGACAGAGCCATTTCAGGTAAAGGGTGAAAGCCAGATTCCCAAAGCTGCCGGCAAGGTGGAACGTGTATGGCTGGAACCGAGTAACCCCAAGGCGTTTCCTCCGGTGATTCAAGCGATTTTATCTGCCGATCTGGTTGTGATTGGCCCCGGCAGTCTCTACACAAGTATTCTGCCGAATTTACTGGTGCCGGATATTGCCGACGCGCTTAAAGCAAGCCGAGCGTTAAAATTTTATGTTTGTAATGTTGCCACACAGCCCGGGGAGACAGACGGCTATTTTTGTGGCGATCATGTGTCCACCATTGAAAAACATATGGGAAGACGCTTAATTGACCTGGTTATTTGCAATCACCGGTTTGATGGTAACTTGCCCTCGGATGGACCGGAATGGGTACAGATTGAACCGGATCTGGGGGAAAGATATTCTGTTTATTCGGCTGATTTGATTGATCTCACGAATCCCTGGCGGCATGACTCTGTCAAATTGGCCCAGGTGATTATGGATCTTTATTTTGAACGAACGGGGCCATTGATGGTCAGGGAGACCTATCCCAACATAAATCCCAATTAAAATCATTAATAATATGGAGAGGAAAATGCTCATTGCGGAGTATAATTAATTTGCATTGAGTATTTATTATATGTTGCCTAGTCAATTGCATGGTAAAATTAAAACGTTAATAAAATAAGAAAACGGAGGTTATAAGATGGCGGTTAAAGTCGGAATTAATGGCTTTGGTCGAATTGGTCGACAAGTGTTGAAAGCAATCATCGAAAGACATGGTGATGAGCTGGAAGTTGTGGCAATTAATGATCTTTTCCCCAAAGAAGTAAATGCACATCTTTTTAAATATGATTCCACTTATGGAATTTTCCCTGGTTCGGTGGAAGTTTATGAAGAAGGTCTTTTGGTCAACGGCAAGAAAATCAAAGTCCTGGCAGAAAAAGACCCCGGAAAGCTTCCCTGGAAAGAACTGGGCGTCGAAATTGTGATTGAAAGCACCGGTGTTTTCCGTGACAAACTTTCTCAGAATGGCAAGCCGGGCGCTGAAGCGCATATTGTAGAAGGCGGCGCGAAGAAAGTTATTATTTCCGCTCCTGCAAAGAATGAAGATATCACCATTGTTTTGGGCGTGAATGACGATCAATATGATAATGCCAAACACCATGTGATTTCCAATGCTTCCTGCACCACTAACTGTCTGGCTCCTGCAGCGAAAGTTGTCAATGACAATTGGAAGATCAAACGCGGTTTGATGACAACCATTCACTCTTACACCAACGATCAGAAGATCCTGGATCTGGCTCACAAAGATTTGCGCCGTGCCCGAGCTGCCGGTTTGAATATTATCCCGACAACTACCGGCGCTGCGAAAGCCGTTGCTCTGGTTATTCCTGATTTGAAGGGCAAATTTGATGGTTACGCACTCCGCGTTCCCACACCGACCGTCTCCATCGTGGACTTCGTTGCCGAAACCGAAAAACCTGTAACCACTGAAGAACTGCGTGCCGCTTTCAAAGAAGCAGCAGATGGCGCTTTAGCCGGAATTCTTGGTTACACCGACGAGCCGTTGGTTTCCATGGACTTCAAAGGCGATGCCCGATCCTCTATTATTGATGGACAATCAACCATGGTCATGGACGGTACATTCGTCAAAGTAGTGACCTGGTATGACAACGAATGGGGTTATTCTTGCCGGACCAGCGATCTGGCCGCCAAGATTGCTAAAGCTCTGTAATTGTTGTAGAAACTGAAATGAGCGCATAATGCGTAATCTTCTAGTCTTTCGATTAGCCAAGGTTACGCATTATGTTTTGAAATTGAGAGGGTATGATGTTTGACAAGAAAACCGTAAAAGATGTGGACTTGAAAAATAAAAAAGTCCTTGTTCGTGTCGATTTCAATGTTCCATTGAAAGATGGCGTAGTCGGTGATGATACCCGTATCCAGGCCGCTTTGCCCACCATCAAATATTTGTTGGATCAGAATGCCGCAGTAATTCTTTGCTCTCACCTTGGTCGTCCCAAGACCGCAGCGGATACGCAGTATTCTTTGAAACCGGTTGCGGAATATCTTGATAAACTGATCCCGCAATCCGTAAAGTTTGCCTCGGACTGCATTGGTCCGGTCGCAGAAAAAGCGGCTCAGGATTTAAAGCCGGGTGAGGTATTGGTTTTAGAAAATACCCGTTTCCACCCGGAAGAAAAGAAGAACGATCCTGAAATGGCGAAGCAATTGGCTTCTCTTGCCGATATTTTTGTGAATGACGCTTTTGGCACCGCTCATCGTGCGCATGCCTCAACGGTAGGGGTAGCCGATTATTTACCCGCCGTTGCCGGTTTCCTTCTGGAAAAAGAAATCAAATATTTGGGCCAGGCTGTGTCCGATCCCAAGCGGCCTTTTGTGGCTATTCTGGGCGGGGCAAAAATCAGCGATAAGATTGGCGTAATCCGCAATCTTCTGACAAAAGCGGATCAAATTTTGATTGGCGGCGGTATGGCCAACACTTTCTTCAAGGCGCAGGGATACCCGGTTGCCGATTCTCTCGTGGAAGAAGAAGCCCTGGATACCGCGAGAGCATTGCTTGAGACGGGCGGAAAGAAATTACGCTTGCCCGTTGATGTGGTGATTGCGGATGCGTTCGATGCAGGTGCAGAATTTAAAGTGATGAATATGGGGCCAATTCCCGATGGATGGCGAATTCTGGATATTGGGCCTGATACGGTCAGCAATTATTCTAAAGTGATTGCCGAAGCCGGAACAGTTGTTTGGAACGGCCCGATGGGCGTATTTGAATTCCCGAACTTTGCAAAAGGTACTTTTGGTATCGCGAATGCGGTCGCTGAAAGTGGTGCGGTCAGCATCATTGGTGGCGGCGAATCGGTTGCGGCGATTAAACAATCCGGATTGGCAGATAAAATCACGCACATCTCAACGGGCGGCGGCGCTTCCCTGGAGATGCTGGAAGGGATAGAATTGCCAGGATTGGCTGCACTTCAGGATAAATAATCCGGAGTTCAAAAGGAAAGCCTGTTCCAGATGCGGAGCTTTTTGAAGGGCCATTTTTTGTTCTGAAATGAAAATGACATAAATGACTGGACAAAAATTACGCTCTCAAGTAAAATTTGAGATTGTTATTGTAAAAGATATTTTGGAGGAAGTACTTTGGCAAACATTAAGTCAGCAATAAAACGAAATAAACAGAACGAAAAACAACGGCTTCGCAATCGTGTATATCGCGGCAGTGCCCGATCGTTTGTAAAAAAGGCACGGTTGGCACTTGAAACAGGCGATCAAGAATCAGCCGAAATGGCTGTTCGTGATGCTGTCAGCGCATTGGATAAAGCTGCTCAGAAGGGCGTTCTTCACAAAAACAATGCTTCTCGTCGAAAGAGCCGCTTGATGAAGCGCCTCGAATTGATGGGAAAATAAAGTTTTTGTAAGCCAGCTTAGCCAAATTTGATTAATTAAAACTGCTGAGCGGGAGCATATCGCGTGCTTCCGCTTTTGCGTTTGTTTAATAGATCAGGTAAATTGAGATATAATTATTTGTCGATTGAAATTAAATATATTCATCGTAATTTTTTCATAGAGGATACACATGTTCGAACTTGAACAACAGGTCATTGAAGAGAAAATATTGGCTTTTTGTGAAGAAAACCATCTTCCAATACCTGCTTTGCAGTGGAAGTGGATCCCTTTCAGCGGGCATTGGGGAATTTCGACATCGTTTTTTCAGCTTGCCGCAACGGAAGCGCGCCAGTCAGAGAAGAAAATTAATGTTCCGATGCGAGCTCAGGAAATTGCTGCCGGAATTGCAGAATATTTGGGCCAACCCGATGGTTTTGAAAAAGTTGAATCTGTAAAGGGTTACCTTAATCTCTACTTTTCCAGTGCTGAATACGCCCAAAGAGTCATTGATAGTGTTCTTGATAAAGGGGATCTGTTTGGGAAGGGCGCTCTGCGTGGTGAACGCGTGATGGTTGAGTTCTCCCAGCCTAATACCCATAAGGCTTTTCATGTTGGACATCTTCGAAATGTCATTCTGGGCGATGCAATCTGTAACCTGCTTGAATCGGGCGGCTTTGACGTTGTCCGCGCAAATTACATCGGCGATATTGGACTGCACGTTATTAAATGGTTGTGGAACTATAAAAAATACCATGACGGTGAACAACCCGCGGAAAACGTAACGCGATGGATGGGGGATCTCTATTCCGAAGCGGACCAGCGATTCTCAGAAGATCCTGAAGTGGAAGCGGAAGTCCGGGCATTGTTCGGGAAATGGCATCATCGAGATCCTGAAGTTGTGGCTTTATGGGAGAAAACCCGCCAATGGTCTCTGGAGGGTTTTAATCAAATGTATGCTCTGCTGGGGGTCCGGTTTGATCAATTCTATTTCGAAAGTGAAATGGAAGAGCCGGGTATAGAGCTGGTGACCGATTTAATTAAACGGAAAATTGCCCGCGACGAACGTCCGGATGGTGCAGTGATTATTCCGCTGGATGAAATTCTTGGCTTTGAAGAAAAATATCGCGTTCTGGTGATTCTCAGGTCGGATGGAACTTCTCTGTATTCCACCAAGGACCTTCCTCTGGCGATCCGCAAGTTTGAGGAATACAAGCTGGACCGTTCTATTTATGTAATCGATGTGCGGCAATCTCTTTACCTCCAACAAATCTTTAAAACCCTTGAATTGATGGGGTATGCCTGGGCCAAGGATTGTTACCACCTGGCTTACGAGATTGTTAATCTCCCCGGGAATGTCACCATGTCCTCTCGTGATGGGACGGTGGTACTGCTTGAAGATTTGATTAATGAGGCAACAAACCGTGCTCTTGAGATTGTAAAAATAAAAAACCAGGATCTGACCCTGGCTGTTCAACAGGAAATCGCTTCTGCCGTCGCGCTTGGTGCGATCAAGTATTCCATGCTTTCAAGGGATAACACCAAGATCGTGACGTTTGATTGGGATGCGGCTCTGGATTTCAATGGACAGGCTGCACCTTATATTCAATATGCAGCGGTTCGGGCCAACAGCATTTTGAGGAAAATGGATGGTGAAATTCCAACTTCACTGTGCCCAGATTATGAATTGAGCGAAGCAGAAATTGAATTAATTGACTTGATTTCCCGCGTTCCGGATGAAATTCAACGCGCGGCAACCGAGTATAAACTGCTGTATATCGCCAATCAGTCCTATGAATTGGCCCGGGCCTTCAATAACTTTTATAACCGATGCCCGGTATTGCAGGCGGAAGAACCCGTTCGCAGTGCGCGTCTCCGTCTGGTGGCAGCCGCGCGGCAGGCGATTACGAATATGTTGTCCATCATGGGGATTTCTACGCCGGATGTCATGTAGCACAGTTGGGTAAGATCGCTGGAAACGGGATTTTAATAGTAAAAGAGACAGGGTCAGGATTATTCCTGATCCCTTCTATCTCTAAACTGGGAATTGGAAAGCGGGAATATGTTTATAGATGAAGCAACAATTTATGTGAAGTCGGGCAAAGGTGGAGATGGAATGATCCATTTCCACCGGGAGAAATTTGTAGCCCGCGGCGGCCCCGATGGGGGGGACGGCGGACGCGGTGGAAATGTGATCCTGCGTGTGGTTCCGACTCTCAATACGCTGATGGATTTTCGGCAGCAAACCAGATTTTTTGCCCGTGAAGGTGAGAAAGGTGCTGTAAATAACCAAACCGGAAAGTCGGCGGATGATTTAATAATTTCTGTTCCCCCCGGCACAATTGTGTATGATGCTGATAGTAGGGAACTTCTGGGTGATCTGGTTCTACCCGACCAGGAATTAATGGTTTGCAAGGGCGGCCGGGGAGGGCGTGGGAACCCGCATTTTAAATCTTCTCGCGTGCAGGCACCACGGGTCGGAGAAAAGGGTGAACCCGGCGAAGAACGCAACCTGCGTTTAGAACTTAAACTTATCGCGGATGTGGGCCTGGTGGGTGTTCCCAATGCGGGGAAATCAAGTTTACTTGCAGCGGTGACGAACGCGAAACCCAAGATTGCGAATTACCCGTTCACAACGCTTCAACCTAACCTGGGCGTTGCTCAACTGGACATGGACTCGGTTTTAGTATTGGCGGATATTCCGGGTTTGATCGAGGGTGCCCATGAGGGGGTGGGGTTGGGAGATGCGTTTTTGCGGCATATCCAACGCACCCGGGTCCTGGTTCACGTGTTGGATGGACTATCTGAAGATCCAATTTCAGATTTTTCTCAAATTAACAGTGAAATGGCTTTGTTTGATGAAGCCCTTCCAAACAAACCCATGATTGTGGTTCTAAATAAGATGGACCTGCCGGATGTGGTGGAGAAATGGCCGCGAATTCAAAAGGAACTTGAAAAACGGGGATATGAGGCCCTGCCTGTTTCGGCTGTTGCTCACTCCAATCTGAAGAAAATGCTCTGGAGAGTGCATCAACTTCTGGAAGAAGCGCCCCTGCCGGAAATTGAAGAAGCGCTGCCTGTATACCGTCCGGAAGAAGATCCGGAGGCCTTTACGATTGAGAAGAGCCCAGAGGGGTGGCGGATTTCAGGTTCGGCTATCGAACGTGCCGCGGCAATGACTTATTGGGAACATTATGGCTCGGTCAGACGGTTTCATGGGCTGTTGCAGGTTCTGGGAATTGAGGATGCTCTGGTTGAAGCGGGCATTGAAGAGGGGGATACCGTTTTTATTGGGGAACACATTCTGGAATGGCAGGATTAATCTTTTAACGTTCGTTGTATTATAGGAAGAACAGGAAAGAAAATTCATGCGAATTGGCGTGTTTGGTGGTACTTTTGACCCACCTCATTTGGGTCACATGATTCTTGCCTCTGAGGCCTGTGACCAGCTTAATCTCGATAAAGTGTTGTGGGTCCTCACAGCATCTCCTCCACACAAAAGGATTCAGGTTATTTCACCGGTTGAAGTGCGGTTGGAGCTGTTGCAAACGGCATTAAGCAAAGCGGATGAATTTGAAATTTCGCGGGTGGATATGGATCGCCCCGGACCGCATTATGCTCTGGACACGGTCAGATTGTTGAAAGAACAATACACGGATGACGAAATTATATATTTAATGGGTGGAGATTCTTTGCGTGATTTGCCCATCTGGTATGAGTCGGAAAAGTTTGTGGAAGAATGCTCGGAATTGGGGGTAATGCGCCGCCCCGGGGACGAGATCAATGTTGAGATTGTGAAGAACTCAAATCCGGATATTGCGAAAAAAATAAGGTTTGTTGAGGCCCCGTTATTAGAGATCTCCTCGCGTGAAATTCGAGAAAGAATATCTTCCGGCAGAATTTTTCGGTATTATCTCCTTGAAGATGTCTATAAGCTTATTCAAAAGAAGCGCTATTATCGGTAAATTGTCTGTGTTAAACCAAAAAAGGCCCGGAATGTGAAAGCGAACCGGGCCTTTTTTTGATTGTTGGAATTATTCGTGGACCAACTTGAGGCTACCGATATTGGTTTTGACCTGAATGGTCAGCAAGGGGCCGGGATTTTGCGTTCGATACGTATCATCTTCCACACTCCAGACCCCTTTTGTAGAAGTGTCAATCAGGTCGCCCGAGATGATGATTTCACTGTTAAGTCCTTCCGGAATGATAATTTCAAGGGTACTTACACCACTTTCGATCTCTACCAGAGCTTCTTGTTGGAGGCTTCCGGAAAAGTCGAGCATATAGCTCCCGGCACCTCCCACAAAAGTCATGAGGTCAAAGTTTGCGTTAGACAGCCCTTCCAGCTTGACATTAGAAGCGCCCGTTTTGTAAGAAAGTTGGTCCATTTTTGCCGGATTAGGTGTTCCAAAAATGACTTTAGCACTGCTTGCGCCATCAGAAATGGTGAGATCGGTTACCGGGATACCGCTAAAGTCCAGCGTTCCATCGTATGCTCCTGCCTGAAGTTCAAAATTTATGGGCTGAGAGCCGAGTTTCAGATCCCATTGATTCTGATATTCTCCCATTGGCAATTTGGTCAGGTTGAATTCTTCAACGGACTGTGTTAACCGGATTGAATTGCCATCCTGTTCAATGGTTGGCTGCCATTGTGGTATGTTATAGCTAATGGTGCCCTCAATCAATTTTTTTGTGCCATTTTGAATGTTAAGCTTCCCTGCGCCCATTGCGATGGAGAGGTCAATTGGAGAATCCGTGTTTGGGGGTTCTACGGCTATTTCCATGGTTTGAGTGTCTTCCGGCTGGATTTCCACAACGGGCAGGTTTATCGTGCAGGCCAGGGATAGCAGGATCAGTGTGCCGAATACAATCAGGATAGTTTTCTTCATTCCGGGTTCCTCCAAATCATGTTATTGATAGGTGGAGTGATCTATTCAAACCACCCAAGATCTTAATCTTGATCTTCATCGGGAGAATATTCGTCTGGAGATGAAGCGGAATCCGCTTGTTTTTCTTCAAAAGATCCTTTTGATTCTTTCGGGTTTTCGGTTGCCAACGCATTGAGCAGATTTTGTTCTCCATTGCTTTCAAAGTCTGTAGAAGTCGGTGCCGGGCTTACCGGTGGTGCAGGCCTCTGAACCTGTTTTGGAGCATAGACCTGTGTCCCAAATCGGCTGATCATCACAGCCCCCAATCCAATCATCGCAATCAATGCGGGTAGAACCCATCCAATGCACGGAATTGAACTGATGATGCTGGACAGGATGGATAACGTCAGCGTACCGATGCCTGCGGTAATGGGCGGTGCCCAGTTTTGTTTGACCAGGGTCGAAACCCGAAGACCGACTTCATAACCTATTGCGATCCATCCAAACAGTACAGCCAGTCCAGTCCCTATTAATCCAAGGATTCCAAGTGGGCTCAGGATAAGCGTGAGAATCAATACAAGGGAAAGCGCCGGAACGACAAATATGGTCAACACTCCCAACCCGCCGCTGACCAGGGGCTGCGTGACCAGAGTCTTCGCTACCCGTTCGGTGGGGCCTTGCAGGAAAAGGAAGAGTATGGCTGCCAGAGTTGCCAGTGCCAATGTCTGGAACCCTTTCCATAAAATATCCCGAATGGGCTGAAACCCTCTCCACATTTCTGAGAAGTATGAGAAAGGTGAAAAATTAAATTCAGGAATCAATAATTGTGGAGCATCCCCAAAGTCGATATTACCAGGCATTTCAAAGGAAAAGGTGCCTTCAACAACAGCACCATCAGACCTGTTTATGGCCGCTCCAATTGTGGTAACATCCCCCCGAATGATGGCATGATCTCCAAGGTCAACAGATCCGCCAACGGCGACCAAATCTCCTGTGATTTCTCCGGCTACGTTCAGTGAACCGCCTGTCAGAAGTACATCGCCGTTGACCGTTGAATCCTCTTCAAGAACTCCCTGTCCACCAAAAATAACGAGACCGCCGTTCAATGTGTTACCGCTTTCTAACCGGTAGAACCCACCGAACACAACTTTTCCATCCGAGGAATCCTGCGGTTGAGGTACATCAATGGGCTGGGCAGATACTTGAGCCGGAAAGGCCACAATGACTGAAAGGACCATCAGTAAGACCAACATTTTCCACAATGATTTCATTTTTCACTCACTCCTTGCATTGAAATACGCCACAATGCTCCTATCCATGTTATGCTCAACAGACCCAATGGCAGTATGAAAACCACCCAGGCAATAACCGGTACAAAAGGTGGAAGGGATTTCAGGATTGAATAGATTACCAGTTGAATTTGTTTGAACCGGATTGTGACCAGCGCGATGGTGTGAAGGCTTCCAATGACCCATTCTAGCGGTGATTGGTCCATTATCATCAACCCGATCAGGAGGATCAGAGATAGGGAAGCGGCACCTAGGAGGAACAGGACAAACTTTTTCGCCTGTCTTCTTTGTTCGCGTAGGCGGCGTTCCGTCAAACTGATTAACCAGCGCTGGCTGAAGCCGGGAATTGGCGAAACCATTTCCGAATGTTTCATTTCTTCCTGCAAAGACAACCAGGCATGTTGAGAAGCCTTGCAAGTTTTGCATTCTTCCAAATGTTGATTCAGGTTTTGTTCCTGATCTGGGGGCAGGGGTCTTTCTTCAAAGATCCAGTTCTCAAAAGGCTGGTGATTCATAGTGTTTCCTTTCCGAGTTGATGGATTGTTCCTCGTCTAACCAGATTTCGGCCAATTTCTTTCTCGCTCGAAATAATCTGCTCTTCACGGCACTCACAGATAATGAAAGCATATTTCCAATTTCCTCATCCGATAATTCATACCAATAGCGAAGGATAATGGCAGCCCGATCCTGGGGTTTGAGTTGTTCCAGAACTTTTTGAATTTTTGCCTCTTGTTCTGTTTGGGTGGCAACTTTCTCCGGGTCAGGTGCTGAACCCGGGATGCTGTCTTCCGGAACAAGCTCCATGGAAAAGCTGGGCAATCTCCGTTTTCGCTGCAGGTCGATACAATAATGGGCGGCAATGGAAAGCAACCAGGTGGCAAAAGAACGGTTTGGGTCATAACGATGGATAGCCTGGTAAGCCTTCCAAAATGCTTCTTGAGCGGCATCTTCTGCTTCCAGGCTGTCTCCGAGCATCCGGTAACACAGGTTATAGACCGGCCTCTGGTATTTTTCTACCAGGCAAGCAAATGCTGCATCATCGCCCTGTCGAACCTCTATAAGCCAGTCAGTTTCCTGGTTGCTCACAACGTCTCCCAGTATTGATTTTCTCATTCTATATACGCAAACAGATTGTTAAAGTTGCAAAAAATAAGCTTCATCTTTGTTTTGTGTTTTGCCGATTAACTTATTGTAATCTGAAAAGGATAAAAAGATTGTACAGATCCTTTTTTGTTTGAGAGGAAACGGATATTCTGTGTATAGAATAATTGTTCTAAGTACAAGATAGAGAAAGGAACGTGAAATGGCTAAAGTAATCCATTTTGAAATTCCTGCGGAAGACCCTGAAGCTTCTATGGGATTTTACGGAAAAGTGTTTGGCTGGAAATTCCAGAAATGGGAAGGACCGCAAGACTACTGGCTTACCAGTACGGGGCCGGAGGGGGAGCAGGGTATTGATGGAGCGATCATGCTAAAAGAGAAACCCTCTGACACAGTGGTTAACACAATTGACGTACCTTCTTTAGATGATGTCATTGAAAAAATCAAGGTCAATGGCGGTAAGCTGCTTACAGAAAGAATGGGTATACCCGGTGTTGGCTGGTTGGTGTATTTTCTGGATCCGGATGGACACCAGTTTGGAGCGATGGAATCCGATCCGAATGCGAAATAGCCCCTGTCAGGCAGATAAAAAGAAGCCGGGCCTGCATTGCCCGGCTTGATCATTTAATATTGGCAGAACAGGTTATTCTCCGTTTTTGGGAAAAATAACTTCCTCTTTTCCGGATAACTTATCTTGAATCCGATCAACAACGATATCCAGATGTTGGGGACGGTGAACAAAATCCAGGTCATCTGTTTTAATTGTCAGGACCGGACATAAATCAAAATTTGTCATCCAATCATCATAAAAACTTTCCAGAAGCAGCAAATAATCCTGGCTTATTCCCGTTTCCATATTGCGGGCGCGCTTTCGAATCCGCTCCATCAGTACAGGGACCGGGGCTTTCAGGTATACCAGCAGGTCCGGTTCAGGCAGCCCTTTGACGATCAGGTCAAATACTTTTTTGTAAGAGAGATAATCAATTTCAGAAAGGTTTCCCATGTGGTTCAATGCCCGCGCAAAGATGTACGCGTCTTCATAAATGCTGCGATCGATAATTGCGGACCGTGGATCATTCCATAGTTCCAGATGCTGCTCTGCGCGGTGTCCCAGGAAGAAAACTTGCAAATGGAATGACCATTTTTTCATATCAATATAAAAATCCGATAGATAAGGATTGTCGGAGACGGATTCATAAGCCGTTCGATAACCCAATCGCTCTCCGATTCGCTCTGTCAGAGAAGTTTTCCCAGAGCCAATATTTCCTGCGACAAGAAGAAGACGTTTTGACATATTGCTTGTGCTCCTGAAATATTTTAATGATATGCCACAAAAATTTAACGTGAACTGCGTTTGCTGTGCTGCCGGCTACCACGCTGGCGACGGCTGCTTTTGCGTGAGGATGAAGAAGCCTTTCGGGGAGAGGGAGCCTCTTCTGCTTCCGGTGGTACGACCGGTTCATGGAAAGTATTCTGGTAGAAATCATCCAGCAGCATGGCCATCAGGTTGTTGGATTCTTCGTCTTCACCCAGACTGCGTGCCAGGGGTAAGAATCGCTGCATTCGTTCTGCTTGCAGCCGGTCCCGGCCTCGCAGGCGTGCTTCCAGCAGGGTGATGATCCGTTCGGAAACAATCTGTTCTACATCTTCATCCGTGGGCAGAGTTCGTTCCTGGAAGTTAATATTAAACTGCCTGCCAATCCGCATCAGGTCCGTCCGTTCGAGTGCATTGACCAGTGTGATGGCCGTTCCGCTTGCACCGGCCCGTCCGGTGCGTCCGGCACGATGAATATAAGCTTCATGGTCTTCGGGCGGCTCGTATTGAATGACATGTGAAAGCTCGGGCAGATCAATCCCACGCGCAGCCACATCTGTCGCGACCAGAAAGCGTAATTTTCCCTGGCGAACACGCTTCATTACCTTTTCGCGTGCCGTCTGAGACAAGTCGGAGGTCAGATCATCCGCGTCGTATCCAAAGCGTTGGAGCACCACGGTCACATAATTTACCCGGACCTTAGTGTTGCAAAAAATCAACGCGGAAAGGGGATTTTCAACCTCGATAATTCGAACCAGGCTGCGGTCTTTATCCATGCCCGGAACAGTGTAATAGACATGCTCTGTTTCGGTTACATACACATGGTCACTGCTTAAGTTCATAAAACCGGGGTGGTCCATGAATTGCCCTGACAGCCTGATGACCGCGGGAGGGAAGGTCGCAGAAAACATATAGGTGCTGACTTTTTTCTCCGGCAAATACGCCTGCACCCGGCGCATATCGGGGTAGAAGCCCATCGAAAGCATACGGTCGGCTTCATCAAATACCAGAAATTTCAGTTTTTCAAGTGTTAAAGAGCGGCGAAGCAAGTGATCCAGTACACGTCCGGGTGTACCGACCACCAGGTGTGCTCCGGCCTTGAAAGCGTCCAATTGCTCCCGATATCCTACGCCCCCATAGACGGCCACACAGCGTACACCAGTGGCACGTCCTAATATCTCGGCTTCGGTGGCTACCTGACGTGCCAGCTCGCGGGTAGGTACTAAAATCAATGCCTGAGTGCTTTGTTCAAGAGGGTTGATCATTTCTAACAGCGGTAACAGATAAGCACCTGTTTTGCCACTGCCTGTCCGAGACTGGATCATCATATCGCGCTGGGAGAAGAGATAGGGGATCGCTTTGGCCTGAACGGGCATCAGTTCTGTCCAACCGGCAGCAGTAGCTCCTTTACGCAATTTTTCAGGCAAATCCGCCAGTGTGGCTTCGGGTAATTTATCCTGTGGGGCAGTCCCAGGGGAGGCTTGTGCGGAATCCGGAGCTTTTCCATTTCCGCTTATTTCATTTGTTGGGTTTGTTTCGGGTGAATCCATAAAATCTCCAATTTTTAAGCAATATAAAATCTAAAAATTCATCTCAGACTCGGATGATCGAAAAGGCCAGTGATTTGTGGGCTTGTGTTGAATCATCAGTTTAAAGATATCGAAAATAATCTGATTCTATTGTAGCACAATGCTTCTACAGGCTTGTTTTGATATTGGGTTTGAGCTTATGTTGATTTTCCGGGGCGGAATCTGGACTGGACAGGGACATTTGTTCCTTACGCGGCAGGACTTCCTAAATATTTGGCTTATAATTAGGAAAATTTCTTTCAGGAGGAATACCCTGCTATTATGCTTGATCAACTTCAATCTCCCATCAAAGCTTTGATCCTGGATATGGATGGCGTACTGTACCGTCACAATGATCCAATTGGCGATCTGCCATCAATTTTTCGGCGTATTAATGAACGTGGTTTAAAGGTTATGTATGCTACAAACAATACGATGAGCACACCGGAAGCCTATCGGGATAAACTTCGCCGCATGGGAGTGGCTGCGGAAGCGGAGCAGGTTATCACTTCGTCGATTGCGACAGCTTATGCTCTTCATCACCGGTTCCCAAAGGGCGGACCGGTGTATATGGTCGGTGAGGTTGGGTTGCGTGCCGCGCTGGAAGAGCAAGGTTTTTATCATGCCGAGCAGGATGTTCTGGCGGTTGTATCCGGTATGGATAAAAACTTTACTTATGACATGATGGTGCGCGCAGTGCGTTTGCTGCTGAATGGAGCACCGTTCATTGGTACCAATCCGGATCTGCTTTATCCAACCCCGGATGGCCCTTCCATCGGCACAGGGGGCGTGCTGGCGATCATGGAAGCCTGTTCTGGAGTCCATCCCGATATTATCGGAAAACCTTTCCCGGCAATGATGGAAATGGCGCTCGATAAATTGGATGTGCTGCCCAATGAAGCGCTGGTGATTGGTGACCGTCTTAACACAGATATTGCCGCGGGACAGGCCGCCGGATGTCATACAGCACTGGTTTTGACCGGGATCTCTGCCCGTGAGGAGGCCGAAAAATGGCAGCCTCAACCTGACCTGATTGCGGAGGATCTGGCAACTTTAATTGACTAAAAAAGTTCTTTCTGGAAATTGGTAAGATTGATTTTGTCGGGTGTCTTTACATGAAAAATTTTGATTTGATTGCTTTTGATGCGGATGATACATTGTGGCACAATGAGATTCTTTACCACAGTGTGGAGGACCGCTTTAAGGAACTGCTGTCCGCTTATGCTGATCAGGAGACGATTGACCGGCAGCTTTTTGAAAAAGAGATGAAAAACCTGCCGCTTTACGGATATGGCATCAAGAGTTTTACGCTCTCTTTGATTGAAACCGCAATTGATCTTTCTGCTGGAAAGATTTCTGGCAGAGAAATTGAAAAAATTGTTGGCTTCGCCAGAGGAATGCTCGCCAATGAGGTGCAACTGCTTGAAGATGTACGAGAAGTTGTGGTCAGTCTTTCGGAATCCTATCCGCTGATGGTGCTTACAAAAGGGGACCTGCTAGACCAGGAAATTAAGCTAGAGCGTTCCGGTTTAGAGCAGCACTTCCACTATTTCGAGGTGGTCAGTGCTAAGAATAGAAAAACGTATCAGAATCTATTGGAAAAGTATCATATTGATCCACGGCGTTTTCTGATGATTGGCAACTCGCTCAAGTCGGATGTTTTACCGGTGGTTGAATTAGGCGGTTACGGGGTTCACATTCCTTATCACATCACCTGGGCGCATGAGACGGTAGAAGACCATCCCGAGCTGGGGAACAGCAGGCTGTTCGAACTGGAGTGTATCAGCCTGCTTCCCGAGCTGGTATCCCGGCTGGATTCTGAAGGATGATTGTGACTTAAAACTAATTCACGGAGATTCAATTTCACAAAAACCTAGGGGGACATTCTGAGAGGTTGCAATCAGGAATCTCGGGAAGACCATTTTCTGATGAAAAGAATCAGACAGATCGCTTGCAGGTGTTTATAGGGTAGGGCACAGAACCCTGGTCTATCCACCTGCTTTTTTTACAGTTAAGCCGCGTTTTTTCAACATCTCAAAGATGATATCGCGGTGGTCTCCCTGGATCTCAATGACACCTTCTTTGAGCGCTCCACCCGCCCCGCACAACCGTTTCAAATCACTGAGCAGCTCGCGTAGCTCTTTATCTGCCAGCGGTGCACCGGTTACCAGGGTTACCGTTTTGCCCTTGCGCCCCTTTGATTCACGCTGCACTCGCGTTACGCCGTCACCCCGCGGCCGGACGGCCTGCTTTTTGCAGGTGCATTTGGAAATGGAGTTGCCACACTGCGGGCATATTCTTCCGTGTTCGGTGGAATAGACGGTTGGGTTATCATTGCGCATGGTGTATTGGCCTTTATGTGGAGTTTGCTTCTGTGGTGAATGGGTAAGCTGTTTAATATTGCAAGCAATTGTACCGCAGGTGGTGTTTTGGCGAGGGTTCCTTTTGCAAAACCATAGGAAGGTAAATATTTCGCAAAGGAATCTTTAAATAAATTACCCCTGCCAGAGTAAGAATAGCAGGGGATGGTTTCTTTTTTCTAAGCGTGTTGAGAAGAGAACACAGTACATCAGTTTTCTGTATTCACAGATCAGTGAATGGAGCCAGCAGGAATTTATTCCGGATTCTCAGGCTCGTCGTCATCATCCAGATCCATCTCAAGCATTTCGCCGGTTGCGATGAAGACGGTCCTTTCGCAAATATTGGTAACCCGATCGGCCATCCTTTCGATATTATGAGCGACCCACATCAGCAGATTGGCCTGATCAATAATTTCAGGTTTGGAAATCATCGATGCAACCATTTTATGGTAAATATCGGTGTAAAGCGCATCAACCAGATCATCTTCCTGGGGAATAGCGCGTGCTTTGCCGGCATCTTCCGCGATAAATGTGCTTAAAGACCGGTGGAGCATGCTTACGGCCAGCTCAGCCATTTGTTCAATTTCACGAATGGGAATTTGGATATCCGCATCTCCCAATTTCATATTTACTTTTGCAATGCCCTTTGCATAATCCCCCATCCGTTCTAATTCCGTGTTTACCTCAAGCATTGCAGCCAGCATCCGTAAATCGTGAGCAAGTGGTTGTTGCGTTGCCAAAAGGATTAATATTGCATTTTCAATGGCGTATCTTCGATCATTGATATGAATATCATCGTCATAAATTTGTTTTGATTTCGCAACGTCTCTTCGTTTTAAAGCCTCTACGGCATTTAACATGGCTTGTTCAACCATGCTACCTAATAGTAATATTTCGTCTTGGATCAGACTTAACTTGCGATCAAATGATTCTCTGGGCATGAAATTCCCTTTCCAGGTGGTTTGTTAGAACTGGTAATCACTTGTAAAAAATTGGACTCTTCAGATATATGATATCGGATAATTAACAAAAAGTTAAGTTTATTTATCATATCATACCAAATTTGAGTTAACATTTATGCGCATGCTTGTTAACATATTTTAAAAACGCAAAAGATGCCTTACTCTAAAAGGCTTACGCGAGCGGAAGCGAGAATTTAAAAGCACTTCCTTTCCCGAATGTACTTTCTGCCCAAATTTCTCCTCCATGGGAATTGATCATGTGTTTGGAAATGGAGAGTCCCAGTCCGGTACCTCCTCCTGACCTGGCCTTGTCTGCCTTATAAAACCTTTCGAAGATCCTTTTTAAATCTTCCGGTTCAATTCCTACGCCGGTGTCTTGTACGCAGAATATCACTCGTGAGTCTTGAAGAGTTGCTTTTACGGTTATTGTCCCCTCGGGAGGAGTGAATTTTATAGCATTGTGGATCAAATTGATGAGTACCTGTCCAATGCGTTCCTGGTCTGCATATACGGCGGGTAAATTTTCATCACATTCCAACAGCAATTTGAGGTGTGCTCTTTCTGCCTGGAACTTCATGCGCAGTACAGGTTTATTTAATAAATCATAAGGTGAAATGGAAGCGCGTTTCAAAGGTGCTCTTCCCGATTCGATTCGAGATAATTCCAATAACTCCTGCACCATCAATGTTAAGTTGTCGATTTCTTCTTCCATCATTAAGAGGAATTTCTTTGCAGCCGGAGGATCTTCGAGCGCTCCTTCTATGAGGGTTTCGCTGATGGATTTTAAAGAGGCCAGCGGAGTCCTTAGTTCGTGAGAGACGTTGCTGACAAAATCTCTTCTTACCATTTCTAATCTCCGCATGTGGGAGATATCATGGAATGCAATCATGCTGTGATCGGGCATGGAAGACTTCATGGGGGAGATGAAAGCCTGGAGATATGAACGTCCCGGGCTGATTTCAAAAGTATCTGATAGTTGCTCTCCCGATTCAATGGATCTTTTCCAGACATTGATAATTTCATGATTCCGGACTACTTCAACGATGGAAGCGTTTAATGCATCTGCCTGTCGGGTTTTAAAGAGTTTCTCGGCAGCAGGGTTAAGTAGTTTAACCTTTCCATCATTTGACACAATGAGAATCCCATCCGACATATTGGAAAGTATCGCACTTAATTTGCTTTGTTCGGCTTGCAATGCCTCAATTTGAGCATTCAGTTCATGGGCCAGGGAAGTAAATGTCCGATCCAGTTGTCCAATTTCATCGTTGCTCTGTGATGCTTCAAGGTCTTTAAACCCTGCCTGGTTAAAACGCTGGATTTTTTTGGTTAATTCGCTCAAAGGGGTAACGGTATAATTTGACACCGCAATTGCCAATAATGCACCAAAGATTGCCGTAATGACTACTGCACCTAAAATAGTCATCCGAATAATTCTGAGGCTTTTATTAATTTGTTGAAGAGAAATAGCAAAGCGAGCCACGCCAATGATGTTTCCATTATCAATGATGGGCGTAGCTACATAAAGCATATTGGTTTTCAGGGTATTGCTAAATCTGACACTGCTGCCATTGTTCCCCTGTAGAGCTTCTTGAATCTCCGGACGTGAGAGGTGGTTGTCCATAGATTCGGGATCTGCCGAAGAATCTCCAACAACAAGCCCATCCGGCAGGATAATCGTCGCTCGTAAGTTAAGCGCTGTGGAGAATTTGGATATTTCTTGGTCTATTCCTGCGGTGTCGCCAGCGCTTAAAAGCGGAGCAGTTTGTTCAGCAAAGATCTGAATTTCTGAAGAGAAATTGGATTGATAAGAATCCAGGTAAATTTTTGGAAGATAAGAGAGGAGAAATGCACTTAGAGCGCCAAGGGTTACTAATAACAATAAAGTGACCGAAAGAATTGTCCGCCACCGCAGGGAGATTTGCATACAGGTTATCCCTCAAATCGATATCCTGCTCCACGAACGGTGATAATCCGTTTGGGATCGGCAGGTTCGCTTTCAATCTTTTCTCTTAACCAGCGGACATGAACGTCAACTGTTCGACTGTCACCAATGAAATCCCATCCCCACACTCTCTCAAGAATATGTTCTCGCGACAGCACCTGACCCCGATGCTGTGCCATGAACATCAGCAATTCATATTCTTTCGGTTTTAATGAAAGGGATTGTGAATCGAGGAGTACTTCTCGGCGTGTAAGATTAATGGTCAGATTGTCAAAAGTCAGTAATTGGGTGGCAGCTTCATCACTATCCATTTCTTCCCGGATTAGCCGAACCCTGCGGAGTATGGCTTTAATGCGGGCCATCAACTCTCGCATACTGAATGGCTTGGTTAAATAATCATCTGCTCCTACCTCAAGCCCAACGATGCGGTCTATTTCGTCATCCCGGGCGGTCAACATCAGAATAGGCGTGGTCATTTCCTGCCGTAAGATCCGGCAAACTTCAAAACCATCGATGCCCGGAAGCATGATATCCAGAATAATGACATCCGGGTGGAATGTTCTGGCCAATTCAATGGCGGCTTTTCCATCTCCAGAGGTTTCTACTTTATAGCCCTGGTGTTTTAAATTGTAGGCCAGGGTTTCTTGTAAAGTTTTTTCATCTTCAACAACAAGTACTTTTTCAGCCATTTGGATTCCTTAATCTTTCCAAAATACTTACCAATTTTTTAGTAAGTTCTGCACGATTGTAATATTTTTCAACATGATCTCTACCGCTTACACTCATTATTGCACATTTTTGAGAATTATCCACTAAAGCGAGAACAGCTTTCGCAATTTCCATTGGATTTCCGGGAGGAACAGCGATTCCGGCCTGTGCTTTTTCAACGACTTCTCGAATCACGCCATCTATTGCCAGAATAATAGGCCGTCCGGCGGCCATGTAATCAAAAACCTTGTTGGGATAAGTGGTTTTAAATGATTCAATGGGTTTAAGAATGGCGATACAAGCGTTTGCTGCAGCCAGGGCTTCCGGTATTTCCGTTTTGGGAATAATGGGGAGGAAGATCACATTGCTTAAATGCATTGCCTGTGCTCGCTCTATAAGTTTGGGTTTATCTTTTCCATCGCCAATCAGTACAAAAGAAATCCTTTCGTCTGTGCGCAAAATGTCGGCTGCATCAAGAACCGTGTCCAGATCATTTGCCATGCCATGTGCTCCGGCATAAAGCACGATGAACTTATTATTATCTAAATGGTATTTTTGCCGGAAACCCAGCCCATTGTTTTGCGGATCAAACATGCCAGTATCCACGCCATTTGGAACAATTTCAACGGTTTTTGCCCCTCTTTGTTTTACGTGATTTACAAAACCGGGGGAATTTACCATGATGAGATCCGAATGGCTGTATAAAAATTTTTCAAGCCACTCTGAGGCATGGATGATCCATTTGTTTTTTAATATTCCAATATCCACTGCGAATTCGGGCCATAAATCGCGCACTTCAAAAAGGAAAGGAACTCCTTTTAATCCGGAAAGCGCCCAGGCTGTTACCCCTTGAAAGATGGGCGGGGAGGTTCCCCAAACCAGGTCTACATTTTTTGTTTGCAATCCGATAAAAAAAGAAGAGATCATGAAACTTAAAAAGTTAATAATCCGATGAAAAAAGCTGCGGTGGAGCGCTTTGTAAGTAAAAGCGCGAATAATGGTTATGTTCGAATTAACGGCTTCCACTTCTTTCCAACGAATTTTCTTTTTTGCTTTTCCAGACAGGTAGCTGATAGGACTGGCAATGATTGTGACATGATGACCCGCCTCGGAGAGATAATGGGCCATCTCGTAATGGCGTGTTCCGCCGCCTTCTTCGATGGAAGCAAATGCCTGGTGTATCAGCAGAATATGCATACGCCAATTTTACCTTACTTAGGCTGTATAAGGTCGTTTTTTAAATTCCAATACGTTTTTATCTCAAAAGGAAGTGAAGTTTGATAGACACATCTCAGAGAGAGGGCCGGAATTTTAACATCGTAAGTTGGAGAAAACCATCCTAAAGTTGTCAGGTCTTCTTCGGGACCGGAGACCACTTTTCCAGCTTGAACAATTTGAATATATTCCGGACCCTGATATAGTTTGGATTGATCTTTGGCTGTGACCCAAAGATTTATTTGTTTCTGGTCCTTTTCAAGTTTTAAGCGGTCATTGGTTAAATTCCAATCCCAGTTGGGGAGAAGCCAATGGAGGCAAATTTTATATCCTTCCAATGTTTTGGGACCGGGTTGAATTTCATCCGTAATGGTCCATGCCAGAGGTGGCGTGTGGCAGATCGTCCTTTGATGAACCGCACCTGATCTTTGATATCCGCTATGGCTTGCGGACAGGCATTGATCCATATCCGTTCTCTTTTTTTGAGCGTTGGCCCAATTCAGCCACAAAAAGCGGCTGACCTGCAACATTTGATCCTGATCGTCAATTTCGATGGTGTTATGGACTCTGGTGTGCGCCAGTCCGTTCATCCATGGCGCTGGTGCGGTGTAGCGATATGTTCCGGCATCCATGGCGATATTTTCCCCTTCCCACCAAAGATCGACATGGAGTTGATCCGCATGGGCCGGGCGTTCTGTGAATTTCTCGGCTCTCAGAATTGCCCATGTCTGCGCAGATCCTATACGGAGGATACCTGATTGGTAATATTTTTCCGGATTCTGAATGATTGGATTCTCTTTAATGGAATTGAGTCCTAACCACATGCAATACTCATCCCAAGGTCCGGAGGGTAAATAGGGCTGCTCCAGAAATGCAATGGCCGCTGCTTGCGCTGTGGGACGATAATCCGTATACTCGCAGGAGGACAGCGGCATGATTAACGAGCCGTCGTTATGGCCCAGGTTAACGGCCTTCCCCGAGTTGGGGTCCAAATAAGTGACCATCCATTTGCTGGCATTGGCGAGCCGCTTCCTGGTTTGCTTTGAAAACTTCAACCCCTCAAAGGGCAATAGTGTATTTACCCACAGCACAGTCTGGAGCATAAGCCGGTGGTAATTGGTGCTTTGCTGGACATAGGTGCCGTTTGAATTAATTTGCCGCTGCAGGGCTATTTCCAACCATTTCCAGCCGTTCAACTTCCATTGGTTATTCTTAAAAAATACTCCGGCAGTGAACATTCCTGCTGCTTCGGTCACAAGGTGATTGTTGTTCTGAGCTCTGGCATAGATTAATGTTTTGGGTAAACGGGCAGCATGATCAGCGAGGGAAGAGATTAGTGAATTTTTCCGTGTCTCAGTTGAGGAGGGGGAATCTTTAAAAACGACACCGGAAATGATCCAGGCAATCAGCCGGAGTGCAATCTCTTGTCCCGAGGCCCAATTGGGGCCCATATTGACGGGGTTATTGTGGATGAAATCTTCTACAGAATTCCAAAATGCTTCCGCGTACTGGTCATTTTGGGTAATTTGATAGGCTCTACAAAGCGTGTATGCCCAGCTAAAACGAGCCGACTCCCAGATAAATTTGATATCCTGGTAAGGATCATTGTCATTTACTTCGCACCAATGGTTTTTCGTTCCCTTTGGCGCCAGATCGAGCCAGTCCGTTTTTCCGCTGAAGAATTTAATCTTTCCTTCTAAGATCAGGTTGGCGTCCGCGATCACGGCAGCGGTATTCCCTCCAGAAATATGCATTAATGTGGAAGAAGCGGGCGGCTGCCATGGAAAACGCTCAAAATAATCCATGCCTTTCCGGATGAATGCAGTGGAACTTTCGGACGGGGTTATTTGTTTCCAATAACCCGTTTTCATCCCAATTTGGTATAAGGCGTACAAGCTAACTTTTTGTAGCCCCAATTCTTTGAGAGCCTGGACAGCATTTTTAAAACTTGTCATGGTTTAAGAGGCCGACTGGACTTATTGATCGCGGTCAGATCTTGATAAGACAATTTTCTTTCAAGGATTGATTCGCGGAGAAGGTCGCTCTGGTAACGCCCATGAGATGATCGTAAGGAATAATAGGGCTTTGGTCTTCCAAGATCGAGGTTAAAAAGGCTGCCCAAATTGCTTTGTGTCCTTTATCCTGCCCCAGCTTTGAGCGATGAGTCTTGCGGGTCCCGTTTTGTACCAGATCTAAGGACCTGAAATCATCCAGTTCAGCAACTCTACCATTTGAGTAGACCTCAACTCTTTCCTTCGGGACAGATTTATCTCCATTGGACAGATAACTTATTGTGCCAATGGAACCGTTGGGAAAGGTGAGAGTCAGGACAACATTGTCCTGGTGATACCGTCCAAGATCGGGAAGCGCCTTTGCGAAAACGGATGTCGGAGGGGAATCAGCCAGAAAGGTTAGAAAGTCGATAAAATGGCAGCCTTCACCAATAATGCGGCCGCCGCCTTCATCAGGATCGTGAACCCAATGTGTCAAAGGAATGAACCCGGCATTGATACGGTAATGCGCAATAAAAGGTTCCGAGGATTTTGAGATAAATTCTTTCAATATCTTGGCGAGGGGCGCGAAACGGCGGTTAAAGCCAACCGTGAGTTTAGGCGAATTCATGGAATTGATAACTTCCTCAATTCCGAGCAGCTGTGCTTCATTCAGTGCCAACGGTTTCTCACAAAAAACATGTTTCCCGGCCGTCAAGGCATCTATGACCTCTTGTGCATGATGCCGATGCCGCGTCAAAATTGCGATCAGGTTGATTTCGGGGTCTTCAATGATCTGTGAATCGGAAGAAGAAGCATATTGAAAGCCGAATTTTTTTGCAGCATGTTGGGCGCTTAAACCGGATGCTGTGGCAATTCCTATTTTTTTAACCTGCCCTACCTTTTGTATGGTTGGCAAGAATACAGCCGTTGCATAATTCCCTGCTCCCAATATTCCCAGGCTTAATTCCCGAGGCGTTTTTGCTTTGGATGATTTTTCTTTAAAAGTGATTACTCTGGCAGGAATGTTATCTTCAGGTGCTTCGGGATAAGTGAGAATAACGCCGAGATAATCTTCTTTTTGTTTACCGGTGATAATCTCATACGCCTTTGGCGAATCTTCAATCCCAAATCGATGTGATATCAATGGTTGGACATTGACTTTGCCTTCCGCCAGCAGCGTGACAAAGGATTCGATATTTCTCCCTTCTGTCCAACGAATATACCCCATGGGGTAATCAACACCCTGTTCCTCATAGAGGGGATCATACCGGCCGGGCCCATAAGATCTTGATACTTTGAAGTCAAGTTCTTTCTCGTAATAGATTTTGCGTGGAATATTTAACCCTACAGCGCCCAATGCGATTATTGTCCCGCGATCACGGGCCAATGATCCTGCTAATTCGGTGGGGTCATTGGATTGGGTGTCTGCGCAAATCAGGACTGTGTCGAACCCCTGGCCCTGTGTAAATGCTGATCCATCCGTCTCCGCCGCCGCACGAGTTGTGGATTGAATACCGAATTGATTTGCAAGAGCGATCCTTTGAGGATTCAGGTCAATGCCCAAAACAGAACAACCTGCGGCCCGTGCGATTTGCACGGCCATTAATCCCAGAAGACCGAGACCAATAACGGCAACGCGATCCCCAATTTGGGGGTGAGCCAGCCGGAAACCATGCAGGGCAATTGCGCCCAAAGTAGAAAAAGCTGCGGATTCCAGGTCTAAATGGGAAGGAACTTTTACCAGCAAGTTCTGCGGAACAATGGCATATTCAGCGTGAACCGCATATCCGCTTCCTCCACAAGCTACCCGATCACCGATATTAAAGCCGGATAGATCTTCTCCAATTTCTTCAATGATTCCCGCGGAAGAATAACCCAACGCCATGGGCTGGTCTAACCGATTAAAGGCTGCTTCAACAGTTGGGATAATTCCTTCCCGTCGTGCTTTGTTGATTACCTGCCGCACCAAGTCGGGACGTGATTTTGCTTTTCCCAGCAGATTCCTTTCGGCAAACTCAACCACGGACCGCTCTGTGCCCGCAGAGACCAATGACGCAGATGTCCTGACCAGTGCAGTTCCGGGGCGCGGAAAAGGCACTGGAACATCGGCAACGATTGCCTGTCCATTGCGCATGTTCTGAAGCAGTTGTTTCATGATGGCTTTACCTTTGCAGAGTTTTTTGATTTGAAAACAAGAAACTATGATGCCGATACAATTTATCATTATATTATAGAATAAGCCTGCGTGATATAATCCCGATGAAGGGGTGTTAGGAAACAGCTGTATAGGGTTATTGAAAATCGAAATATGAGGTGGCGAGATGTCAATTTTGCTTTTCAGCAAGCGGCGTGATGATTTTTATTTTCAAAAGGCGCTTGATTTCATTAAATTGAATTCTTCAGATGTTGTGTTGGTGCAGGGGCTTCCTGGTGAGCCATTTCCAAAAGAGTATTTTTCCTGGGATGGAGATTATATTATCTCGTATTTGTGCCCATGGGTTTTGCCGGATGCGGTATTGAAAAAAGCTAAAAAAGCAGCGATCAATTTTCATCCGGGACCGCCGCAGTATCCCGGAACGGGATGCACGAACTTTGCAATTTATCATGAAGTGGAGGAGTACGGTGTTACCTGTCACCATATGGTGCCACAGGTTGATTCAGGCAATATTATTGCGGTAACGCGGTTCCCCGTATTTCTTACAGATACGGTCTATTCACTCACGCAACGTTGTTATGCCCATATGCTGGCCTTATTTTATGATATTTTTTCAAAAATCCTTAAGGATGAGCCCTTGCTGGTGACGGATGAAACCTGGACAAGAAAACCTTATCGCCGTAAGGATTTGAACGCTTTAAAACGCATTGAGTTGGATATGTCGCCTGAAGAAATTCGACGCCGGATTCGGGCATCGGCTTATCCTAACTCTCCGGGTGCTTATGTTGAAATTGCCGGCCAACGATTTGAATATACTCCAGAGAGAGAGTAAATCATGTGCAGGAAGGAGCTGGATTATCCGGCTCCTTCCTGCTTTTGAGTTTCCATAACGTACCGACGGATTTGTAAACCAGATTTTGATTCAGTTGACATATAATTAACCTGTGATCCATGTCGGAAGTGCAGAAATTATTCATGAAAAAAAACCCTCTTTTAAATATTAGCCCTCAGTTGGTTCAAGAAGCTGTTTTGCTTCTATTGATCCCTTTCTTATTAATATTTGCGAGCACACAATACAGCCTGACAGATCCACAGATATTGGTGATCTCAGGAGGCGTGTTTACAGCGCTTTTGATGTACTTTCTTTTTTTTCGCTCCAGGCCGATATGGAGTATTGAACTGCCCGTTCTTGCCTGTTTTTTGGTGCTGATTGTTACATCGTTTACCTCTATTGACCCCAGGAGGTCTTTTATTGAAGCCTGGTTGATCAGCGTAGAACTATTTATTTTTTTGTTTTTCATAAAACTGGTTCAAAGAAGCTTGAAACCGGAAGTAATTATTCGGGCAGTCCTGGTCGTCGGCGCGATTTTCATGGTCCTATCCTGGGGCGAAGTAGGGCAGTGGTATGTTCACTGGCTGTCTTTGCATCCCGGGCAGTGGTTCCCTATGGCGTCGTATCGCCTCCCGGCCCCTAATTTCATCTGTGTAGTGCTGAATGTGTGGCTGATGCTTGCGATTGCCAGATTTTGGTGGTCCGATTCTAAGCTTGAGCGAGGGTTGTTAGGATTATATGGTTTATCATCCCTGGCGTTGATTTATCTGACTTCATCCAGAGGAGGATGGATCGGTACGTTAGCCGGGTTTGGAATGCTTTTTCTGGTAGCTGTTTACCTTGCGCCTGAAAAATGGGGGCAGATTTGGCGGAAAATCAGAAGTATTCGAGGGGGTGTGGCAGGTCTGGTTTTTATCGTCCTTGCAGGGCTCTTGCTTTTTGCATGGATGATGATCCGGCAGGATTTTCAGCCTTCCCATTCTCCACTTTTGCAATCCAGAACTTATTTGTGGGGACCGGCCTGGCATGCCTTCCTCTCTTCTCCGTTGATTGGGAAAGGCCCATTCACCTTCGTCAGCCAATACTTACAGGAGAATTCTGTCCCCCCCGGATATTTTTTCGATTATGCGCATAGTGTCTATCTGGACATCCTGAGCAGCAGTGGGATTTTAGGTTTGATTGCAGCCGGATGGCTTGTTTTTGCAGTCTTGAGGGTCTTGGTTAAGCCGCTTCGACATGTGGAGCCTTCCATCAAGGCAGTTCTGGTCGGTTCCATAGGGGCATTGGCTGCTTTTGCGGTACACGGATTGTTTGACAGCGTGCACCATACGGTGCCCAGCAGTGCATGGAACCTGGCAATTATTTTAGGCACTTCTGTCGGTGCGGCAACAATGTCCGGGAGTGAATCCAGGCCGAATAAAAAAGTTTCGGTTACTGCTGCAATAGGATTTGCTGTTGTTTTGGGCTTTTTTGCCAATGCCTGGTTCATTACGCCCATGATACAGGGTGTAGAGGCGGCTGACCGCGGGCTCTGGAGCGAGGCGGCAGACCAGTTCGCGTTGGCAGCGGAACGAGATCCCTACACGGCTATTACTCACCAGCAGGCAGGAATGACCAGCAGTATCCTGTTGGAGCAATCCGGAGAAAAGAAAGATTTACAAGATGCGATAAACTTCTTTGAAGAGGCTGTCAGGTTAGATCCGAATTGGGCCCTTAACCACGCAAATCTGGGTGCACTGTACTCTAAGAATGGACAGAATGACCTTGCCAGGCAGCAGTTTGAAGAAGCGGTTCGGCTAGCGCCGGGAAGTGCGGTTTATCAACTTAACCTGGGCAGCATATTGGAAACTTTGGGGGAGGGTGAGGCGGCTTTGGAAGTTTATCAGGTGGTGTTAAGCCAGAACCCAACCTGGAAAACAGCCTCTTACTGGGAAGAAACGGATCTTCGTAAGGATTTTATTCAAAACTGGATCGTAGACCATCCCGAGAAGGATTATCCCCTTGAGGAATTGAAAGAGCTTTATGGCAGGTATCCCGATTCTCCAGAGATTGTGGAGAAAATCATTCAAGCCTATTTGGCTGTTGGTGAAACGGGAGAGGCGGAAAAAGTATATCAGGCGAGCCTTTCAAACAACTTTTTAGCCTATCATGGTGTGGAGATCAAATGGTTGGGCGCGGAAATTGCAGCGCAAAAAGGTGATTTTGCGACAGCAGTAAATTTGGGAAGCTCCGCTGTGGATACGCTGGAATTTCAGGGTGTTCCGGGGCCAGGATTTGGGTTAAGCTCCGCTTATGCGAACTTTATGTTCAGAAGCAGGGCGGTGGGGCAGGATTCTGTTCCGCAAATGACACGCATACTTTTTACAAATGAGTGGAAAGAAAGGCTGTTGGAATTGGAACACTGGTACACTGAACTTGGGCAGGTTCCGGATGCGGAAAATATAGCGGATATGATTGTTAAATATTTCGCAACAGGCCTGAAGTGATCTTTTCTAATGGTTGAGGTGTATTAAAGTAATGACTGATTTTGAATTAGAAGTACCACCAGTGAAAGTCTATGAGCCTACCGGGCCTGGAATCCATTTTGATTTCAAGGAGTTCTGGTCATATCGGGAACTGCTTTATTTCCTGACCTGGCGAGACATAAAAATAAGATATAAGCAAGCCGCCTTAGGGGCGGCGTGGGCTATTCTGCAGCCTGTGCTTTCGATGGTGATTTTCAGTGTGATTTTTGGGCGCTTTGCCAAGCTCCCCTCGGATGGTATTCCTTATCCGCTTTTCAGCCTCGCTGCGCTATTGCCGTGGCAATTGTTTTCCGGAGCGTTGAGCCGGGCGGGCAACAGTCTGGTCAGCAATCGCAATCTTTTGACAAAAGTATATTTTCCACGGTTGGTCATCCCGCTTTCGGCTGTTGCGGCGGGATTGCTGGATTTTGGGATTTCGTTTTTGGTGCTGATTGTGCTGATGTTGTATTACGGCATTCAACTGACCTGGAATATTCTCTACTTACCTTTGTTGGTTCTCTTTGCTCTGGTCACGGCTTTTTCAATTGGTCTGTGGTTATCGGCGCTGAATGTGAAGTACAGAGATGTCGAGCATGCCATTCCTTTCCTGATCCAGGCCTGGTTGTATGCTTCGCCGGTAGCTTATTCCGAGAGCCTGGTGCCGGCAGGTTTCTTGCGAACAATTTATGGACTTAATCCTATGGCGGGTGTGATTCAAGGCTTCCGGTGGGCTTTGCTGGGCAGCAGCCGGCCGGACAGCCTGATGCTGGTTTCTGTCCTGGTGGTGTTGTTACTGCTCGTTGGTGGTTTGATTTATTTCCAGAAAATGGAAGAAAGTTTTGCGGATGTGGTTTAGTTATGAGTGATATTGCAATACGCGTTGAACATTTGAGCAAACAATATCGAATCGGCGGCTCGCAGGCGCCTTACCAAACTTTGCGCGAGACGATTGTCGGCGCTGTACGGAAACCATTAAAGGTATTGAGTGGAGAAAGCAAGGTCGGACCGGAGAAAATCTGGGCGCTGAATGATGTCTCTTTTGAAATAAAACGCGGAGAAGTAGTCGGTGTAATTGGCAGGAATGGGGCCGGGAAGAGCACCTTATTGAAGATTCTCAGCCATATTACCTCACCGACCAAAGGGCGCGTTGAAATTCATGGAAGAGTGGGAAGTCTGCTTGAAGTTGGCACCGGATTTCATAATGAGCTGACCGGCCGGGAGAATATCTATCTGAATGGCGCAATCCTGGGTATGACACGTGCAGAAATTGCCCGAAAATTCGATGAAATTGTCGATTTTGCCGAAATTGAGAAGTTTCTGGATACTCCCGTAAAGCATTATTCCAGCGGGATGTATATGCGCCTGGCATTTGCAGTGGCAGCACATCTTGAACCGGAAATCTTACTGGTGGACGAGGTGCTGGCGGTGGGGGATGCGGAGTTTCAGAAAAAATGTTTGGGAAAGATGGTGGAGGTGGCACATAAAGGACGAGCAGTGTTGTTTGTCAGCCATAACATAGCAGCTGTACTAAATTTATGTTCTAGGGGAATGTTATTTGAGAAAGGCCAATTGCTATTTGATGCTAATATTAAAAATGTTGTTGAGAGATATCTGACTGACAATCAAAATATTAAGTCAGTTTATGAGTTTAAGACAACTTTGCTTGAAAAACAAAATGGGTTTAATTTTATTTCAGTAAGTATATTGAGACCGGGAACTAACAAAATATCATCGGAGGTATCTCTTGTCGAAGGATTTGATGTGGAAATTAAATATGAAATAAGTAAGCCTATCAAAAATGCTAATATTGCTTTTCACTTATATAATGGCTTAGGAAGTTGTATTTTTTCAAGTACGGATGTTGATAGCGATATTAATTTGTTTGAAAAATTAAGAGAAAAAGGTATTTATGTTTCACGAGTCTTTATATCGAAGGATTTTTTGAGAGCAGGCAAATATGTTGTTGGAGTATCTGCCAGTATTCCAAATCGGAAAATTTTAGGAGATTATAAATTTTTAATGTCCATAAATGTGATAGATACAGGTAGTGTCGAAGAGACCATCGGGCAAGGAAGAGAGGGAATTATTTCCCCAGTTATTAAATGGAGAACGAAAAAATTATAAGAGTTGCTAAAAGTGAAAAAAGGACCGGATGATTTTAGGTTTCTTATTTGAATAGAAAGTTTTTGTTTTATTCTGGTGTACCATTCATGCTTGAACTAGTTATAACTAACATGTGTTAAAGAGTTCGTCTATTTCAAAGTGAAATTGAAAATTCTAACAGTTTATCATGAAAAAGTGCAATAAAATCAAAAATGTAATGAATATTACCTGAGAAGAATTTAAAGCGAAAAGAAAAATCAATTTTAGGCTAATGAAAAAGACTATTCGAAAAATAATTTTAAAGGGTAAAAAAAACCCAATTGTAAGGTATTTAAAAAGAGTTCATGATCGTTTGGTTTGGATGGTATCTTTTGAGAAAGAATCAGAACTTGCAGACAGATCTAATCCAAAAAATTATACATCTCTATTGGGGTTGAATCGAATCATCCCAGTTCAAATGGAAGCATATTTTCTTGCTTTAAATAAGTATGTAAAAGAGGATGACACAGTTTTAGATATTGGGTTCGGACTAGGTTTTGGTCTAAATACACTTGCAATAAAGGCAGGTAGCGTAAGTGGCGTGGATATTGATCAACGTGCTTATGAGTATTGTCAAGAATTTGTGGTTGGGCATAATCCTAAACTCAAGGAACTTTTTGTTTACGATGGTTACAATCTTCCCTATCCAAATAATTCATTTGATATCTTGACATGTGTAGATGTGCTTGAACATGTTGAAGACTATCATCATTTCATAAATGAGATGCTACGGGTATCTCGAAGGGGTGTTTTCATAAGTACGCCTAACCAGCGCCCTGAGTATACAAACTCAGATGGCACTCCATGCAATCGATGGCATCTTAGGGAATGGAAATTCGAAGAATTAAATCAAATCATCCAGGCTCATAGCACAAATATTGAATGGAATGCAATAAATGCCAGCAAATATGAGGGCCCATTTAAAATCAGTGATTCTCCAAACAACAATACATACGCTCTGGCACCATTTATTTATAAGAGAGAAAATGAATAATATAAGGATGCGAAATGATGCATTATTATTTTTGCAAATTTGAACTACTTTTAAATAAAAAGGTAAGGTATAGGTCATCCCTGATTTCTTAGTAATTTAAAAAAGCTAAAAATTGAATATTTTGTTGCTTAAATTTTATTGGCTCGTGTGAGTAAGCATGATATGAAAATACAATCTAAGTTTAAGTACATAAAAAAAGTACTAAAAGATATCCTGTCTAATAACAAGTATGATCGTATTTATAACCTTAATCTTTTTAACAATAATTTTTCAAAAGGCAATAATAAGCTTGCGCTTTTATCCTATATTACCCACCCATTTTCACTGAAATATAAATCAGAGGATTTTCTTCGACACATAAATAATTGGCATGCTATTGAGATTGTAAAAATCCTGAATGAAAAAGGGTTTTTGGTGGATGTTATTGATTACCGCGATCAAACATTTATCCCTGAGAAAAAATATGATTTGTTCATAGGACACGGTGGAATAAATTTTGAAAAAATTGCAGGATATTTAGGCGATAAAACCATAAAGATTTATTTTTCAACTGGCAGTTATTGGAAATACCATAATCAGCAAGAAGAGTTGAGATTCATGGATTTGAATAGGCGGAAAGGCGTTACCCTTCCAAGAGATCGGGAGATAAAGAATAGTGAAGAAGGGGCTTTAGAATTATCGGATGGAATTATTGGAATAGGGAACGAATTTACGCGTACTACTTATAAGAAATTCCAAAATATTAAAATGATAAACACCACAACATTTTCAGATGGTCATTTTAATCACAATAATTTCGATTACCATAGTGGTGCGAGTAATTTCCTCTTCTTTTCTGGGGGAGGAAATGTTCATAAAGGGTTAGATCGATTGCTTGATGCTTTTTCAGACCTTGACCAACATTTATGGATTTGTACAGATATTAGAAGAGATTTTTTTTCAGTATATAGAAAAGAATTAACTGAAATGAAGAATATTCACTTAATTGGCCGAGTGAATAAATATACTTCACAATTTTATGAAATTGTTGATCAGTGTGGTTTTATAATTCTTCCTTCTTGTAGTGAAGGATGTGCAACTTCGGTGATTGATTGTATGGTGCAAGGTTTAATTACCATTATAAGTAGCGAATGTGGTATTGAGGTTGATGAATTTGGTTTTTATTTAGAAACTTGTGAAATTGAAGAGCTAAAAAAGATTGTATTGTCAGCTTCTAATATGGACATTCAAAAGATTAGAGCAATGTCAATTAAATCGAATCAAGTAGCTGCAACTGAGTATTCGGATCAAAAATTTCGAATAAATTTCGAGAAAGCATTATGGGATATCATTAGAATATGATGCAAATTGTATTTGATACCATAATTTATTCATTACAAAAAAGTGGTGGGATATCTCGGATGTACAATGAGATTATTCCTCGAATAGTTATGTTTGGTAATGATGTATCTATTGAGTATCTAGTTACAAAAAAGCCAATTCAATATTTACCATTTTTCGATAATTCTTGTTCAAAAAAAGTTACTATACATAATGTTACTGCGGGTGAAAAGTATTTTCGCCCTAGGCGTCTGTGGCATAAGATTTATCCTCGGATTAAAGAAATTGCTGGACTTATCAGCCTTGGGGATACTAGAAAAAAAATATGGCATTCGACTTATTATACGGATTTAATGGGTTGGCGGGGTAAAAAAATAGTTACGGTTCACGATATGATTTATGAACGTTATCAAGATATTTTTTTTGAGCAAGATAATCAAGAATTAAGAGAAATGAAAAGAAAAACAGTATTTAATTCCGATGTTGTTGTATGTGTTTCAAATACAACAAAACAAGATCTTCTTGAACAATATTCGGGGTTAAATAAAAAAATTAATGTGATTTATCATGGAGCTTCTGATTTTTTTTCTTATATAGAGAAGGAGAAAATTCCTGAGCAATATAGAATAGACTTCCCATTTATTTTATATGTTGGAAGACGTGATCGGCACAAGAATTTTCTCGAATTATTGAAAGCATATAGCCAGTGGAAAGTAAATAAGGAAATTAAGTTGTTAGTAGTGGGACAAAAGTGGCAAGAAAATGAAATTAGAATTATTGGGGAACTAAAAGTTCAAAACAAAGTTATCCTGTTAGAAGGGGTTAATGATGTTCAATTGTTATATCTTTATAACCAAGCAAATACTTTTGTTTATCCTTCGTTATTTGAAGGTTTTGGAATACCTTTGTTAGAATCAATGGCATGTGGTTGTCCTATTGTTGCATCTAGAATCCCGACAACGATTGAAATAGCAAAAGATATTCCATTTTATTATACAATTGGCAACATTGATGAGTTGTTAAGAGCTTTATCTCGTGGAGCCGATTGTAAAAAACAAGATGATCGAATCTTAAGCGGCTTTGATCGAATAAAAGATTTTTCGTGGGATAAATCGGCACAGCAATTTTATGAGGTTTATCAATCTTTATATTAAGGAATGTAGCTTCCAACTGTCTAAAATTAAATATCTTATCGTTCACATCGTTCTCAGAGTTAATTTCATTGGTTTAGTATTATTTTAACAACTTGCATTTTCTTTAGAAAAGACTAAAGAATTGTAGCGTGATTTTCGTGAAATTTGCGTTTTACGATAAATTTATAACTTGTTGTCAAATGAAAGATACTGTTTTTCCATTATTTTCAATTATCACTCCCAGTAAAAACCGTGCTCATTTATTGGAAACGGCTATTCATAGTGTAAGAGTTCAGAATTACTCGAATATTGAGTATATCATCATGGATGGTGGTTCGACTGACAACACATTTGAGCTGGTGAAAAAGTACCCGGAAATTAAAATATTCTCTAAAGCCGATAATGGAATGTATGAAGCATTAAATCGGGGCTTGAAAAAAGTTGACGGTCAGATAATAGGTTTTCTTAACTCCGATGATTATTATGCAGATGATGTTTTCAACAACATATCCCAATTATTTAATGAGAACCAACAGCTTGATGCGGTTATTGGATATGCTGAAGTTTTTAGTGTTTCACCAGATCAAGAAATTGAATCTTCTGAAATTATTCAACCGCTTCGTGAGGAGCCATTATGGAATTTGATGACAGGTGTTCCGGCTTTCAATGCGTGGTTTTTTCGCAAAGAAGTATTCGAGAAAATTGGGGAGTTTGACACAACTTTAAAATTTGCGGCCGACAGGGATTTTTTAATTCGTTTTTACCTGAAAGAGATGAAATATGTCTTTCTGGATAAAACGGTTTACTGTTACCGTTCGCATTCAGGGTCCATGACGATTGATGCGGAAAAACGAAACGAATTAAAAATTCGGGAGGAGCATCTGCAAATAGCAGAAAAGTATCTGGAATTAAACGTACTTTCAAATGAGTATCAACGCGATTTTCATAAATGGCATACCTATAATTCTGTAGAGCTCGCCAGACAATTTTGTGAAGCAAGAGAAATCAGTTCAGCTTTGCGAATTTCCAGAAGGGGAATCGCGCAAAATGTTTTATGGCCTTTTGCTTTTGTTCGCAGAAATCTCCATGTATTAATTAATAAGATTGTTGGAAAAGAATGAAAACTTCTCCTGAAGTCAGCGTGATCATTCCGGTTTATAACCGGGCACATACAGTAGCTTGTGCTATTGATAGTGTATTATCCCAAACCTATCAGAATTATGAGGTGCTGCTTGTAGATGACGGCTCAAAAGATGATTCCAGGAAAGTGATTTTGAGTTATAGTGATCCGAGGATAAAGCTTTTTGAACACGCTGAAAATCGTGGGGCAGCAGCAGCAAGAAATACAGGGATCAGGCAAGCGCAGGGGAAATATATTGCTTTTCTTGATTCTGATGATGAATGGCTGCCAGCCAAACTGGATGAACAAATTGCATGTTTAAATTCCGCTCCGGAAAATGTGGGGGGGTGTATCACAGGAAAATTTAATATTGAATCCGGTCAAACTACACAACATATTCCTCAGAAAAGAAATTCCTGGAGAGAGACTTTATTGTATGTGTGTGATCTTGGACCAGGTTCAACATTGATGATTGCTCGGAAAGTCTTTGGTGTGGTCGGCTTTTTGGATGAAACACTGAAACGTTATGAAGATTGGGATTGGTTGGTGCGTTTCACCAGAACATATGATTTGTGTCTTATTAAAAAACCACTTGTGAAAGTCAACCGGAGTGTTTATCAAAATCCAGAGAGGATTGAAGAAGCCGGGAATATTCTTTTAGAAAAGCATCAACAAGATTTTAAAAGTTACGGTTGGTTGAAGACACAACAAATTCGCTCAAGGCGTTTACAGGATATTGCCTGGCACTATTCTCGAGCGTACGAAAATGGCTCAAGTCGTGAGCATCTCTTAAAATCCAGGAAGTATTATTTTAAAACGATTTGTACATTTCCTTTTCAGAGACCGGGTGTATATCTTGCACTGTTTGATTCCATTTTTAGAACTTCTCTGCGGCTCTGGTTCTCCAAGAATGTATGGCAATTTTTTAGAAATGAGTGATTATTTAGTTTAAAAAATGATATGAAAATAGCTGGCAAGTATGATTATCCAATTAATGTCTTATATGTAAATCCTGTTTCAAAAATGGCGGGGGCTGAATACTCATTGCTGGCATTGATTGATGGATTGGATCAGAAAAAATGGCGTCCGTTTCTACTTTGCCCAGAGGACGGACTATTGCCCCAACTATGTTGTGAGAGGGGAATAAAAGTTTTTTATTTACCCACTATTCCACGAGGCGGTGGTTTGGTTCAAGAAACCTATCGAACTTTGTTGCCAAACGCCTGGAAGATAAAAAAAATAATTCAAGAGAATGACATTCAGCTTGTTCATTCAAATAATCCCAGAGTTTCCTATCACGGAGGTCTGGGGGCGAGATTGGCCCGTGTTCCCGATGTTATGCATGTGAGAGATATAGAAAACTTGCCGTTCTCACCTTTTTATAAGGCGATATTCATTGATTTGATTTGTGACAGGATTATTCCGGTTTCGTCTGCGACCCGAGATGAAATTTTACAACATACAAAACTGCTTACAAAAAAAATTGAAGTGGTTCACAATGGTGTGGTTTTTGAAACAAAACATTCTACTTCAACAGAGCTTCTTGCACTGAGGTCCGAACTCGGTGTAAAAAACCATGAATATATTTTAGCTGTTGCTGGTCGTATTACGCCTTCAAAAGGGTATGATGTAATCATAAGAGCAATCAGCTCATTGACAAATAGATTTCACAATATACATCTGCTCGTTATTGGTGAAGCCTGGGAAGGGGATGAATTGTATCTGGAGAAGTTGCGAAATTTATCCAATGAATTGGGTGTGTCAAATAATGTGACTTTTACAGGGTTTCGTAAAGATATTTTGCGGATATTAAGTATCGTGGATGTGTTTGTCCATTGTCCAGTTGAGCCCGATCCTTTACCAAGAGTGTTGCTAGAGGCAAGTGCGTATGGCAAAGCAATCGTTGCTGCGGATACAGGAGGCGTTAATGAGATTATCCAACATGAAAAAAACGGATTGCTTGTCAGAGCGGGAGATGTTGATGGGATTTCTGGAGCGATTTTGCGACTACTCGAGGATTCAAAATTGAGGATGCAGTTGGAACAAGCGGCTAAGGAAAATGCAAGTGATAATTTTTCTATAAAGAAACATGTCCAGTCAATAGAAAATATTTATAATCAATTACTGAGGTTAACTTGAAAAAATTGGTCAGCATCACTCCTTATGCAACTTTTCCCCCGAAGATGGGGGGGCAGGTAGTGATTGATGCTATGAATCGCGAATTTCCTGCGCTGGGGTGGCAAATTGATCAGTTTTCCATGGGTATTCGCAAATCCGATTTGGCTTCCATTGGCAGGACCAAAAAGTTTGAATTGGCCGACAGTTATACAGAGTGGCGCCGGACTGAGCTGATCACGGTTGCGGCCTTTTCTGTATTTTCAACACTCAATTTGGGTTTCTTGAACGCGGGGAAACTTCTCGCGAAACGAAAATGGATGAACTTGCAAACCCACATTTCTAACAGCCAGGCTGTGTTGTTTGAGTCGCCGTGGTGCTATGAGCCAGGCGCTTTAAAATACCCTGAAACAGTTCCATTGGTTTATATGGCGCACAACGCAGAATTTCAATTTGCGGAGTTATATCGCGAGCAAAGAAAACCTTTTGCGAATTCTGTGGCTGGTTTAATTGAGCGCAGTGAATATCAAATTTTGCGGGATGCTGATGTAGTTGTTCCGATTACTTCTCAAGATGCAGACGCACTTTCCGCTAAATACGATTTGTCAAAATCAAAAATGCATGTTATTCCCAGGGGAATTAATCTGGATCGGTTTTCGATTTTATCGGAACATGAAAAATGTGATTTGCGGGATAAGCTGGGAGTTGGGAACCAGATTGTTGCTTTATTTGTCGGGTCTGCCCATGGACCGAACCTTGAGGCAGCCGAATCATTGATAAAGATTTCTGATTTTGTCAGTGATAAAGTACTAATTATTGTGTCTGGCAGGGCAGCACAACATTTCAAAGGCCAGAACAGGAATAACCTCTGGTTTATGCCTGAAGCACCCCAGCCGTACTTGCAAATAGCCGATATCGCATTAAACCCTGTAACCACCGGCAGTGGTTTGAATATCAAAATGCTGGAGTATTTTGGCTTAGAGCTGCCCTGTATTACCACGACATTTGGGGCTCGTGGAATTGAAGGAGAGCCGGGAGAAGATTATCTCATCTCTGAATTAGATGAATTTCTTGGAGCCATTGAAATGTTAGCAAATAATCTTGAATTGAGAATGTATATAGGGAAAAATGCCCGCCGGCTTGCGGAGAAAAAATACTCTGCGCGGGTTACCGCTCAAAAGGTATTAGAGCTTATTGAGGATTGGCAACGAGATCATTCTAAAAAGTGATTTTTGAGCTTGAATTAAAATTTAAGAATACGGGTGTAATGGATGCGTGTTTTAATCTGCCATAATTTTTACCAGCTGCCGGGTGGCGAAGACCAGGTTTTTTATCAGGAAACCGAGCTTCTCAAAGCAAATGGGCATGAGGTGTTTCATTTCACGCTTCAAAATGATTTGATCGCTGAGATGAATCCCTTTGTGACTGCGTTAAAAACCATTTGGAACTTCCAATCTTATAAAGAGCTATGCGATTTAATTGAGAAGCATGAGCCTGATCTGGTACATTTTCATAACACTTTTTCTTTAATTTCTCCCTCTGCATATTATGCTGTCAAAAAATTTGATTTGCCAATTGTCCAGACATTGCATAATTACCGGTTTTTGTGTCTGAACGCATATCTTTACCGGGATGACAAGGTTTGTGAGGACTGTTTGTATAAAAAACTCAAGTGGCCGGGAATTATTCATGGGTGCTATCGTGGCGATCGAATGGCAAGCGGTGTTGTGTCCATGATGCTGTTTGTGCACCGGATGATTGGTTCCTGGAGAAAAGTTGACAGGTTCATTGCCTTGACGGAGTTCTCTAAAGAGAAATTTGCCCTGGGTGGATTACCTTCACAGAAGATTGTTGTAAAGCCAAACATGGTTACTCCAAACCCTGAAATTGCCGACGCCAAAGGCAAGTATGTGCTCTTTGCCGGCAGGTTGTCCTCCGAGAAGGGAGTCGGGACTTTGTTGGATTGTATGCAGTTTTTGAAAGGGCTCACTGTAAAAATTGTTGGATCCGGTCCGATGGAGGGGAAGATTCAAAACGCTGTTATCCATGAAAAAGAGAATACTATAGAATATTATGGACAGTTACCGCAAAGTGAATTATTGGCCCTGATGGAAAAAGCGTATGTATTGGTGTATCCATCCCTGTTGTACGAGACTTTTGGGTTGACGCTTGCAGAAGCTTTTGCGTGCGGCGTTCCGGTTATCGCTTCCGGTCAGGGAGCCATGGCTGAATTAATAACAGATGGTAAAACCGGTTTGCTTTTTGCACCAGGCGATCCGGAGGATTTGGCCCAAAAGATCATTTGGGCATTTGAACATCCAGACAATATCTTGTTAATGGGACAGAAAGCACGTGAACAGTATGAGATAAACTTCACGGCGGAAACAAATTACCCTTCATTAATGCGTATATACGAAGAAGCAATCCGGCAAGCAAAATAAAACAGGGATTATTAACAGGTATAGAAATTGCAAGAGTTAACAGCAGTGCCACGTGGAAATATCCTGGGAGTTGGGGTCAGCGCGATCAATATGCCTCAGGCATTACAGGCGATTGAGGGATGGATGGATGCGCGGACTCCGCAGTATGTCTGTGTGACACCGGCTCACGCGGTGATGGAGTGTCATGATCACCCTGAGATTAAATCGATCTATAACCAGAGCGGATTGACCACGCCGGACGGAATGTCCATTGTGTGGCTGTTGAAGTTGTTTGGGTTTCCACACGTAGATCGGGTATATGGCCCGGATCTAATGCTGGAGGTATGCAGGAGCTCTCAAGATAAAGGATATAAGCACTATTTTTACGGTGGGGCGCCAGGGGTTGCGGATCAATTGGCCAAGAAACTCTTAAAAAGATTCCCGGAATTGAAAATTGTTGGACTGGAATCCCCCCCTTTTCGGGAATTGACGGATGCCGAAAATCAGGAGATGATTAAACGGATCCAATCCGCCGCTCCCGATATTATATGGGTCGGGATTGGTTCACCCCGCCAGGAAAAATGGATGAGCCGGCACCTCAAAGATTTAGGCGTTCCGGTATTGATTGGGGTTGGGGCCGCTTTTGATTTCCTTTCTGGGAATAAACCGCAAGCTCCCCGGTGGGTCCAGCGCAGCGGTATGGAATGGTTTTATCGCTTATTAAGTGAACCCCGGCGTTTATGGAAAAGGTATATGCTTAATTATCCAAGATTTATTGTTCTGGTTTGCATGCAATTGCTGGGAATAAGAAAATTTAACATGGATTGATTCGGGTTGATAGGTATGTGGAGAGATATTTTTTCTTCCGGAGTTTAAATGTTCAGACGTTTCTCAGCCAACTTTGCTGTTTTATCCATCTTCCTTGATGCTTTTTTGGTAGTGGGGAGTTTATCCTTTGCTGCTGCGCTCCGCCCTGTTCTGAGCGGGTTGTCCTTCGTTCAGGAAATTCCCGGGTCGGTAGATTTGCCGCTCGTGCTGTTTTTTATTTTCCCAATAATTTGGGTGGGGGTCTTGCTTTTGTTTTCGGTGTATGACGGAAAACGTAATTTTCGCGTGGTAGATGAGTTGAGCAGCCTGACTTTTGGCTCAATGCTGGCTGTTATTTCCGTGGCAGGAATTTTGTTTCTCACTTATCGGGATGTGTCGCGATTTTTGTTCCTGTTTTTTAGCGCGGTCACGTATGGTGTTTTGCTGGGATGGCGCGTGATCTATCGCGTTCTTTATCGCACGCGATTGGCGAAGGGTAAAGAGAGACGGCCTGTCTTGATACTTGGTGCGGGAATTGTTGGACGATTAATTGAAGAACAAATATCGTCCCGGACAGATTTAGGTTTAAGGCTGGTCGGTTTTCTGGATGACAACCCTGAAAAAATTGCCAGCGAAAAAGATATTTTTGGATCTTTAAGCGATGTTCAAGAAATCGTTAAGAAGTTTGCGATTGAAGATGTTCTGATTGCTCTGCCGCGGATGGCGCATGAGCGGATCAATGAAGTGGTGAACGATCTACATCAATTGCCTGTCCGGATCTGGGTTATCCCGGATTATTTTTCGCTTTCACTGCATCATGCCGCGATTGAAGAATTTGCGGGAATCCCCATGCTGGATCTGCGAGCGCCGGCATTAAATGATTATCAGAGAATGATTAAACGTGCATTTGACCTGGCATTCACTCTCTTTTCCCTGCCTGTTCTGGCGCCTATTTTGGCTTTGATTGCGATTGCGATCAAGCTGGATAGTAAAGGCCCTGTTTTTTTTCGTCAGCTCCGGGCAGGTGAAAACGGAAAGTTGTTTGAAATTATAAAATTCAGGACAATGATCGAAAATGCGGATGAACTGAGAGAGCTAGTAGAAACGACAGATGAAAACGGCCACCTGATCCATAAGAGTAAAAGCGACTGGCGGATCACACGGGTGGGGAAGTGTTTACGAAAAACCAGCCTGGATGAGGTTCCCCAACTTTTTAATGTTTTGATGGGGGATATGAGCCTGGTAGGCCCCAGACCGGAAATGCCTTATTTGGTCGACCGCTATGAACCCTGGCAGCGAAAGCGTTTCTCGATCCCACAGGGAATGACGGGCTGGTGGCAGATTAATGGACGAAGCGATAAACCCATGCATTTAAATACAGAGGATGACCTGTACTATGTTCAGAATTATTCTATCTGGCTGGATATCCAGATCCTGATAAAAACGATCTGGGTGGTCCTTCGCGGAAAAGGCGCGTATTAATTTGGCATTATTTGTGCAACAATGAAATGATATAATTTTTAAAGGTTATTGATCCGGGGAGGAGTTTTTCATGCGAAAATTGGTATGGTTAGTTGTTGCATTAATTTTAACATCTTGCTCTGCGCTGCCGCTGGGCGACCTGATTCCGGGCAGTTCACAGGAGCCGGAAGTTGTGGTTGTGTGCCCAACCTGCGCAGCGCCGGATTGTCCAACTTGCCCTGTATGCCCTACATCCTTGCCTACCGAAGTGGCAGCCACAGCAACCAGTGTTGTGCCCACAGAATCTGAGGCAACAGCAACTGATGTTATCCCCACGGAACCAGCCGCAACGGAAACAAAAGCTCCTACCCTTTCACCCACTGAGACTGTTGTACCCACGAAAACTTCTGTTCCAACTTCTACGCCAACCCAAACAGCCAGTTCCACGCCGGAACCAACTAAAACACTCCCGCCATCCGATATGCCGTTTCAGATTCAACCCAATTCTCCTGTATATTTACAAAATTTCGCCCATGCAGACCTGGGATGTCAATGGATGGGAATAGCCGGTCAGGTTTTTGATGCTACCGGAAATCCTCTTCTTAATGGAGTGGTCGTCGTTGAGGGTTTCTTAAATAATAAAGTGGTTGATCAGCTTACTTTGACAGGGCTGAGTACCCCATACGGGCCGGGGGGGTATGAAATAGCGCTAAGTGATTCTGTAATTGCTTCGACAAACTCGCTCTTCATCACATTATATGATTTGACGGGGAAAGCTTTGAGTCTGCCCGTAATTATCGATACGTTTGAGGATTGCAACAAAAATTTGATAGTTGTGAATTTTCAGAAGGTCAATTGAAATAACGATTATTGTTTTGTAGAGCAAGCGGGTGCGTCTAATTTGATGGACAGCACTCGCTTTTTGTTATGATTATGAAGAGTTAGTTAATCCGGATGCATTACGGTATAATTTTCGAGATTGAAATTAAACAGTTTGTAAGAGGTAATTAGAGTTTATGTTGGAATCTTACTCGCCAGTCGAATGGTTTTTAAAAACAATCCAATATTGGTGGCTGGTCACCGGGTTCATGATTATCGGGGGAGTGTGCGGTCTGTTCTTTAACACCTTGCAACCCGATGTTTTTGAATCTTCTTCGGTAATTTCTGTGGGTATTGATTATTCTCGAGCAGGCCTGTTGACGGATATTGAGGAAGACCAGATTGTAGAGATTGTAGGGGATGTTATTGGTTCAACGGAGGTCCTTAACAGAGTATCAGCCAGGGCATCGAGCGATGGCCTGGCTGCGGAACTGGCGCTCCGAGATAACGCTTTTTTGGAAAGAAAGAATTTTCGATGGATTTTGCGGGTGCGTGCTGAAGACAGCGCTGTTGCTGCGAATCTGGTAAATTTGTGGGCAGAAGAAGCAGTTAATGAATTAGAAATCGCTTATTCCCACTCGCTGATTGCAGATGGTTATACAGGATATCTGGAATCTCTTGTAAGCTGTTTGGAGCAGTCCGTTGCCCTGGATAGCGGACAGGTTTTCTGCAGTTATGCGAATCTGGATTCTATTCAGACCGAGATTAAGAAAGTGAATCGGGAATTGACAAAAGAAAAGCTCGCGAGCAAAGGAATTTTCCCCGGAGTCTTGTTTACGAATTCTATTACCGGCGAATCTCCTGTTTCACCCATCCATGCGGATAAAAATCTGTACGTTTTTGGGGGCAGTTTAGCCGGACTGTTGATCTCGTTTGCGGTGTTATTCAGCATTTCCAAAAGAAAATGTTAATTGAATATGATGCATAAGTTCTGGCAGCGAACCGTTAATATCTTATGGATTGGATTGTTAGTTTCTCTTCCAATCACAAGCATGCCGGCTGTTGTTAAATTGGTTGGGTCTGATACGGTTGCATCACCATCCGTGTTGTTCCTTTTCGTATTATTCTTTGTCTGGTTTATTCCATTTGTTTTAAAGCGGGGAAAATTATCTTTTATCAGTATTCCATTCATTGGCTTTCTGCTTGTAGCTTTAATCGCAACCGTCCGGTCTTATTTTCTGACATTTCCGCCTTATGAAAATATTTCGATTTTCAGAAACACTGTTGTCGCAATGATCACTTTGGCAATTGGTGCGGCTTTTTATTTTGTCACGCAAGCTTTTTCCCAGAATGAACAAAAGTTGAACCAATCCATGAAGTGGGTGAATGTCACCGGAGCTGTGGTTGTATTTTGGTGCTTTGTTCAATTTATGGCCTGGCATGTGATGGGCGGTTATCCCCAATGGCTGCGTGATTTTCATGATTTATATTCGGTTGCTCCGCTTTATAACAATCGTGTCTCAGGTTTTGCTCTGGAACCTTCGTGGCTGGCACATCAGCTTAATATACTTTTTATTCCATTCTGGCTTGCTGCAACAATCAAAGGATATACTTTTCATCAGAAAAAGATCTGGAAGTTTAGTGTCGAGAATGTACTGCTGGTGGGAGGTACGCTTTCTTTACTGCTTTCATTTTCCCGGGTGGGTTTAGCCGCATTTCTATTGACGCTTCTATATTTATTGATCCGAGCGAATATCAAGTTTGTACATTGGATTGAAGCTAAAGCCTTTTCTCAGCTATCTTTGGATCAGCAAAAAAGATCTCATAAGCGAGTTTGGATTTCAATTGGAATAAACATTGCTTTAATTCTGGTTTATTTATTGTTGCTCATTGCTTTAGCGTTTGCTCTAAGTAAGTTGGACCCACGCATGGAAAATCTTTTTAACTTATCCCTGGGTGCGAACAATCCTCTTTTGGAATATGCCGATTCTTTGAACTTTTCAACCAGAATTATTTATTGGCAGGCTGGATGGAATGTTTTTAATGATTATCCACTGCTGGGTGTGGGATTGGGAAATTCGGGCTATTTCTTCCCCGAAAAACTGAGCCCTTTTGCCTGGAAATTAATAGAAGTACGTGATTTAATGTACCGTTCTTCAGCTTTATTGAATACCAAAAGCTTGTGGGTCAGACTCCTCTCGGAAACCGGAATCATTGGTTTTGCCTTTTTTATCGGTTGGTGTTATGTTATCTGGCAGGCATCAAGAGTCCTGGAAAATCATCACAGGTTGGATTGGCAGACAGTGGGACTTGCGGGAAAATTAGTATTGATCAGCCTTGTTTTTGAGGGTTTTAGCATTGATTCATTCGCTATTCCCTACGTTTGGATTTCTTTAGGTTTTGTAACAGGTGCTTTTTCTGGTTTCATTTGCTCTAAAAGTGGTCAGAAAAGCTGTGAAGGAGATTTAAGTTGAACACGTCAAAGAATTGGATTCTAGTCATTGTACTGGTTTTTGTAATCTTATGCTGTTGTATCTCGATTGGTTTGGCGTTGACAGGTGGTCTGGCTATTTGGGCAAAGAATGGGAATGTAAGCGGATTTATATCAACCGAACAATTCCTTAATCCTGACGATAATCAGGAATCTGTTTTGACGATTACTCCAACCGTGCAGGTAATTCGTGAGCCTGTCGATTCGGGAGCATACGAGACTCTGGAAACATTGCAGAATGAAGTAGTCCCCGTGAATGATCCCAGAGATCTGGCGCAACGGCTGGAAGGTATCCAGGATATTCCGGAAACCCTTACCGAAGCTCCTGTTGTTTATGAAACAGGTACTCAAAAAGATTTTTGGGTTTCAAATACGGATACCAATGAATCATTTCAGGTAAGTACTACGCTGGCATATCAGACTCCCCATGTTTACTTTTGGATAGAAGATGGGATCAGTTATAAATCAGAATCTTTGATCAAATTGGTAGATACATTTGAAGAGCATATTTATCCTACCAATCGGGAATTCTTTGGCTCTGAATGGACGCCTGGAATTGACAATGATCCTCACCTGTTTATTGTTTTTGCAAGAAATATTGGATCGGGGATTGCGGGATATTTTTCCTCTGCGGATTCGGTGCATCCATTGGCCCATGAGTTCTCGAATGCTCATGAAATGTTTGTCTTGAATGCCGATAACATTGATTGGGATTCGGAATTCACAAAAGGTGTTTTGGCCCATGAATTCCAACACATGATCCATTGGTATCAGGATCGCAATGAAGAAACCTGGCTGAATGAGGGTTTCTCGGAATTGGCCTCTTTTTTGAATGGTTATGATGTGGGTGGTTTTGATTTTGTTTTTATGGACAGCCCGGATATTCAGCTGACGGATTGGCCCAATGAAAGCTATGCCACCACACCCCATTATGGAGCAGCGTTTTTATTCGTGACCTATTTTCTGGATCGATTTGGAGAAGTTGCCACGCAGGAACTTGTATCTAACCCGGACAATGGCATGGATAGTGTGGATCGGGTTTTGCAGGATTTGAATTCGATTGACCCGAAAAATGGCAAGGCTTTTACTGCTGACAGCCTTTTCTCGGATTGGGTTGTCGCAAATTATCTTCAAGACGTTCGTGTGGAAGATGGGCGATATGGCTATTCTAACTATCCGGATGCGCCCCAGGCTTACGATACTGAAATCTTAGAAGATTGCGAAACGGATTGGCAGGAACGTTCTGTGTCGCAATATGGTGCTGATTACATCCGAATTGAATGCCCCGGGACTTTTTATTTTGAAGGTTCCACAAAAACCAGCGTGATGGCAGAAGATTCCTATTCGGGGGAATATGCGTTTTGGTCTAACAAGGGGGATGAATCCGATATGACCTTGTCTCAGGAGTTCGACTTTACGGATGTAGAAGGGCCGATTACGCTCCGCTACCGCACCTGGTTTGATATTGAAGAGGATTATGATTATCTGTATCTGGTTGCTTCCGAAACGGGCGAATCCTGGGAGATCATCAAGACCCCTTCGGGCACGGATACGGACCCATCGGGGAACAGCTATGGATGGGGTTACAATGGATTAAGTGATGGCTGGTTGTTGGAAGAGGTTGATTTATCAAAGTTTGCAGGGAAAAAAGTATATATTCAATTTGAATATGTAACGGATGCTGCCGTGAACGGAGAGGGCCTGCTACTTGATGATATCGAAATCCCTCAAACGGGATATTTTACGGATTTTGAAGAAGATGATGGCGGTTGGCTCGGTGAAGGATTTGTCCGGATTCAAAACCATTTGCCACAGAAATTTGTGATTTCAAGAATCGAATCAGGCAAAGACGTGGTGGTAGATACTTTTGAAGTGGGTGAAGATGGAACCCTCTCACTTCCTCTCACGGTTGAAGGCAATTCCGATGGGACAATTCTAACCATTAGTGGGATTACTCGATTCACTCGACAGCCTGCAGCTTATCAGTTCCGACTGGAGCCTTTGGAGCAATAGAGATAAACGAATATTAAATTAAAAAGCACTTTCATTGATTTTGCCAGATGAAAGTGCTTTTTCTTTTGTGTTCCCGCGGTATATCTAATCAGATGATCGCAGCTGTTGAAGCTCTAATTCCAGCTCATCCCGTTTTTGTTTGCCGGCATCTTCTATTTCCATACAGAATTTTTGGGCTCTCTGTTGAATTTGTTCGCGAAGAGCCGTTCCTGATGACGGCGCCAGCAGAAGCGCAGTTGCGCTTCCTACGAAGCCTCCTAAAATGGCTCCAAACATAAATTTTAAAAATCGGTGCATATCAGCCTCCCAAATAATTTGTTGCCTGGTTGTTGTCGCGTTTAGGACCTGCTAACTTTAGTTGAAAAAAGAGCAATGGTGCAATATAGGAAATCCATAGACCTGCCAGGACATATCGTATATATCTTAAACTATACCCTAAAAAATCATCTGTTCGAGGAAATACTTTCCCCAATCCATACCAAATTATAATGATACCAATAAAGCCAATACTATATCGTAGACTTTTTTGGAGCAATGAGCCGGAAGTGTCAAATTTGCCGTATTTGTTAAAAAGGAATAATAAACCATTGGACATCCCCAACCACACGCCGGCAATTGAAATTATCCCCGAAAGGTTTAATGGATCCGGCAGCGCGCCGGGCATGGACTGTCTGGCGTGGAAGAACCAGGCTTCAGGGATGGTCCAGCCGTCCAGCAAGGTGAGTGATCCGAATGGGAGGGCAATCAATAGCAGTGAAAAGGCTATCGAGAGAATGTGTAATCTGAGGATGGGTTGGGCAGTTATCCAGGTTTTTACAGGCTTTTCAAGCTTTAGAAATAGTATCAGCAATAATCCACCAATAAACCAGCCTGATATCACATCGCTTATAAAGTGGACTGCAAGCAGTATTCTTGACAGGCCGATCAAAAATATCATCAGGATGATGAAGGGAGAATATTTTTTGGGCAATTTTGTTGCTACAAGCCCCCATAATGAGGCTGCATTCTGGGCATGTCCTGATGGAAGCCCGAAAGAGGGTTCCGAAATGGATATTTTAAAGTTGGAACTGATCCAATAGGGTCTTGGTAAATGAAAAATGAGTTTGAAAATGGAATTGATGTGGTTGGTTAAAATTAACATTACTCCTACACGGATCCCAAGTTGAAAATCAATGCACCAGAAGAGGGCAGGCAGAATCATAAAATAAAATTCTTCATTGCCCAGGGCTGTGAAGACTCTGGCGGGCAGAGTTAACCAATTTCCAATGTTTTGCAGGTACAATATTATTGGAAGTTCCAGAAGATGCAGTGATTCCATTGCCGAAGATCCTTCAGTAAGCGCTTATTTAATAAACTTATTTTACACTTAAACTATGATGGATTCCCAAAAACGATGGTGGGATTTTCCCGCAGCTCTTCTTTTATTGGTGGCGCTATGGACATCAGTAATCCGGCTGAGTGCGACTGAGTGGACACAACAACTTAATTATCTTGAATTGTTAGTTTTAATTGGATTTGGCCTGGGGGTGTTATTGGGCCAGAGTAATTTTTCCAAAAAGCAAGTGCTTTGGTTTTCCATAGCTTATTCCATTATTTTTATTCCATGGCAGTTAGTACGGACGATGGAAGGTGAAATTCTTTGGTCCGAGCGTTTCTTGAGCCTTTTGGGGCGGTTGGGGGCATCTGTGAGTTTGTTTTTGGACAACCAGCCCATTCAAGATCCTGTTTTGTTTTTAGGAAGCATGGCCGTGCTGTTTTGGGGGATCAGTTTATCTGCGGGATATTTATTTACACGAAGGGGAAATCCCTGGATCCCTGTACTCATCTCCGGGCTGATTCTATTGATTGTAGATTTTTATAACCCCATTCTGGTTAATCGGGGCAGATATTCGGGGGTGTTTGTATTAGTGGTTATCTTGCTTGCCGGAAGAATTTATTTTTTGGAAAATCAAAAAAAATGGGGAGAGCATGGTATTGCGGTAGATTCTGAAACGGGGTCTGGAATGGGGAAGAGCGTTGTAATAAGTGCTCTTCTGATTGTTGTTTTAGCGTGGAATATTCCTGTTTTTGTTGAGGTTTTTACTCCGGGGACAGTTGCTCGAAATAAGGCATCGCAATCATGGGATTGGATACGAGAGCGCTTTGAGAATGCGTTCGTCAGCCTGCAGGGGAATACGGTAAAGGTCAGCGATTTTTATGGTAATGATCTTGCATTAGGATCTGGCACCGCAATGGGCAATGAAACTGTATTTAACGTTGAAGCTTCGACAACGCGCTCGCCCGGCCTGCGTTTTTATTGGCGGGGAAACACTTATGATTATTATGAAAACGGGAATTGGAGCAATCGTTTCAGCATACGAAAATCTATAAACCCGGATGAATGGCCTTTAGAATTGGTCAATTTGAGTGGTAAAAAAAGGGTGGACTTTACCTTTGAAATGGGAGCCTCTCTGCAAATATTTTACATCCCCGCAGTGCCTGTAAGTGTGAGCAGACCTGCTCGGTATGTTGCCCAAGATGCGGAAAATAATAAACTGGATGTGGTTGCACTTTTAACAGAGCAGGTTCTTCGCCCGGGAGAAGTATTCCAGGCAGCTTCTCTGGTTAGTGTGCCTACTATAATGGAGTTAAAAAGCGCAGGGGAAGAATATCCGGAATGGGTCACGAAGCGCTATTTGCAATTGCCGGAAAATTTTTCGGAGCGAATTGTTGAGCTGGCCAAAGAAATTGCTGCGGATGCAGAAACCCCCTATGATAAGGCAAATGCAATTACGGAATATTTGCGGAATGAAATAACCTATGTGGACATGATCGATGCTCCACCGGTCAATCAGGACCCGATTGAGTGGTTTTTGTTCGACTATAAAAAAGGGTTTTGCAATTACTATGCGACTTCAGAAGTATTGATGCTGCGGGCTGTTGGTGTTCCGGCTCGTATGGTGGCGGGGTTTGCTCAGGGTGAAGTCTCGGATAAATCCAATGAATACCGGGTCCGAATAAAAGACAGCCATGCCTGGCCAGAGGTTTATTTCCCGGGAATAGGCTGGATGGAATTTGAGCCGACAGTATCTCAGCCGGAAATTAAACTCCGTGAAGGGATTGCCGGCACCTCGTCTTCCGGAGAAGGCCCGGACCTCATACGAAATGGAGAGCTGCAAGGGGAAATATCTGAAGAGGATCCATTGGATGCCCCGGTTTTAAATGATGAAGGAGGACTTTTGCCGGATGGTACGCTTTCACCGAAACCGTACCGGTGGATCTTGATCTCGGTAGGAGTTCTATTTGCCAGTGTTTTGTTGTGGTTTGCGTTTCGCAAGTTCCGATCTACTGGAAAGGTTTTGCGAGTTCCCGCAGCGATGGAAAAGTATATGATCCGGAAAGGGTTTGAGCCTCCGAGGTGGCTGGTTTATCTTGCGCGATGGACAGAAATAACTCCTATGGAGAGGATGATTTATCAAGTCCGATGGATGTTGAGGGTATTAGGAATTAAGCTGGAGAGGGGCCTTACGGCTCAGGATCAAATGAATCTCCTGTGTGAGGTTTTACCTGAAACAAGTGAGGATGCCGAGAAATTACTGAGGGAATTTCATTTGGCTACTTTCAGCAATCATGAAGCGGATTTTAGAAAAGCCAGAGCTGCCCAATTAAGACTCTGGGGAAAAATATGGCGCGCACGGGCAAGAAGTTTGTTGGGTAGTGTATAATCGAAATAAAAATTCTGTTTATTCATAAGAGCCTTCAAGATGACATTGAACAATTCCAACACATTCGTTTTCGATTCACTTGAAAATAAATTCAAGCACTATCTCGGTGTTGTGGAGCAAATGCAGGCATATTTGCTCCAAAGTCGGCCGGCGGCAGTCCCTCCGATTGTGTATCAAGGGATAAGCCAGTTGAGTTCCGGGCTCCCTAAGATTCTTAAGAAAGTTGAAGCCCTTGAGGATGAGCGGAGTGGATTGCAAGCCCTTGCTGAAATAGGGCAATATGTAAATTCTTCCCTTGAATTGGAAACCGTTCTTCAAATTGTTATGGATACGATCATCCATCTCACGAACGCTGAGAGAGGTTTTTTAATGTTGAAGGATGATCGAGGGGAATTGAATATCCATATTGCGAGAAATTGGGAACATGAATCGATTGAATCTTCTGATTTTGCATTAAGCTCTACTGTTGTGAATCGCGTGGCTGAAGAAGGGCAGCCCTTGTTAACGACAAATGCTCAAGAAGACCCACGGTTGGTCGGTCAGGAAAGCATAATGGCTTATAATCTCCGATCCATTCTCTGTGTCCCATTGAAAATAAAAGAAGAAGTCATTGGGGTTATTTACACGGATAATCGAGTCCGGAGTGGAATCTTCACGCATAAAGAAAGGGATTTGCTCGCAGCGTTTGCAAACCAGGCAGCTTTTGCGATTGCCAATGCACGGTTATTTGATTCTGTGAAACGCACTTTGGCTGAAGTTACAGCATTAAAGAATTTGATGGATAACGTGTTTGCATCTATTGCCAGTGGAGTACTTACGGCGGATATTCAAGAACGAATTATGATGTGTAATCATGCTGCGGAAGTGATCCTGGGGCGTACCTCTAAAGATATTGTCGGTAGAGAGTTGGATGAAATTATTCAGCCATTGTCGCCGTTTTTGGGATCCCATTTGAAACAGGTCATGAAAACGGATGAACTGGTTGTAGGGCTAGAGGCCAGCACTACTTTTCCGGAGAGGGGACAGGTTGATCTCAGTATGAGTTTATCCCCATTGAAGGATGTGCAACAAACAACTCAAGGGGTTGCAATTGTTTTAGAGGACCTGACAGAGAAAAAACGCCTTGAGGCCCAACGCCGGCTTTTTGAGCGAATGGTTTCTCCAGCGGTGATCGACCAATTAGATCCGAATAGTTTGCAGCTGGGCGGCCGCCGGACGGAGATCACCACGCTCTTTGCAGATATCAGAGGTTTTACAAGCTACAGTGAACAGGTGGAGCCAGAAGAACTGGTTGGAATGTTAAATGATTACCTGGCTGTTGCTGCGGATGCGGTTTTAAAAGAGGTTGGAACGGTGGATAAATTCCTGGGGGATGCGGTGATGGCATGGTTCAATGCGCCTATCCAGCAGCCGGACCATACGCTGAGAGCGATAAGGTCTGCGCTGGCGATTCGGGATGCAGTTGACAAACTTCACGAAAATGCGGGGCCTCAATCTCAATTTTCTTTTGGGATTGGGATACATGTAGGTGATGCCATTCTTGGCCTGGTGGGGACGGAGAGCCGGGTGGAATACACGGCAATTGGTGACAGTGTTAATACTGCAAAACGGATTCAGGAAAATGCAAAAGCAGGGCAAATACTGCTCAGTCAGGCAGCTTATGAAAGAGTCTCACACGCTGTTGAGGTCTTGCCGGTGATGCCAATTCACGCAAAAGGGAAACGGGAACCAGTCGTTGTCTACCAATTGGTAGGACTAAAATGAGGTAGGTCTCGTAAGTTTAAAAAACCAGGAACTTATTTCTTCTGAACCGTATTCTTTAGTGACTCCAGCCTGGCTTGTGCTATGCCTGGCAGTGCATCCAGGGGGTAAAAAGGCCCGCTTCCTTCTACAGCAAGCGAGTAAGAGATACTACCATAGAGCGCTGCCTCTAAAGGATCGTAAGTGGATTGGAACCCTGCAAGGAATCCACCGCAAAAAGCATCTTCCCTTCCGGTTGGATCCATGACGGATATGGGGTAGGCGGGAATCGTCCATTTTGTTTTGGTGGCGTTATCGTATACCAATACCCCCTTTGTGTTTTGATTTATGATGATTATTTCACATCCATAGGCAGAAATGGCTTCCGCCATTTCCCAAAGGTCAAGCGAACGACCTTGAAATAAATTCCGAATTTTCTTTTCTGAAGTAATAAAAGCTGTCAGGTGATTTACAATGGCGGGTATGTCTTCCCAGAAGACAGGGTCCATGTAACCTGATGCCGGGTCAAGTGTGATTGTAGAAATATTCCCCTGTCTCAAAAGAGAAGGTAAGATGTTGTGACTTAAAAAATCGGATGGGCAAATGTGAGCAGCAATGGCATCTAGGTATTCTGAGGGGACATCATTGATGCGAACCGTTTGGACTCCGACCACTGTGCGAGTGTCAATCATGGGGGTAGCAGGTTTATAACCTAGCAGCGATTTTGGAATGTGCATTCCAAGTTTTGCGAATTTTGATACGGGGTTTTCTTCTAAAGGGATATTGGTATCATCATAGGCGTAAAATTTTCTAAGATCTAAGTTTTCGGGAATTATTTTTATGCCTCTTCGATCCACCCCGATTTGAGAAAGCTTTTCCAGCCATTCTTGAGGAAAATCTTCACCTATTCTGCTGATAATACCAATCCCATTATCCCATACTGCCAGACCTGAAGATGCGTATAACGCATTTCCGCCGATTGCATCGAGGTGAGTTCTTCCGTGAGCAGTGACGATAAATTCTCTTTCAATTTTTCCGGCGACCAGATAGCGTATTGATTGATTTTCATTCATATTTGTTTGGGTTATCTTTGAGTGTGTTGGTTGAGCATTATCAGAGCAGTTCTAAAACAAGATTTTAGCATGACACGCTAAAATCTTGTTTTAGAAACCGTAAAGGATGAATTTATTTCTCTTGGGCAGAGTCTGAAATTAAACGCAAGAGTCCTAATACGCCCAGGCCCAGTTTTACTCCTTGCCCCGGGGATAATTTTGGCTTTTCTTGAATTTCTTCAGCCTGATTGACGAGAATGTAAGCAGCCGTGATTCCAGTTATAGCTCCTAAAAGAGCGCCAAGGATGAGGGTTTTAGCTTTCCAGTTGTCTTGTTGTTCCATAATTAACCTCTTGTGGTTATTTGTTGTCGGGTTTGCTTTTCAAAGATGACGAGAGCATGGATTTTATGGCCTTTACTTTCGCAGATTGGCTCCGGACCAGGAAGATGGGAGAAACTATCTTGTCGGTTGCAATGAGTATCCCTTCAGATACCCGATTAAAAAATTGTATGACTTGCCCAAAATAGGGCGGGATAATGGAAAGTAATCTGCTGAAACCATATACCAGTCCGGCCAGGATCACTAAGAAAATGAGACTGACCAATAGAATCGGGATCATCAAAAAAATGGTCGACACATTTGCCCAATGCAAGCCAAGCTCCTGGTTAGATGAACTTGATAGGGATACCCATACAGAAGCCAGGATAAACAAAATAATAACGAGCCCTAAAGGGAGCAAAATTTGCCAGAAAGATTGTTTCTTATGATCTCTCTCCGGTTTCTCGTTTACATTGGGGCCTGGATTGATTTGATTTGATTCCATAAAACTATTTTAGCATGTTTTATAAATATCGAAGTTGATTTATTCTTTTCTGTAGAGCTTCTTTGTAGGTTTCAATCTCTACAAGTTTTTGTGCACAATGAGATTGTATAGCTGCCTGCGCAACAGCCGAAGCTTCCCAAATACAAACTCGGGGATCCAGCGGTTTGGGAACAATGTAATCCGGCCCATATTCAAGGTTTTGTAAATTATAGGCTTTGAGAACGTGTGAAGGTATTTCTTGTTTGGCTAAATCCGCGAGAGCGCGGGATGCGGCGGTTTTCATCTCATTGTTGATGGTAGTGGCGTGCACATCCAATGCACCTCTGAATATAAATGGAAAGCCGAGCACATTATTAATCTGATTGGGATAATCCGATCTTCCCGTGGCTACAATTGCATCAGGTCTTGTCTGGCGGGCCAGTTCATAACTGATTTCAGGCTCGGGGTTTGCCATTGCAAAAATGATCGGGTTGGCATTCATTTTTTTGATCATGTCAGGGCTGACAATATTCCCTGCGGAAAGGCCAATAAATACATCCGCGCCTTCCAATACATGGCCTAAGGTGTCCGGTCCAGCGGCTTTAGCAAATTTATCTTTTTCCGGGAACATATACTCTGTTCTGCCCTGATAAACCAGCCCTGCAATATCGCACATCCAAATGTTCTCAATGAGGACACCGATCTTTAGCAATTGATTGGCACAAGCTAGTGCAGCGGCTCCTGCTCCTGAGAAAACAACTTTGATTTGATCCGGCTTGCGTCCGGAAATTTCCAGCGCGTTGATCAATGCTGTGCCGAGAATAATGGCTGTTCCATGTTGATCATCATGGAAAACCGGAATGTTCAATCTTTCCTGAAGTTTTTTCTCTATATAGAAACACTCTGGAGAACGGATATCTTCAAGATTTATTCCTCCAAACGTTGGAGCAAGCGCTGCAACGATGTCGATAAATTTATCCGGATCCAATTCATCAACTTCAAGATCAAAAACGTCGACATCGGCAAATTTTTTAAATAAGACCCCTTTTCCTTCCATAACGGGTTTAGAGGCTAATGCGCCCCGATTCCCTAAACCGAGAATTGCGGTCCCATTGGAAATCACTGCGACAAGGTTGCCTTTATTTGTGTATTGATAAGCCGTGATGGCGTCGGTTTCAATTTCAAGAACCGGATATGCCACGCCTGGTGTGTAGGCAAGGCTTAAATCGCGTTGATCATTCAATGGCTTTGTAGGTAAAACGGTCAGTTTTCCTGGTTTTGCATTCAGATGGTGGTAATTTAATGCTTCTTGCTTCGTAATAGGCTGCATTCAGAACTTCCTTTTGTAAAATTATGGTTTAACGGTGAGATATTGAGCTGGAACCCAGCCCGATCTGCCTAATAAATCCGTCACCTTAATCCAGAGTATGTTATTAATTTGTTCGCGTTCACCTGTGATATTTACTGCCGCACCCTCCGGAAGAATAACCGAGAGCTCTCCGTTTGGGGATTTTCTCATATAGATCCCATCACCGTTTGTGCGAAAGACATTCGCGATAATCAATGTTGCGGTTGCTGTTGGGGTGGCCGTTTCTGTGGGGGTCATTGTAATGGACGGGATTAAGGTAGGGGTTGAGGTAAAAGTAGGCGTAATTGTTGGTGTCGCACTGGGCCCCAGGGTGGGTGTGGGAGTGTAGGTAGGGGGAATTAAAGGGTCGAGTTTGGTGTAGGGTATGGCAATAAACTGAAGAGAAACCGGTTGATTAAGATTTTTTGCGATATTTGATTGAAGTTCAAGAACCTGTTGATAGGTGGGCTGTTGATAAGTTCGAGCAGTGATTTCAAGTTGAACTGTATCGTTGGTGATTGTGTTTTGTAGATCGATAAGCTGTGAATCGGGGATGATACTTAATTCAGTTTCAACAACATTGCGAATAATCTTTGTTTGTTGCCCATTCTGTACAAATCCTAACGTGATGACGATCAGCGGAATGGCAATGATTAAGACCAGAGCAGCAGAAATAATTGCGCTTCGAGGAAACCCCCGCAGGCTTTTTTCTGAATATGACGGTCTGAAGCCAAGCCCCCAAAAAACCAGGATCCCGGCAAAAGAGATTGAAGCGAAGTTTGTTAGAAATAACAACAATGCCCCAAAAATAATGGATTGGTCAAATAATGCAATGCCAATACCGATAGTACAAAGCGGGGGCATTAAAGCTGTTGAAATTGCGACACCTGGGAGTGCTTCTGAAAGTTGGGGTTGTGCCAATGCATAGGCCGCAGCTGCTCCTCCGGCAAGGGCAATTGCGAGGTCAAATGGATTGGGGCGGGTTCTTGACGATACTTCCCCCGGAATATCTTGGAGAACGCCAAAAGGAGAATTGTAAGCAAGCAAACTGATGAGTGCGGACAGAAGAATGGCTAATGCCACCCCTTCTGCCAAAGCGACAGCCGCTTTTTTATACATTTGTTGCTCACCCGCAACAGAGGCCAGGGATATTCCAAGAATGGGCGACATTAAAGGGGCAACCAGCATTGCACCGATGATGACAGCAGTTGAATCGGTGATTAAACCAAATGTGGCAATGGCGCAGGACAAAATGATCAGGATGAAAAAGTCAATGCCGGGAGAGGAAGAACGAGAAAGCTGTTGAAGAACAGTTTCTTTCCTTTCAAAGGTCAATGGTCTGGGAAGTAGCTTTTGATTCATAGATTTGGATACCTTGCCAATCTCCAGTGTTTGGGGATACTTGATTATTACCCACTGTTATTGATTTGAAAAGGTGGAAATCGAGGTATTTTGAAAACTATGAATATTATCCGATAAAAGGTACATTTTATTATAAAATATTGTATAATATAATTCTGACAAAAATAAAATATTTGTACCAGTGTTATAACTGGTTAGTAGATAACGGCAAACTAAAATTTAGCTGGTATTAGGACAACTCCGAGTGGAGTTTTTAGATGGTAAGTCGGTAATTAGATAACTGATAAACAATTTTTGTCGTGGCTTGTTAGAAAAATAATGATGGCAGGTACATCATTTCGGTCATTTTTAGGAATTTCATCAGATGTCAATATTACTGATTTGCTTTTCTGGTCTTACAACTTTAAATTATTTAGATCCACCTTGTTGTTAATATACACAAAGATGGACTAGTTGTAATTAATTTGAAGAAAATAGATGGAAGGTCGCTTACCAGCGCCCAAAATTAGGTTTGAACAGCCGTGACCTACGAATGGTAGCTTGCACGGCTGTTTTTATTATATGGAATATAAAATAACCGCGCTTAAAGCGCAAAAACGAGATCCGAATCGTGTAAATGTTTATCTGGACGACAAATTTGCATTTGGCGTTGAGCGAATTGTGGCGGCTTGGTTGAAGGTTGGGCAATTAATTGATGATAAGAAAGTTGACGACCTTAAATCCCAGGATGCTTACGAGAAAGCATTTCAAAAAGCTGTCCGCTATTTGAGCTATCGCCCAAGAACAGAGCAGGAAGTTCGAAAGAAATTATCTGATCAGGAATTCCCGGAAGAATTGATAGAAGCTGTTTTGGAACGGCTTACTGAGCTCGATATTGTAGGGGATGAAAATTACGCCAGATTCTGGATTGAAAACCGATCTGCATTTCGTCCCAGAAGTCATCGTTTGCTCGCCCTTGAACTTATCCGGAAAGGGGTTTCAAGTGAGATTATTGATCAAGCACTTGAAAATGCTGAAGATGACGAGAGCCTGGCTTATAAAGCGGGTTTGAAACACACCCGTCGCCTGGAAAGTCTTGATTGGAATGATTTTCGAAAAAAACTATCCGGTTTTTTGGGCAGGAAGGGGTTTTCATATGATGTTATTGCCCCTGTGGTTCGCCGGGTCTGGGAAGAAACACGATCGGTAGATAGTATTCCCTCAGAGTGGGAGACGAGGTTAGAGAAATGAATGGACAAACAATAAAAATTATAATTGGAATTTTAGCAGGTGCTCTTGTTCTGGGAGCAGTATTGTCCTTTATCCTTGTAAAAATATTTAAAGAACGTTACCAAAAAGAACAAGAATCTAAGGCCGATAATGTTATTAAGCTCGCTGAAGAAAAAGTAAGGTTGGCGGAAATAGAAGCCCGCGACAAGGCTTTAAAGATTATGCAGGAGGCGGAAACAGAGACAGCTCGCCGCAGAACGGAACTTTCAAATGAGGATGACCGTTTGCAAAACCGGCGTGCAGATCTGGATAAAAGACTCGATCGTCTTGAGCAACGTGAATCTGCTTTGAATAAGCGACAAAGTTCTATTGATAGACGCGCCAATGAAATTGAAAAGAAATATGAAATGCAGTTGGATGAATTGGAGCGGATCGCTCAAATGACCCAGGACGAAGCTCACCAGGAACTTCTGGAACGGGTGGAGAAAGAATCCCAGGCAGATTTGGCTCGGATTATTCGTCAATTAGAATCGGAAGCCAGGCATGAAGGGGATAAGAAGGCCCGGGAGATCATCGCGGATGCCATTCAGCGTGTAGCGTCTGATCATGTGGCGGAGGTATGTTCTTCCGTGGTGCAGCTTCCAAATGAAGAAATGAAGGGGCGGATTGTTGGCCGAAATGGCCGGAACATTCGGGCGTTTGAGCAAGCAGCAGGTGTGGATGTGATTGTTGACGACACTCCCGAATCGGTCACTGTGTCATGTTTTGACTCGGTCCGCCGGGAGATCGCCCGCCGTTCTTTGGAAAGACTTATTGTGGATGGAAGAATTCATCCTGCGCATATTGAAAAAATTCTGGAAGAAGAGCAGCGTGAAATGCAGCGGACGTTGGTTGAGGCGGGTGAAGAGGCCGCGTTTGAGGCGGGTGTTACAGGGTTGCATCCGGAAATCATAAAGTTGATGGGCCGTTTGAAATTCCGTACGTCTTATGGGCAAAACCAATTGGCCCATGCGGTTGAAACAGCAAAGCTTGCGGCAATCATTGCGGCAGAGCTGGGCGCAAATGCTGAAATTGCAAGGATGGGTGGTCTGCTTCATGACCTTGGAAAGGCGATGGACCACAACACTGAAGGCACGCATGCAATGTTGGGAGCAGAATTTGCCAAACGTTATGGCGTAAATCCCCAGGTTGTGAATATTATTGCCTCTCATCATCACGAAATTGAACAGGATGCCGTTGAAGCGGTTATTGTGGAAGCAGCAGATGCTATTTCCGGTGCGCGTCCGGGTGCTCGCAGAGAAGATCTTGAACAATATATTAAGAGATTGCGGGCATTGGAAGAGATTGCGAATTCCTTCAAAGGCGTCAGCCAGAGTTATGCTATCCAGGCCGGCCGTGAAGTCCGGATTATGGTTAAACCTGAAGATATTGACGATCTGGCTTCAACACGGCTTGCAAGGGATATTGCCCGCAACATTGAAGAATCAATGCAATATCCTGGTCAGATAAAAGTGACCGTAATTCGAGAAACACGTGCGGTTGACTACGCAAAATAGAATGTAAGAAAAATAAATTTGAAAATAAACAAGCTTCGGGTGAAGTTTTTCACCCGAAGCTTGTTATTTTAAGAATGGATTGTGCGCGATTTCTTCTGCAACAGTTGTCTCAGGACCATGGCCGCTGAGCAGCCGGGTTTCAGGAGGAAGGGTCAATATTTCTGTTCGGATGCTTTGGATCAGGGTTGAGTGATTGCCGCCCGGTAAATCGGTTCTGCCAACGCTGCCCTGAAAGATCAGGTCGCCGCAAATTGCTGTCTCCAGATCCGGCAGGTAGAAAATAACATGCCCTTTTGTATGTCCGGGTGTGTGCCGGATTTCGATTTCGCTGTTGTTGAAGGAAATTTCCTCTCCGTTTTGGAAAAAGAAGGTCGGCTCGGATTTTACCTCAAAGAAGAAACCCATATCATGGGCACCACCGCCATTTTTCCATAATGAAAGATCTTCGGGATATAAACCGATTTCCAGCTGCGATGTTGATAAGCGGACGAGCTCGTCAACACCGGCAACGTGGTCGAAATGGGCATGAGTAATCCAGATTTGAGAAATATTCCAATTATTTTTTTGCGCCTTTTCGAAAGCAAGATTGGCTTGATAGGTGGGGTCAACGATAATGGTCTCCCTTGTTTGCGTATCTGTGATGAAATACACATTGTTTGATAAGGGGCCAAGCGTCATGGTGTGAATTGTTAAACTCATGTTGGTCTCCAATGAGAAATCTGCTGTTGGGAGGAGAGCCGCTTGTGTCTGATCAGTGACTCTTCAAGGTGTGATGTCTCAAGCGATTTGTTGCAGATCTCTGGGGAAATCGGTAAGGCTTTTGGCTCCGGATTCGGTGATAACTACATCGTCTTCAATTCTTACACCACCCAGATCCGGCAAGTAAATACCGGGTT
>JAHDQE010000023.1 GCA_018433975.1 Ornatilinea sp. | reverse complement strand
GACAACAGTTTTCCGGTTGGAAATACTCTGCCGGGCGGCCTCTGTCCAGGGCTGGGCGGAGGTTGCTGAAAGATTTAACTTGCGTGGAGTACTTGCTGTACCGGTGGATAAAAAGGACGCTGTGGAGGATAGTCCGGATGCTGCTTTTTCAGAATCAAGAACTCCACCCTGCGCTTCAGAAAGGATTTGATTAAATCCGCTCCATCCGGTGATTTTGCCCTGTTCTTCAAACCGTGAGAGAACGTGTACGCGAACTTTGAAGGATTTCTTTTGAGTATGGAATGTTAATACAGCCTCAGCCGGGAAAATGTCGGACTGGAGCAATTCGCGGAATTTTTTGCCGTCTTTTTCCGTCAGGCAGAAAGAATAAGCCGGCTCTCCGATGATCTCTTCAATGTGCAATCCTAATAATCCATAGACTTCAGGGCTACATGAAGTGAAGACCCCACCCGAATTGACCTGCCAAGACCATCCTGCTTCCGCGTGTGGAGCTTCCGGATGGATCCGGACAGCGGATTCTTCTATCTTTGAAAATAAATTTTCAAGCCGGCTGAAGAGCTTTTGTTTCTTCGACATACTGAATAATCTCCTGGGCCAGCGCCCGGTATTGTACCGCGCTGCGACTTCTTGACGCGTGGTAAATAACCGGGGAACCCGCAATGGCACTTTCACGCAGTTTAGTATCAATATTGATAATCGTTTCGAACATTCCAGTGGGAAAATTTTTATGGAGCTGTTCGCGCAGGATGCGATGAATTTTATTGCGTTTATCAAACAAAGTCAGCAGCAAGCGATAGGTTAATTGTGGGTTGATCTGTTCACGGGTCTGTTTAACTTTGTTCATTAAGCTTTGCAACGCATAGATGGAAAAATACTCCGCCTGAGTGGGAATCAGCAGAACATCAGCGGCGGCAAAAGCATTTGTGGTGACCGCACCCAGGTAGGGCGGGCAGTCTATTACCGCGTAATCGAATGAGCTCTGTAGAGAGGACAATGTGTTGCGGAGAAAAAATTCATAGCCCTGGTGAATTGGAAGGAACTGCTCGGCCAGTCCCATTTGCGGATTAGACGGCAGCAAATAGAGGTTTTTGAATGGCGTGGATTGAATAATTTGTCCCACAGGAATGGCATTCATGAGCAGGTTCGCATTGGAATAGGAAATTGTCCGGGGGTCAAAACCCAGGGCGAGAGTCAAATTAGCCTGGGCGTCCAAGTCTATGAGCAGCACTTTTTTCCCTGTCTCAGCGAGGGCTGCTCCTAACGATGCAGCGGTGGTCGTCTTTGCGACTCCTCCCTTTTCATTCGCGACTGCAATTTTTAACATATCACCTCATCCATATAAAAACCAGATTTTGAACAACGGCTCAGTCTGCATTTGCGGAAGCAGGCTGATTCCCGTTGGATGGAATCTCGTCTGGTTCGATTTGTTGTTTTTGAAGGATCACTTGGGCCCGTGCACCCCGCAGTTCTTTTTGTAGAGCTGCGGCTGCAATACGCAGCATTTCCTGGGGATCATTGGTGGAGCGGATTTGTCCGGTGATCTCAATCACTTTCCGTTCCCGATCCGCGCGCCGGACCGTCTGTTCAAATAAACGGGCATTTTCAAGGGCCAGAGCAATCTGGTCTGAGACTTCCTTAACTACAGTAATCTCATTATCGTCCCATGCCGTAGAATCTTCACTATTTTCCTTCAGATGAATGGTGCCAATGGTTTCCCCACGGAGCTGGATGGGAACAGCAAGGATATTTTCAGTGGTTTTGCCATCGACCTGATGAACTTCCAGAATGGGTTCTCCCATTTCAATTGCTTTTTCAATCTCGGGGGATTGTATGGCTTCCTGACGGGAAAGGCCAAGCGAGGTGAAAAGATAGCCCTGATCCGTACGTCTCCCGCTTTCCTTTTGCCATTCCTGCTGTAGATATTGCCTGTGAAGACCCTGCATCTGGCTGAGGGCGCGAGCGGTTTCTTCAAGCAAGGCATCATTGGTAATGGCGATTGCGATCTGGTCGGCCAAAATTGTAAATAGTTCAATATCCTCGGACGAAAAAGCGTTCGCGGTTTTACTTTGGACATCCAGCGCGCCAATGATTTTCTGGTCTGCGATTAAAGGCAGCGCCATTTCGGAACGGGTTTCGGGAAGGAGCGGATTGTTGAAATGGACCGAGTCTTCGCCTACATCCGTAGCAATTCTGGGCTGCCCCTTGCCTGTCGCATAGCCGACCAAACCGGTTTGCCCTACCTTCAGTTTATGTTGATTTTCAAGCATGCGCTTCCCGCCCTTACTATTGGCAGCGCGTAACACGGCATATTCGCCGCGTTCATCCAGCAGAAAAATGCCGGCATGGTAAAAGCCAAAACGTTCGCTGATCAACCGGGTAACCATTTCAAACAGTTGTTCCAATTCTCGGGTGGAAGTAATGCTCTTTGCCACTTCTGAAACGGTGTTAAGCTGCTGCGAGCGGAATACCAGTGCTTTATTTTGTTCGGCTAATTCATCTGTTCTGGCTTTAACCCGGTCTTCCAGGCTGTTGATCAAATCCCTTAGCCGTTCCGTCATGACATTGAACGCATTTGCCAGATACCCCAATTCGTCTTGAGAGCGAATGTTCGCATAGGCATTAATATTACCTTCGGTAATTTGTTCAGCCGTAGCGGTAAGTTTAAGAATCGGCGTGCTGATTAAGCGAGAAACCAGTGATGCGAGAATGCCGATCACACCGGCGATAAGGGTTGCTGCCAGGATCATATTATTTTGCTGTTGTTTGAAAGCTGCCAGAACCTGATCCTGTTTTTGAACATAGGCCAGGTAATATGGGGGGCTGCCGAATTTTAACTGCGAAGTATAAATGATTTCTTCCGTGCTGTCCTGATCCGGGTCAACATTTGCGGTATAGAATGGTGAAGTTGAACTTTGCTGAATCGCGTTTGCCAGTGCCGGAGAGAAAGCAAATTCTTTACCGGTGGTAGTAACCGGCAAAAGCTCTTCTTTCTTAAGGTCATAGAGATGTTGCTCGGTTATCCGAGCGACCGGTTCAAACATCATCTCCGGGTGCAGTGAATCCACGATTCGGAATCCGTTTCCATCCAGCAAGACGGGATAAGCTTTATCTCCGTAAATATCCTCAGTTGTTTTTACCAGATTGGAGAAAACGGACGCGTTATATTGGATACGGAGAACACCCAACACTTTCTCTTCATCATCCGTAATGGGGCTGCTGAATACGATGTTCGAGGATTCGTATATTGGAAATTGAATTGGCGAAATGTAAACCAGCCCTTCTGTGAATGGTATGGTGAAAAATTGCTGACTTGCTTCAGAACTGCCTATTTTGGCAACATTGGTGTCATAAACAACCATACCGTTGGAATCGAGCAACCCATACCCCATGATAAAAGATTGCTGGCGGAACTTATCCAGCGTCTGTGTGGTGGTAATCAGCTCTTGCTCGACCTCGCTTCCGGAACGCTGATCGGCAGGTGTTTTGAGGTAGCGGGCGAAAACGGGAAAGTTTGCGTCCAATGTCGATTTTTCTTCATTGGTTTTGAAAAACTCTTCAACCTGATCAACCATTTGACTGGCTGTGAGGCTGATGTTTTCTCTGAACTGCACTTCAAGGGTGTTTAATTGAGATTGGATACTGAAGTAAGAGGCTGATCCAAGGGGAATCAGTGCGCTGGCAATTGCAAAAGTCAGTAATTTTACGCGCAGAGTCGCAATAATTACACCGCTTAAAAGAAGCGTTAAGAAAGTAACTGCTAATGTGGCAACATTAATCCAAAGGACATTGACAGCATCCGGGATGGTAATCTGGGAGATGGGAGGAAAAAGATTTGCCAGGGAGATCAGAACACTGCCGATGACCCCGGTAGTGATGATTCTGTTTGTCTGACGTCCATATCCTGCTGAAGTTCCCATACTGACGGAATAAGCCAGAGCAATGATTGCCGCGGGCGGGCCGGCATTGGTGATTGCTACCGAGGTAATTCCCATACACAGATAAACCAAAAAAAGTAATATGAGTATTCTCAGAGTGGGCTTGAATCGAAGGAAGCCAAGTCCAACAAAAAAATGAAATCCTGCGGTGACAGCCAGAAGCGATCCGAAAGCAATATGAGCCCAAATTAAATCGGGGTGATTCCGTAAAACATTTGAGAAAACAAGAATGGATGAGATCAGGAAGAGGATGCTGGTGAATACGCCCATCACCAGAACGGCCCGTTCTTTTTTGAGGCTGGGCTGGTGCACAGATACTCTTGTGGAATCGATGTTGGTTTGTTTGGTTTCCATCATGTCAGCTACTTCACGCCTTGATTTTTGGATGCATTTAACTGCACAACAACTTCTGAAATACCGAGCGTTTTTCCTAATTCGCCGGCAGCAGTGCGGAGGATTTCATCAATATCTGAAGAGGAACGGATTTTTCCGGTGATGTCCGTCACCATACGATCCCGTTCGGCTTGAAGCTGGATTTCCTCCAACAGGCGGGCGTTATCGAGGGCGACGCCGAGGCGTTCTGCGGAGGTTTCCAGCAGGCGGATCAAATCCTCGGAGATTTTTTCGCGATCAAATTGGACATTTAAAACTCCCAGAGTGGTATTGCGGAGCTTGATCGGGATTGCCACCCCGGCGACCTTTTGCCCGGTAGATGCGATTGGCTTGAGGGTTAGAACGCTTTCTCCGCTCTGGAGGGCCTCCAAAGCTTCTTCATTTTCCAGAGGATATTGTTCAACGGTTGAATCTTTATAGCGGTATCCATAACGGTGTTTCGGCGTTGAAAGGTGTTTTTTCCAAGATTTTTCTGTGAACTGCTGATAGCTTTTCTCCAGTTCTTCCAGGCTTTCCCGTAATTGATGCACCAGCTCAGCTTTTTCAAGTGCCACTGCCAGTTGGTCGGCAATGATTTGGAGTACCATCACATCCTGCTGGGTAAAGGCATTCTGCTTGGTGCTCTGCACATCCAACGCGCCGATGATTTTATTGTCGGCAATCAGCGGGAGTGCCATTTCAGACTGTGTCAGAGGCAAGTTTGGGTTTTTGAAATGGAATGCATCTTCACCTACGTTCAGGGCAATACGAGGTTCGCCTCTACTGATTACATAGCCTACGATTCCTACTTCGCCAATCTTTAATTTGTGATTGTTTTCTAACATGCGGCGTCCTACATCTCCTGTCGCCGATTTAAGAACGGCATACTCCTGGCGTTCATCCAGAAGAAAAATGCCGGCATGATAGAAACCAAATTCTTGTTGGATCAGTTTAACCGCAGTGACCAGCAATTCATCCACATTTGCCATTGAGGAAATATTCTGGGCCAGAGTACTGGCTGCTTCAATTTCCACTGCGCGCCGCTCAAGCTGTTGGGTACGTTCTTCTACGCGTTGTTCGAGGCTGCCTTGTTCCGCTTTTAATTCACGAGTGAGATCTTTTTGTGATGAGAGGGCTTTATTGAGACCATTGGTTAACACGACCACCAGGCTGACAGCAAGGGTGGCCATAAGCAAGAACACAAGATTGCCGTTGATCCAATCCCCGATTTGGCCGGAAGTAGCCATATTTTCGATTGGTGGAACGGGAATCACGCCATTTGACATTAAAGTGCCAAATAACGTGAGAAAAATAGCCGTTCCGGCGAGGGATATCCACCCAATATATTTTCGCCATCCTTGAGCATTATTCAGCAGCCCGGCGGCGATTACCACTAGGGAGATCAGTGTGATACGTCCTTCTCCGCTCATGCCAAATTCGAGCAAATCGGTCAGACTGATTGCAAAAATTAATCCCAGGACGATCAAAGTTCTTAATTGATAGGAAATATCTCTAAAAAATGTCAAAGCCAGGGTGGTCAGATAGACCGAACTGTAAATAACAACCCTTTCCCAATTCCCTTGAGGGATATCCCGAAAGAGCGTAGCACCCACCACAACAGATCCGGCAATGGAGGCACCAAGAAGGATATATTGCAGGATCCGTTCCTGGAGAATTGTTAATTCATCATCCGCGCTGAGGCTGTCGGGAATTCGGTTGGGGTTTATTCTCCAGAGGAAGTTCATGCGGTATGCTCCCGGTTGCCGTTATTTTGAGGTGTTTGCTGCAATTGCCTGGACACCTGATCTTGATTGGCAAGCTGGACGGAAACCTCGGAGATTGAAGGGAGCTGCCCCAGCTCTTTGACAGCTATTTTTAAGATGTCGTCAATATTGAAAGCCTGAGAAAATCTGGACGTCAATTCGATAAATTTTTCTTCCTGTGTGGCTTTGCGCTGGCTTTCTTGCAGCAAGCGTGCACTTTCAAGTGCCACGGCAGTTTGGGATGAAATGGATTCGACCAATTCAATTTCGTCTCCGCTGAACTCCTCGGTATCTTTCTCGATTTCAATCTGTCCGATCATCTGTCCACGCAGCCAGATGGGAAGCTGGAGCTTTTGTCCAGCCGGCCCGGCTACATGGGCCCCCGGATTCTCATAGGTAAAAGCCAAATCTCTGGATACAGCAGTCTCGTTAAACCAGCTCTGTTGAATGTATTGCCGGTTGAGCGATGAGATTTCTGCCAGGTCTTTTTGGCTTTGGTCAAAGAGGCGGGCGTTTTCCAGCGCGACCCCCAGGCTGTCCGCAATACCTTGTAAAATGGTGATATCATCTTCGTCGAATGCATTTTCAACCATGGATTGGATCGTAAGTGCACCCAACGCTTCGTTACGGCTGATAATGGGAAGGGCGAGTTCGGATCGGGTCTCTGGAAGTTGGGGGTTTTTAAAATGTATTCCTTCTTCTTCAACATCAAGTGCAATTCTGGGTTTTCGATTTGCGATGGACCACCCAATCATGGAGACGCCACCGATAGGCAGCCTGTGGCGGGTGGACATCATGACCTGTCCGGCGTCGCCTGTTCCGGCTTTCAAAATAGCATATTGGTGCGTAGGATCGACCAGAAAGAATCCTACATAATATAAATCGAGTTGATCACGAATGAGGTCAACCACATATTGGAAAAGCTCTTCCGTATGCAAGATTGAGCTGAAAGAGCGGATGATCTCGGTTGCGGTACGAATTTGGACGATTCTGCGTTCCAGATCGGCGGTTCTTTCTTCCACTGCTCTGAAAAGAGTGTCTCGCTGTTCTTCAAGGTCTTTTGAAGATGCGAGGGTTTGTTTTAGTGCCCGTTGGAGGCCAACAACGACAATGGATACAGAGCTGCCGATTGCTCCAACAACGAGAACAAAAATGGAACCGGACTGTGCCCAACCTAATCCGGTGTTGGGATTTGCGAGTTGAGGGGCTAAGGTAAATTGTCCGTTTTCAATTCCGTAAGAAATCAGGAGCATAGCAATGAGGCTGAGAATTGCGGAGCCGGCACCCGCAAAAGGGCCCAGCAAAATTGTTGTTACCGTGACGGAAGTGATTAACAACAGGAACCCGGAACCGGAATTTCCGAGCAGTATCAGGGATGCATTACCAAGTACAAACAGGATCGCGATAAAACTGATTGACCGTACGGTATAAGTCATTTTTCTTGCCAGCGTTAGAACCAATAAAATGATCAGTGTTCCGGTTAATAAAACCATTACAGTCGTGTCATTATTCTTTATGGCAGGATTTATCAGGAGCCCGTAAACCAGAGTGCTTAATGCAAATGTAGAAAGGAAGAGCGTTTGTAATATCTTCTCACGCAAAACCAGGATTTGTTCTTTTCCAATAATGTGTGCAGGGGAATTAGAGGGCCAAAGGGTTTTCCAGAAATTCATTTTTAAATTTCCTCCTTGTATTCTGCCGCATTGTCGTTTCCCGGGGCAGAATTTAGCTCAGGATTGATCTGGATGGAGGCGCGTTTGGCTCCTAAAGCTTTGCAAATCTCGACCGCAGATGTTTCTAAGATCAATCGCATATCCACCGTGCGGTGGATGCTGCTGCTGATCTGATTGATAGTGCGTTGTTTTTCTACCTGTGCTCGAATTTGACTCAAGAGGTGGAAGTTTGAAAGTGCAGATCCAATATTACTTGCCCACACACTGAATATTTCCTGATCACTTTCATCAAAAGCAGCGACGGTTTCACTTTCAAATTTCAATATACCCAAAAGTTGATCATTATATAGAATTGGGACTACCAGTCTGGAGCGGGTATTTTCTTCTATTGAGGGGAAACGTTGGTCTGTTACAGTATCTTTTACCAGGATTGAAGCGTGCTGCCGGGCAGAAGCGCCCACGATTCCCTCTTCCAGACTATACGTTTCGGGCAGTTGGTGACTCTTTTCGTCCCCTGCAAATGACTGAAGCTCTAAAAGATTTTGACGATTGAGCAGATAGATGGCGATGTGATCTTTCGGTAGGATTTGATGAATGGCATTTGCGGCAGTCTGGAGCAGTTCTTCAATGGTTGTACTTGCAGTAATTGCAACCGTGGTTTCTTGTAAAGCACGCTGCCGGTAGAGGTTCTTTTGTGAGTTCATATAAAGATTGGCACTTGAAATAGCAGCGGCAAGCTGGTCAGCAAGGATTTGGAGAATTTCAAGATCTTTGGAAAGAAATGCATCTGTTTGGGTACTCTGCACGTCCAGTGCGCCCAACAACTGCTTTCCAACAACTAAAGGAAGCACCAATTCGGAACGTGTGTCGGGCAGGAACGGGTTGGGATAGTAATTTGGGTCACTGCTTACATCATTGATGATGACAGGAGCTTGATTTTGGGTGGCCTGCCCAACCAGGGATTGGGAACCCACTGCGAGTTTGTGATGAGTGCGTTTAAGCTGTTCTCCGGCTTCACCTGTAGATTCTCGAAGGACCGCATTTTCACCCATTGGGTCTATTAAAAAGATAGAGGCGTGATAGAAGCCAAATCGATCTCGAATAAGATTGACTGCCTGGCTCAAAAACTGGTTAATATCCAGCGTGCCGGTGGTATCTCGGGCAATTTCCGCCGCGGTTTGGAGCTGCTGTGCACGTATTCTGGCGGTTTCCTCAGCTAATTTGAGGTCGGTGATGTCCCTGTAAATACCAAGGATCCCCATTGGCTGGGAGGCATTATCCAGGAGTGGTATTTTAGAAATCTGATACCAGATTTCCTCTCCGGCTGCAGACTGTTTCTGGGTGGTTGTATCCAGTTGGTTTTTTCCACCTAACAGCAAAGCCTGCTCTTCTTCGGCAATCCGATAGCTGGTTTCGCTATCAAAGAGTTCAAAGTCTGATTTACCAATCAGTGCTTCTGGTTGGATGCTGAATTGTGAAGCATAAGAATTACTTACACGAAGATATTTTCCTTCTTTGTCTTTGAAGAATATTTGATCTGGTGTATTCTCCAGCAGGGTATTTAACAGAAACCGTTCCCGATCGAATACTCGCAGAGCTTCCTGCAAACCTTTAATGAGCTGAACATTATGTATGGCTGCGCCGATTTGAAGGGCGAGTGTACTGAGCAGGTCGAGATCGTGCTGATCAAACCGGTTTTCCTGCAAGGAATCCTGCAGGATTACTGCTCCAATGACCTCGCCGCTGACCATCAAGGGAACGCCAAGCCAGGATTTTGGCGGCGTTCCTATAATTTTTGCACCTAATTGATGTGCCTCTTGAGCAATGTTGTGATTCAGCAATAGGGGTTCTCTGGTTTGGAAAATGTGTGAAGTTAAACCTTCTCCAAGCGGTATGGGGTCAAGGGATGAGGAAGTTGAATTTTCATAAAGGAAAGGAATTTCTATTTTTTCATTTTCCTTATCCAGTATGGCAATGGTAAATGTCAGGTCCTGACCGACCAAATCGCTGATCAATTCATGTGAGATCTGATACAGATGGTTAAGATCCATCTCATTCGAGATGGATTTACTGAAGCCGGACATGGTTTGCAGTTCATTGAGTCTTAGTTCAAGACCCTTTGTGGCTCGCATCCGGTCCAGGGCGTTGGAAGCCACATGAACCAGGTTAACATAGGGCTGCAACCGGGTATCCGTGAGCAAAGTTTGATGCTGAAACGCCAGGACGATAACCAGATCAAGTTTCCCTGCTTCTTTAATACCTAGCAATGCGGCAGAGGCGCAGCCCTGCTGGATAAAAGCAGAAAGGATTTGAGTAAATTGGGTTGAGACGGTGAGATCGTTTAAAACGACCAGACTGCTTTCCGTAAAATGTTCATAAATATTATTGAGTGGAAAGGATAAATCTTGAACAGCATCCGCTTGAGTTGAGTAGCCGGGGTTATTCATTCCCAATAAGCGGATTGCATTCTTTTCAACTGTGTAGACTGCCGTGAACATTGACAGATCTTTCAATCCTTCCAGCAGTGTTTGGATCAAGCCGGTTTTATCGCCCGCCTGAGTGATTCTTAAACTGGTGCGGTATAAAGTGGAAGTTTCTTCCAGGTTGATTTCGGTAGATTCGATCAGACGGATTTTCTGTAAACCAATCGCAATCTGGTCGCTTAATGTTTTGAGGACTACCTGAGTTTCTTCTCCAAATGAATCCGGTTTTGCACTTTGCAGATAAAGTACCCCATATACTTCTCCACCAACCTGAATAGGTACCGCAGCTTCTGACTGAGTTTGATCTGTCAGCAATGGCCAGTTTTCAATGGATTGGGGCGTTGGGTTTGCGCTTTCAGGACGGTTTTGGGCTGCAACCCGGCCAATCAGTGTTTGTTCGGTGATCCTTACCCGGTATTCCCGAAAATTCCGTTCCTGAGTGATTGGGCCGGCTTCGCTTTTAAGGGTTGCGGAAGTCCCTGTTTCGTTCAAAACAAATATTCCGGTGTAGAGATAGTCGAATCGATCTGCCAGTAAATCCACCGTCTTTTGGAGAATATCTTCCTGTCTGGTGGATGAAGTTGCTAACTGGATAATATCCGAAACACTGCGGAGTTGTTCCGTGCGTTCTTCTACCTTTTGCTCTAACGATTGGTACAGGGTGCTTAATTGACCGGCCATGGTGTTGAAGGTATAAGCCAATAGACCGATTTCATCGTGCCGACTGGATTCTGTCCGTTGGGAAAGATCACCCTCTGCCAATTTTCTGGCCTGGGTGATCAGTGTCCGGAGAGGCGAAATCATGCGGTTTGCGATGAGGTAAGTGACTAAACCCGTAATCAGGAGAATGCCTAACAGAACCACTACATTGAGACGCAGCAGGGAGTTAAATTCACCATAGATTTCGCTTTTTGGGATTTCTAATGCCAATCCCATCTGGAGCTCGGGAATCCATTCTCCGTATGCCAGAACATCCGTGTTGTCCAGTGAGAGGAATTCTCCAAAACCTGACCAGGAACTGACCAGTTCCTGGAGTTGCTGGCTGTGCTCCGGATTGGGTTTTAGATTAAAAAGCTGCTGCCCTGTTTGAGTTACACTGATGACCTGCCCACTGTTGGAGAAAAGGTAGGTGTTAGATGCTTTGAAGAAAGAATTGGTTGTTCCCAGAATTGTCAAGGGCGTGTTGGATAGGGTCGCCCCCAAGATGGTTAGAAACGGATCACCATTGGTGTCTTTGATGTTGTAAGCAGAGAAAACCACCATTTCATCCACATAAAGTGGTTGGGGATCGTAAGCAAACAGACTGTGATTGGTGTTCTTAAGCGCTTGAAATACTTCTAATTGACTGAAGTCTTCTCCAATCCATTGGGAATCGGACGCAACCAGGACTTTGCCGTCATTGGTTATTCCCCATAATTGATCAAACACTGAAAGGCTTGAATCGTCGGACTTGGCCAGATATCGGTAAAAATAATCCGATTGTATTTGATTTATTTTCTTTAAATCTTGTGGGGCATCATATAATTCCAGAAGTGTGCGGTTCAGGTTCCCCTGAACACTGAGATCTGTTAAAGCTTTACTGCCGGGGATGCTTATCAGGGAAAGCTGTTTAGATTGGTTTTGAATAATGGTTTGGATTTGGTTTTCTACCTGGCCAGACAGCAACCGGCGGGTGCGGAAATAAGTTGCACTGCCAATGAATGCAACTGGGAGGAGCGAAAGGACTAAAAGGGTGATGATAACTTTTCGGGCAAGGTTTTCGCGAAAGGGACCCGGCCTGGTTGAATCCACTGCTCTGGGTGGCGATAATGACATTTTGTGGTTTCTCCTTAGCTCATTTCCCAGACAGCTTCTCCGGCTAGAATGCGAGTGATCTGTTCAGGAAATCGATCCGGGTTGATGGGTTTCCCGAGAAAGCCATCAAAACCGGCAGAGCGCGCTTTTTCCATTTCTTCCTGACTTGCTTCAGCGGTAACGGCTACTACCGGCAGATCTTTAAGTTGGGGAGAACTTCGGATTTTTGCCAGGGCTCCATATCCATCTTCATAGGGGAGCCGGATATCCATAAGAATGAGATCGAGATCAGAGAGTGTATCGGCGTATTCAACAACTTCATAGCCTGAAGTTTTCCATTCACAATGGATGCCTAAAAAGCCTAATAATCGCGCCAAGAGTACAAAATTTGAAACGTTGTCTTCTACAACCAGAACAGTGGCTCCTGTGAGGTTGTTTTTTGCTGAATGGAGAGGTTTTGTGTCCATAAAGTTTCTGTCTTAGAAGTGATCTACTTTAGAAAACTATTAACCTGATCGATAAACCGGTCTACATCAATTGGTTTTTCAATGTATCCATCGCAGCCAGCTTCCAGGGATTTTTCACGATCTCCTTTCATGACATTGGCTGTGATGGCAACTATAGGCATTGCCATAAATTCAGGCTGGTTTCTTAATTGATGGGTAAGTGTGTAGCCATCCATGTCCGGCATATTCATATCCATTAAAATCATGTCGGGCTGGTGCTTTTTGAGAAGTTCCAGAGCTTCAACAGCGTTTTCGGCTTCAATAAGTTCAAATCCGCTTGCGTGCAATAATCTTCTCACAAGGATACGGTTTTCAAAATTATCTTCAACATGCAAAATCTTTTTGGGTGCGGGCATTTTCTGGAGCCTCAATCAGAATTTTATCGTTAGGAACAAAGTATTGTGGCTTAGGTAAAGTACAGCTTGTAATTGTAAGAAAAAAATAATCAATCAACAAGAAAACTATCTATAATTCTCTTTCATTATAAATGATCTGGAGTTTTCCGAATTCATTTATAACTTTACATTTCTGTAAGCTTAAAGCTCGAAAGCAGAAATAAAATCAGTCTTTTGATTTTTTGTAGACAGATGTAGGTTATTCGGTATAATTTTTTTATAAGTTGGAAAAGTGGTCTATATAGGTGACACCCGAAAGGGAGAAAAAAGATGCCTGAATTACATTTAATAGTCCAGAACAAAGTGGGCTTACATGCCCGCTCGGCAGCTTTATTTGCCCAGACCGCCCGGCAATATCAAAGTAAGATTGTGGTCTGGAATAATGACCGATTCGCGGATGCAACCGATGTAGTTAAGCTGGTAACCCTTGCGATCTATCAGGGCACGGAAATCATTGTGAAAGCAGATGGAGCGGATGCGGATCTTGCTTTAGCGGCATTACAAAAATTGGTTGAAAGCAACTTTGGTGAGCCGTTATAATTTATACTTGAAAACAAATGAGGAATCCGTGTTTATTTCCCGAACATCAGCTTGCTGGGGCGCCTTGTTTTACAATCCAGCTTTTTATAGGAACGCCAATATCTCTGCTTAAGATCTCACATTTCGCTTGCAACAGGAAAAAGAGCCGACCATCATCATACTCGCTCAGAGATTCATAGTTTCCCTGCCCCTTGGCGATAATAAGGGGGGCATTTTCTAATAACCCTAAAAACTCGGGACTGGAACATTCCGGAATGATGCCGGCGGCTGCATAACCAGTGTCCACAATTTCAGCAACTTCGCTAATACCCGCTTCCAGAGCATCTTTTCGCGTGGCGTCGTTCAGACTGGCGCCACCTTTTACAACATATTTGACCGGGAGAGGGCTGAGTTCCTCTATCAATACACGGTCAAAAACAGTTTCACCCGCATTATCTGCTAAATACAATACCCAGGGGACACTTTTTAGCCGACCAATCAATTCTGGAAGGTGGTTAATTGCCAAAGATTGTTGAGCGCTTTGTTCGATAATTTCCACAAGATCAATTTCGTCGGGTCGTCCATAATCAATAATGTTTCCGGCGATTGCCAGCTTGATTGCGGTTGTTAATGGATCGTCTGCTTTTCGGACGAGTTGTTTTAACCGAGGGTAGAGAGAGAGTGCTTCTTGTGTGCTTTTTTCTTTGAGCACCTGGTAAGGATCCGTAATGCCGGTAACCTCCCGGACGGTTTGATGAATCCGGCTGGTAAGTTGTGGAGGTGTGCTGGTGGGGTCCATATTTTTCAGGACCTCCAAAGCAGTAAACAGAACTTGTTTTTGTCCCTCTTCGTCTGCATCAGAAAATCGAGCCGCTTCCAAACTCTGACGAAACAAGCATACAAAACAATCCAAATAGGTTTTCATAGGGCAACGTTCTCTCTTTTAAATGAGTTGAATTTTGTTGATGAGCCGTGCAATGGTTTCTCGGGATGGGTTATGCGTCGAGAATGCGTAAGATTTCTTCTTTGGAATCAGCTTTTAAAAGAGCTTCCAGATTGTTCGTTTGAGACAGAAAAGTGGCGAATGAGCGCAGTGCGTCAATATGTTGATAAGCATCTACTGCTCCAATTGCAAAGACAAGGCGCACAGGATCGTAATTCAGATTGCCAAACTTAATGGGGGGATTCAGCGTGGCCAGAGCGAGACAGGGTTCAATGACGCCATCTTCCGGCCGGGCATGTGGGAGGGCCACACCTGGTGCAATGACAATATAGGGGCCAAGCTGATTGGACATATTTAGCATGCCGTCAATGTAACGTGGTTCCACTGCACCTGAATCTACCATCAGTTTTCCAACCAGACGGATAGCTTCTTCGGGTGTGTTCACTTTTGCATTGATTTCGATTCTCTCAGGGGGAAGCAGGTCACTTAAAGACCAAATCTTTTGGACACTTTGGGTTTGGGGATGTTTTTGAGAAAGGACCTTTGGAGGTTGAATGGGGGTATGACTCATGGCAGAATAAAAAGCTTCATTGGCCCCTCGGTGGACAATGGTACGCAGACGGTACCGGTCACTGCGGAACCAGAGCTTTGAATACAGGGTCTTTCTTTCATTCTCGTCATAAACTACATGCTCGTTAAAAAGAATGGGATCACTGATTCCAATTTGCAACAGCGATGCCATCTCCGCGCCAGCCCGGATGACAGAAATATTGTGGGAGGCCCAGGTTAATGTTAATCCATAAAGTTTTTCAATTATTTCCATCAAACCATGTTGGGCCAGATCCATATTTAATAACCCCTCATATTGGGTGGCATCCAGGTAGTTTTCCATGACCACTAACGGCGCATTTTCTACAGACCGGAGGCGCTTGATATGATAGATTGGTTGACCCGGTGTAAGACCTAATTGGTCTGCTTCTTTTGGAGGAGCGGGAATAATATCCTGTTCAATGATTTGAGTTTTGAAAGGGATTCCCATCAGCATCAGTTCATCGTAAATACCGACCAGTCTGCCTGCCCAGGTTTGTTCCACAATAAAAGGAGAGACAAAAGTACCCTTACCGTGGATTTGCACCAGCAGGTTTTTTTCGATTAATTTGGATATTGCTTTGCGTAAAGTGCCGCGACTGACGCTGACTTGTTTGGCAAGTTCAATTTCACCGGGAAGCCTGAAGTTTTGTGGCCACTCACCGGTTGTTATTTTGGATTCCATCCAGCTTGCAAGCTGCGTATAGATAGGAATTGCACTGGATTTATCAATGAAAAATGTTTTGGCAGTACTGTTCATTTGCGTCTCTTTAGTAGATGTTTATAGATGACTATAACGTTAGCATGGGCATTTTTTTTTGTCAAGCATAATCCTCTTTCTCCGGATTATTGGGTGATACAGGGAGGTCAACTTTCTTTTGATCTACTTTGTTGTTAACCGGTTCGTTAAGCACTTGGTGTTCAGCAATTCGCCTGGTTACAATTTGATCGTTTTTGCATTGCTTTGAAGGTAATCTCAATTGCTTACTTTTCTTTATGCGCAGAGTCGTTTTTCCCCCGGTCTGGTTTAACCTTATCGGATGGGTTATCGGTGATGAGGACGCCTTTAGCATACATCCTCGATCAGATGGTTTTTATTATGAATTGAGGAGACTGAATCCTTCTAATCCGATGATCAGTTCTTCGTTGGTTGGCATAGAGAGTACTTGAACGCCGGCATTTGCCACATTGATCTGCGAGATCTTGGCTATGTTAGCACGGCGATTGGTCTCAGAATCCAGGCTGATTCCTAAGAAATCCATTTCCCGGCAAACTTCCTCGCGTACCTGCCAACTCTGGACACCAATATCATCGGTGAAAATTAAAACATCTAGTCCTCCCAGAACAGCACTATATGCGCCGATGTATTGTTTGATCCGATAGGTATACATCTGAAACGCAAGACGTGCACGAGGAATTTCGGTTTTTTCCAATTGCTGCAAAATATCCCGGATGTCGCTGGAAAAGCCTGAAATGCCCAACAAGCCACTCTTTTTGTTAAACAGGGTGGTGAGCTCTTCCGAGGTAAAACCATGCTCGGAGATCAGGTGCAATGGGATCATAGGGTCAAGGTCTCCGGTGCGGGTACTCATAATTAACCCTGCTAAAGGAGAAAATCCCATTGAAGTGTCAATGGACTTCCCATCTTTGATGGCGGCAATGCTGGAGCCGCCTGTTCCAAGGTGACAGGCGATCATTTTCAGAGATTTCAATGGTTTCTCGAGGAACCGAGCTGCTTCCTGGGTAACATATTGATAGGAAAGCCCATGAAATCCGAATTTGCGAAGGTTGTAATTTTTGGCGAATTCTTCAGGGAGCGCATACTGGTAGGCCCATTCCGGCAAAGAGGCGTGGAAAGCCGTATCGAATGTGACATATTGCGGCAGGGATTGAAAAGCTGACAGACATTCGTCAATTACGCTCATCGAGTTGGGATTATGGATGGGTGCCAGCGGCAGGCAGGATTTCAACTTGATGTAAGTATCTTTTGAGAGCGGCACCGACTCTTGAAAATCGACTCCGCCATGGACAAAACGATGCCCAATAGCATCCAGGTCAATTTGATGATCTTGTAAATACCGAATGACCAGTTTAGCTGCTTCGCTGTGATTTGCAATTGGCCGGGTTTGTTTCTCGATTTGCCCGTTAAGATGATGCTCAATAAAAGAAGGCTCCGTTCCTTTTACACCAACCCGGTGCGCTTTACCGGAAATAGCAATAGAAGAAACCTCTGTATTTTCAAAGCGGAAAACTTTGTAATTCAGCGAGGAGCTGCCACAGTTAAACACAAGGATGTTCATTGATTTCCTCTCCTGATTGATTTGAAGTGAATTTGGATTTATCTCTTGAAGCCCGTAAGAATGTCGATCACCTGATCCTGATCTGTTTCGGATAGTGCGTTGTAAAAAGGCAGGCGCAGCAAGCAATCTCCCATGCGTTCTGTAACGGGAAGGTCACCTAATTTTCCTCCAAACTGTTTTCCCATATCGGAAAGATGTAGGGGTTGATAATGAAAAACGCTGATAACCCCTTTCTCGCGAAGGTATTTAATCAATGTCTGGCGAATTTTGAGGGATGGCAGCACTATATAGAACATATGATATGTTTGCTCGCAGTGAGACGGGACATAAGGAAGCTGAATTCCCTGATTGTCCGCCCAGTTTTGCAGGCTTGTGAAATAGCGAGTCCAAATTGCTTTGCGCTTATTCTGGATCAGATCTTTTTGTTCTAACTGAGCGTAGAGTACGGCTGCCAGAATATCTGAAAGGATATAACTTGAACCGATATCTACCCAGGTGTATTTATCCACCATGCCGCGGAAGAACCGGCTGCGGTTTGTGCCCTTTTCGCGGATAATTTCCGCCCGGTCAGAAAACTCGGTCTGGTTGATCAGTAATGCTCCCCCTTCACCGCAGGAAATATTTTTGGTTTCATGAAAACTCTGTGTAGCAAGTACACCAAATGTTCCCAGGTTTTTCCCTTTGTATTTGCCAAAAAGCCCATGCGCGTTATCTTCTACAATGGGCAGGTTGTGATGATTGGCAATTTCTTGAATGGTATCCATCTCACAACCGACACCGGCGTAATGAACCGGGACGATAGCTCGGGTGCGAGAGGTTATTTTCTCTTCAAGGAGCGCTTCGTTCAGGTTTACTGTGTCAGGGCGAATATCCACAAAAACGGGTTTTGCTCCCCGAAGGACAAAAGCGTTTACTGTAGTCACAAATGTGAAGGAAGGAAAAATAACCTCATCTCCAGGTCCAATTTTTAGCAGCAGGGCGGCCATTTCCAATGCGTGTGAGCAGGAACTGGTTAACAGTACTTTTGGAACTCCCAGTTCATTCTCCAGCAAGGTCTGACATTTTTTTGAAAAAGGACCATCACCAGAAACATGTGAATTATCAAATGCTTCAGCGATATAATGCAGTTCATTTCCAATTAGAGTAGGTTTGTTAAAGTCAATCATTGTTTTTGCTGTTTTAACCAAAATAGTTTTATTATTTTCGAACGATCAGGGTGAAATCGTACATGCCATAATCATGAAGGATGGCCACATCTTTAGAAAAATGTGTTTTACAGTAATCAAACAAAAAACAGGGATCCGCATAATAAAGATCCGGGCGCATCCGGTCAGCATCCGAATATTTTGTGAGGAAGTTAGAAGAAAAACCATGCCGTGAATGAGCATCCATTTCTTTGAGGCCGGTAATGACAAATTCAGTCCATTCATCAAAGCCGGCATCCAGTTTCATATTGAAGACACCACATGCAACAGCATAATCGGCGATAGGGGCTTCCGTGATGCTGGTTGTGAATTGTGCCCAGTTCAAATGCCCGTATATACCCCGTGCTGCATCAATCATAGATTCGAGGATGTCATAGCCTATATATTGATTGATGAGGAAAGGCTTTTTCCGTAAGTATTCGATCAAAGCCCCATAACCGCAGCCGTAATCCAGAATAGAAAATGGATGTATGGGGTCTGCCACTTTCAAAATTTGATCAAACCGCGCTTCACGGGTTTCTTCGGTGTTCCAATCGACACCTTTTGAAGTTGTCCCAAATTTAGAGAGTGTGTTGTGAAAATATTGTTTTACATTATTGATTTTCTTGTCATCAATCATTTATTTCCTCATTTTTGGTTCAGGTTCTGCTGTTTTTTGGGAGGATGTGATCCAACGCATTGGGCCCTGTCATGAACATTAAATCCAGAATGGAAACTTGTGGATCATAGGGGGGGTAAAGTTGTGGATATTCTGCATACTCGTACTGCATATATTCCAGGGTAATACCGGCATTTTGGAATTTAGCTGTTTCAATATAGGATTGGGCTGAAGGCCCGGAAATATAATGGGTTACATTTAATCTGGAAAGGATTTGAATCAGTCGCTCCGTTTTCTGGCCGGTGATCCCTTCCATTTCCGAGGAACGAATAAATTGGGTATGGTGAATGCCCAGTTCTCTGGCAAGAAGAATTGTCAGGTCAATGGTAAATTCGGAGAGCAAATTAGGATGTCGCTGGTAGAATGATTCCAGCAAACGGGCAAATTTTTCAAAATAAGGCGCTTTGGCGTAATGCATCTGTAAAGATTGCCAATGTTTTCGATTCCAGTTTTGCTGCCAGTTGATTTGTATCTGATTAATGGGAGTCTGGTTTGTTTCAACACCTTTGGTCAGCACCGGAATGGTGAGCCAGATTGATCCATTTTTTGTTTTGATCCGGTTTCGATTCCGCCAGCCGTTTTTATCATATTTGACATCGTCATAAAAAACGAATATGTCGGCCATGGCGATCTGATGGAAGTATCCCCTCCAGGGAATGTAAGACGGTTGAAGAATTACACCGTTCATACCGAATCACTCGTCTTGCTGGCATTTTGGGGTTGTGCTGCCAATCACATAGGTGGGACGGTCCATGCTTCTATCAAACATGCGTCCAAGATATTCTCCGAAGATGCCCAAGGCAAACAATTGGGTTCCACTGAAAATTGAGATGATTGAAGCCAGAAATGGAAAGCCGGGGATACTGCCCTGGTGGAGATAGGAGATCAACACAAAGAGAAAAACCGCGAAACCGAAGATTGTAAAGATGAACCCCATCCAGCTGGCCAATTTAAGAGGAATTGTGCTGAAGCCCGTCAGGATAAGAAGCCCCTGGCTGGCAAGCTTGAAGAAATTGTAGTTTGAACTTCCGTATTCGCGCGGGACTTCATTTACCTTGACACTGGTGAACCGGGTGGTTCCCCATGAAAGCAAAACATCGATAATAACACCCGGACTCTGGTAGTCTTTAAAAGCTTCTCGAAGGTTGGTGCGAAAAGCTCGAAACGCACTAATTTCTCGGACTGTTTTAATCCCCATCACGAATGCCAATGTTTTTTTGGTAATCCTTGAAAAGATATTCCGCCAGAAAGAATGGGGTAATTTGCGGGGAAATCCATAGACCACATCGTGGCCTTCTTGGAGTTTAGCCAGGAGGATGGGGATTTCTTCAGGGGGATGCTGTAAATCGTCATCCATGGTGACGATGATTTCATTTTCTGCAGAACGGATGCCGCATAATAGAGCATTGTGCTGTCCGTAATTCCGCATTAGATTGATGCCCCGGATAAAACTGTAGGCTTCTGCGAGTTCCTGAACTTTTTGCCAGCTTTCATCTATGCTGCCGTCGTTAACCAGCAGGACCTCGTAATTGGATGCAATTCCCGGCAATACAGTCCCCAGTCGTTTCACCAATTCCTCAAGTGTTTTCTGACTGTTATAAACCGGGATGATGATAGAAAGACCTAGTCTTTTTTGTGTAGTCATGATCAAAGAAGTCACCACGATCCAACTTTAATTTGCCGGACAATGCAGGCGTTCTCGGGTCTTATCAATTTCCGGAGCGGCGTTATTATCCGGTGAGTACTTTTTCTCGAAGCGAGTAATTGTGTTGCAAAGATCTGATTGCAAAGTTGAGGATTGCCGATAAGCCTCACGAATCAGCCGCATAGAATTTTCCCAGTCACCGGAACGCGCAAAAGCTTCAATAAATATGTACAGCTCGGTAGGTTCTTGCGCCATTAACTTCTTCTGGTCCAGTGCCTGAATTCCCAGATCAACAATTGTGCTCCAATCATCCATCTGGCGGGCGAGCTCTGCTTTCTCAAAATAATAACACCAATTATGGTCGGGCTCCGGGCCAACAATTTTAATGGGGGGAGTGGCAGGTGGATTTGCATCTACAAGGATCTGATCCGGGTGGGAGATGACCATGGCCTCTTTGATTGCATCTGGGAGGGAGGGCAAGCTTGTATCATACTGTGGATCAATGATTCGCAAACAGCCGGGTGGGGCATAATAGATCACCAGGGCATTGTTTGTTGAACTGTTGAAGGATGCACTGCGGTAGCTTTGGTGAATAGGTAAGTCTTCTTCCAGAGCTGGCAGCCCTGCGCCCAGACGTACTTCGGTGAATGCGAAGAGATAAGGAATATCCTTGGATTTATTCTCTGGGGCATAGGTCCAATTAAGTGGAGCCGTTAAAGAATTATCACTGTAGTAAGACATGGGTAAATGGTTTGTCACCAGGGTGGTGCCGGGCTTCAGACCGGGAGCTCGCCAAACCATTTGCCAGAGCAAATCATTGTGTGTATTCCATTCGCGGCGATATGTGTTCGTATTTGAAAAATCAGCACCAATTGCCATACTTATCACCAGGCTGAGCAGAATAATTTTCTGCATTCTGGTGCGGATGACCCAATCAATAAATCCAACTAAAAAGAGTGAACTTCCCAACATAAAAGCCAGGGTGAATCGGTCCCAGGGAAATTCCAGAGAGATTTTCAAATCGGTAATCCAAAAGGGCGCTCCGCCAAAAAGCAGACCTGCAAAACCTAACAGCATGGCTTGTCTGGCCCAATGATCCGGTTTTACAGAGTGCTTTTCGGGTTGATCATTTCCAAGGGTCTTGAGATAGAACCAGACTATTGGAATTAATCCTACTACCAATATCCAATATAGAAGTGAAGAGGTTGTTTGTAATTCGGACAGGGACGGTGCATGAAAAGTTTTTCCCCATGCCTCCCATCCGGTTAAAAATATATCCTGGACTATACGGTACACAAAATGTACAATGCCGTTTAATGGACTGCTTGAGATTTCACCTAAAAGCTGTGGTTGGTAGGTTGGAAATTCAAAGACAAACACTCGCCAAATTAGAAACACAAATAAAACAATAAGGTAGGGTGCCCAATTAAGGAAAACTTTTTTGATCTGATCTAAGTTAATTTTTGGAGATTCACTCAATGCTAGCCAGATCATGATAGGGCGAATCATATCTAAGCCAACATAATACTCTGTAGAAAAAGTACAGATGCTATAACCGATCAGTGCGGGAATGGTGTAATGCCAATATCGTTCACGATTACGGATTGCTGCAACCATTAAGCCAAATGAGGCGAGGAACATTGCAAAGAGCAAGAATCCGTTGGAATATACTACGGAGATTGGTTGTTGTTTAAAACCCGGGTAAACCGAAAAGAGTAATGCTGCCCATGTAACTTGTTGAAGGTTTTCCGGCCAGAGTTTTTTGAGACTCCACCATAAAACTACAGAAGTGAGCCACCGGCTGAGAATCGCCAGGATTTGCCATTGAATCGGAACTGTTTTGAGAAGAGAAGTCGTAATCCAATAAATTCCGGCCAGAAATGGACGATCAACTGCCAGAGCTTCCTCATAACCTTTTGCGCCAAAGGTATGTAAAAACCACATCAAGGGCCAATCGTCCCAGTAAAAACCCAATGTGGGACTTAATAAACCATATGCTGCAATGGTAACCAATAACAAGGCAAGAGGAACAGTTTTCCAGGTTAGAAATCGCTTAAGCACGCGAAAGAATTCTCCTCAAAATTGCTTCGTTTTTTTAAGATGGACAGATTATATATTTGTCATAGACATAAGATTTTTGCCTATGCAAACAATCTATCTTTCTTAATTACCGTCGAATTGTACCATTAACCACTGCCGTAATATCCGGCGGGAAAGCACATTACTCCCAATGGAAAATGATTGTGGCGAGAAGAAAGCCACCCCTTTTGAGAGGTGGCTTTGCATTTTTCGTCGGGGAAGATGACGATTATTTCTTTTTCAAAATAATGCGGGCATCAACTACCTTGATTCCTTTGCCTTCTTCGTAGACCAGAACAGGATTAGCATCCGATTCACTGATCTCGTCCGAAAGATCCAGGATCATAGTGGCATAACGGGTGATGGTATCCGCAAGCATTTCACGATCACGGGGTGCTTCGCCACGGACACCAGCCAAAATTGGAGCTCCGCGAATCTCGCCAAGCATCCGCATTGCCTGTCCCTGAGAAACAGGGGCCACACGGAAAGTTACGTCTTTGAGGACTTCCACAAAGATTCCACCCAGACCAAACATCATGGTTGGTCCAAAGGTCGGATCATTGACTGAGCCCAAAATCACTTCGGTACCCCACGGGGCCATTTCCTGAATGACTATACCATGGATGTCTGCATCTGCTTTATAAGCTTTTGCGTTTTCGAGGATTGTTTTGAAGGCAGCACGGGCTTCATCTGAATTCTTGATGTTGACTTTGACGCCGCCGGCATCGGATTTGTGGAGAATGTCCGGGGAAACGATTTTCATTACAACCGGGAAGCCAATTTCTTCTGCTAATTTGACAGCTTCTTCCTCAATTTTGGCGAGAGCGTTTTTGGTGACGGGCAAACCATATGCGGCAAAGACCTGTTTGGCTTCAATTTCGGTGAGGGAATCCCGTCCATCTTCGCGTGCGCTTGCGATGATCTTGAGCGCTTTTTCACGATCCACTTCATGGTGGGTCTCATCATTGACGTCCATTAATTCTCGCATACGGGCATAGTCACGGAGGGCTGCCATGGCGTTGATTGCAGTATCCGGTGCGCCATAAGCAGGAACGCCATTCTCGACCAACCATTTCATGGCATTTTCTGATTTCTCTCCACCAACGTAAGAAACGATAATGGGTTTATCCACACCGGCTTCATCTACGGCCGCTTTGATTCCCTGTGCGATTTCAAGCGGATTGCTGACCGCGGTTTCGCAGTAGAGAACAACTACGCCGTCTACCCAGGGATGAGCGATTGCATAACGAACGGAGTCAACGTACCATTCTGTGCCTGCCATACCGGTGATGTCAACAGGATTCTTGGCCGAACCAAATGCAGGCATGTGTTTCTTGAGCTCTACCTGGACATCTTTAGGTGCAAACTGGAGAGGAATACCGAAACGTTCGGCTGCATCTGTGGCAAGCACGCCAACACCACCACCGTTGGTGATAATCAGGAGGTTGTCCCCTTTCATGGGGGGCTGGAGAGAGAGTGCCAAGGAGCGATCGAACAAATTGTCCAGATCAGCCGCCTGGACCACACCGGCTTGTTGGAAGGCAGCTCCATAAACTTTAGCGGCTCCGGCCAGAGAACCAGTGTGCGAGGCGGCCGCAGCGGCACCATGTGCGGAAACTCCGGATTTCAGCGCGATAATGGGTTTCTGTGCTTTGCGGCTAACTTCCATGAAGTGACGGCCGTCTTTGAAACCTTCAATATAAAGCGTAATACAGTTGGTGTTTTTGTCGTTGTCCAACCAGCCTACAACGTCGCCGAAGTTTACATCTGACATATTACCAATCGAAACCAGTTTGTCGAAGCCAACGCGGCGGGTGTAAGTGGAAGCATCCATTGCGATCAGGAGTGCACCACTCTGAGAGACCAGAGAAGATTTGCCATTTAGAGGCAAGAAAGGAGCAAAAGAAGCATTCATGCTGTCAGAATTGGAGAGCACACCAACGATATTGGGCCCAAGAATATGCATGCCGTAACTGTGTGCCAATTCGACGATTTCATCTTCCAATTCACGCTCGCCGACTTCACTGAAGCCGGAGGTGATGATGATCAGACTCTTTACACCTTTCTTGCCGCACTCATCGATAACGGACTTGATGAATTTTGCTGGAACGGTGAGAACGGCTGTTTCAACGTCTCCGGAAACATCTAAAACGCTTTTATAAGCTTTTAACCCTTGAATTTCAGGGTCTTTGGGGTTGATCGGATAGATAGCCCCAGCATACTTGCTCTCGATAAGATTATGAACCACAGAATAACCAATTTTTCCTTCTGTGTTTGAAGCCCCCACAATTGCGATGGACTTGGGTTGGAAAAGACTGTCCAGTGCTGCGATATTTTCCACTTTTACTCCTCCTGAAATAATAAACTTCATTTTTTAATAAAGTTTTAAAGTCTACATTGAAGCTTGCCTAACGATTTTATAGTATACCACTTGCGAAGGCTAAATTCGTATGATTTTCTTCCTGATAAGGTATACACTTGTTCACACATTTTTCTGTGAGTTGTGTTCAAGTAATTGCGAATTTGAGATGAGGATTCGGTTTACAATAAGAATGTTAAATCGGTACGAGAAAATCAGGAGCCTGGGATATGGGAAAAGATTTCCGTTTGGCGAAGTCAATTGCGAACCATTCTAAAGCTGAAATTGTCGATTCGTTATTAAATGAAGTTCTGGAAACGGCCGATCCGCTAAAAAGTGTAAAGAATATGCTTCAGCGTTCTGGGCAATTCTTGTGGGTTAAGGACCGCCAATATGATCTGAAACAGTTTGAACGTATCTTTATTGTTGGGGCGGGGAAGGCTTCTCCAGCTATGACAAAAGGTGCAGTGGAAGTGTTGGGTGATTATGTGAGTGGAGGAATTGTCATTGTCAAGCATCTGGATGCAGTTCTAGGAGATTACCCGTCTTCCATACAGTTTTTAGAAGGGAGTCACCCGGTTCCGGATATAAAAAGTGTCCGGAGCACACAGCAATTAATCGCGTTTTTGGAGCAGTGCACATCTCGGGATCTGGTGATTTGTTTGATTTCGGGAGGCGGGTCGGCGCTGATGACCAGCCCGGTTGCGGGCGTCAGTCTAACGGAACTGCAGGAATTAACCCGGCTGCTGCTGGCATGTGGCGCGAATATCGGGGAGATTAATACTCTTAGAAAGCATCTTGATCAAATCAAAGGTGGCCGGCTTGCTCGTCTTGCTTACCCTGCAAAATTGATAACCCTTATTCTTTCCGATGTGATTGGCAGCCCTTTAGATGTGATTGCTTCTGGGCCGACTGTGGCTGATCCCACATCGTATGGGGATGCTTTAGAAGTTTTGCAAAGATATCATCTTGAAGAAGAAGTGCCCTCCTCGATTATTACATTTTTAAAAGAAGGTAAAGCTGGGAAAGAATTGGAATCGGTGAAAAATGGAGAAAAATGTCTGGAAAACACATATAACCAGATTATTTCCAGCAATTATCAAGCCGCAATCCATGTGGTGGAATCCGCAAAAGCACAGGGATTGCAATCTATGCTGCTTACAACTTACCTGCGCGGTGAAGCCCGGGAAGTGGGGATTGTGTTGGCCTCGATCCTGCGGGAAGCAGCTACATCCGGATATCCTCTGGAGCGACCTTTATGCCTTGTCCTTGGTGGAGAGACTACAGTAACGCTCCGTGGAAAGGGAAGAGGGGGTCGGAATACTGAACTGGCGTTGGGAGCAGTGCGCGAAATGAACGGATTGGAAGATGTAATGCTGGTAACACTGGCCACAGATGGTGAGGACGGCCCGACCGATGCGGCGGGTGCCGTTGTTACCGGGGAAACGCTCAACCATGGACAGCGCTCAGGTCTTTTGCCAGAACATTTTCTGAAAAATAATGATTCTTATGCTTACTTTAACACTTTGGGGGATTTACTTCGCATTGGTCCTACCGGAACCAATGTGAATGACATCGTTTTTTTATTTGCGTTTTAAGCTAGAGAAAAATAGAGCACGCTCTATTCAGCGTGCTCTATTTAAAATTTTAGGTTTATTGAACCGGCTCTATTGAGACCACGCTATTGAAAGTCGGGTTGATATTCAGAATCCACTCGCTTCCAATTTGGCACTCCGTAAAGAGATTTTCGTCCGAAGTTGTATAGGTGAAATTCTGATTATCGGAGTCAAATAAAATTGTGTATATCTCATCGTATTCTCCCAGACGTTGGGTATTGTCCAGGGTTGGCGCAGGCCAAACGGGGTTCAGGTCTGATCCTTCCAATACAATAGTATCTCCAATTTGCCAGTCATCTATCTGATAATCACAGAAATCCAGATAAACCTGGTAAACACAGTCTCGAACAACTTCACCGTATCCGGAGCCATCATCTACGATATATTCTGTTCCGCACACTTTTTCGGCATCGGCAACTGCAGTATCCTGTTCGTGATGAAAGCGTTTTTCACAAGAAAGGATTTCAGCTGAGGCAGGGATGTTGTCAATCCAATCCTCTTTGGTAACCGGACCAAATTCTTCAACCACTACAGAGCGCTTCCAATGAACTTCTGTAACAGATCCGCTGGTTGTTTCTTTGCGTGTGAAAGCCCAAAAAAGTACACCGCACAGCACAACGAAGGCAAATAAAATAGACACAATGATCAATGGACTGACGCGAGCTTTTGATTGTGTCCCCCCAGCAGATTGTGCTTGAGTTGGAACAACAGGTGTTTGGACGGGTTTTGTCTTGAGACTGGAACCGCATTTCGTGCAGATGAGGGCAGAGCTTAAATTTACTGCACCACAGGTCGGGCAAATGATCTCCTGCGCGGGACCGGTCCGGTATGCACCTACAACGCGCCCCGTTTTACGTTGTTCTGCTTCGGCAAGATCTGCTCCGCATTGTGAACAGAATTTGGCATCCCCCGCATTTCGGGTGCCGCAGAAAGCACAGTGAATATCCGGCCCTGCCTTGGCTTTGGCAATTTCCTTTTCGTCTTTGATCAATTCCTGTTGCGTCGGGGCTTCAAACTGGACGTCCGCCGGCTGTGGTGCACCACAGGTTGTGCAAAATTTGTGAGGACCAGGATTTTGGGTCCCGCAGCTTGGGCAGTTCCAAATTAATTTAATGTGACCTAAAGATTCTTGCGCCATGCATCCACCTCATGTAGTGTTAAGAACATACGTATTTTGAAGCTACTCTTAAATTATAAAGTGAAAACCGGTTAATAAAAAAGAAATCGCTGATTATTCAGCGATTTCTTTTTGGAATCCAATCATTTTAAAGCTTCTTGCATCAGTCGTTGAATGCGTAAGATCATACTGGCCGGATCAGGGTGGAGCCCTTCAATTAATAAAGCGTTCTCATAGATCTGTTCCACAATATCTTTCACCCGAGGATCATCCTTTTCTCGTTCAGCCAGGTTTGCCAGAATAGAATTATTGGGGTTGATTTCCAGGATTTTTTGCGGAAGCTCGTATTCTTTTTCAAGTAGGTGATAAACCCGCTGCATTTCCTGGGGAAGTGAACCCTCGGGGTCAACCAGACGAGCAGGGGATTCGACCAGGCGGTCTGTCGTTTTTACTTCGGATACCCGATCACCGAGTTGTGTCTTGAACAGATCCATTAAGTATTGAATTTTTTCGTCTGAGATTACCTCATCCGGGTGATCCAGGGCCTCTTTTTCGATTTTGGGAACTTCAGTATCACGAGAGGTGATGTTGACCAGTTCGTACGTTTCATATTTTTTGAAACGCAACAGCATGAACGGATCCATGGGATCTGAGAGCAACAACACATCATAATCGTTATGGCGGAAAGCTTCCATGTGAGGGCTGTGAAGCAAAGAGGCCTTTTCGTCTCCGAGAAGGAAATAGATTTTCTGTTGTCCTTCCTTCATCCCTTTTACATAATCCTCCAGCGTGATCCATTGATCGGGAGATTTCAAGGAGTAAAAGCGCAGCAAAGGCAATAACTTTTCATAAGGTTCAAAGTCTGTTGCCACGCCTTCTTTGATGAAATGGCGGAAGTTTTTCCAGAAAGTTTCATATTTTTCCGGCTCATTCTCCCCCAATTTTTTCAAGGTCTCAATAACTTTCGAAGTAATCAACTTTTCAAGCTGTTCCATTATGCGGGTGGATTGAACGGATTCGCGGGAAACATTTAAAGGAATATCCTCAGAGTCCACCACACCATCCACAAAACGGAAGCATTTTGGGAGCAGGTCCTGGCAATATTCTTGAATCAAAACTTTTCGTGCGTAAAGTTTTAAACCCTCTTGTTTCCTGGCAGAGAAAATGTTGCGTTCAGCTGTGGCGGGGAAGAATAAAAGCGCATACATTTGCACGGGGGCATCTATTGCCATATGCGCGTAAGTAATTGGCGGCTCAAAATCCATGCTAAATTGCCGGTAGAATTTTTCATATTCTTCTTTTTCAACCTGATGAGGAGCCTGCCGCCACAGTGCAGTCTGATGATTGACCTGTTCCGGATTATCTTTCAGGTAAATTGGGTAGGGTACATAATCGGAATGGCGCAGAATGATTTCCCGCAGGCGGTGTTCTTCGGTAAATTCCGCGGCATCTTCTTTTAACCGGATAATCACTTCGGTGCCGCGATCCGTCTTTTCGGCAGGTTCAATGGAGAAGGTGTCCTCTCCCGTGGAAACCCAGGCAGCAGCGGTTGCATCCGGTTGGTATGAACGGGAAACAACCCGGATTGAGTCGGCAATCATAAAAGCAGAGTAAAACCCAACGCCAAATTGTCCAATGATATCAGAGACGTTTTGTTGTCCTTCTTCCACAGCTTTCAAGAAGTTGCGTGCGCCGGATTGGGCAATGGTGCCCAGATTTTCAATTAATTCGACTTCGGTCATTCCGATTCCGGTATCTTTGACGGTTAATGTTCGAGTTTCAGGGTCCGTGCTGATGACAATTTTTAATTCTGCATCCGGGTCTAAAACATTTCTGTTGGTCAGCATTTCAAAACTCATCCGCGTCAGGGCATCGGAGGCATTTGAAATTAATTCGCGTAGAAAAACTTCCCGTTCATTGTACAGGGAATGAATCAGAATTTCCAAAATCTGTCGGGTTTCCGCTTTGAATGGAATAGCTGATTTTTGTGTATTTTCTGGCATGATCGTTTTCTCCCAAAAAGGTGTTTAGTTAAAAATATACTCTAAAAAAATAAGAATTTCATAAAAAAGTCAGGCTTTTGGAAAGCCTGACTGGGTGGGATAAGCGAGGAATGACAGAAAGTTACACCAATCGGTCTGAGAAAATGCTGGTTGATTGTCGGATCAGAGCAAAAGGTACTTTAACAATCCCCAGTGAGGGCATAATTGGACAGGAAATTTCCACGTCATAAATCGAGGTATAGACTTCACGAGTGCGGTCCAAATATTTGCTCAGGTCGGAGATGGACGCAAAACGCATTTTTGCATCCATCTGGAATTTCCCTGCAAGTACAGTGATTGGGTCCATCCGGCGATTGGGTTCAGATGGGTCGTAGTCAAGAGGGTCTTCCGCTGGGGGAATCAAATGATAGGCCAGGATCTGTTCTACGGGGATGTGCATCGTCGGTAGAGAAATGGGGCGTGGCGTTGCATTTATTGCAGGAAAAATCGTTTTTGCGTTGCGCAGGCAAAGAATCTCCGGGGCAGCCTGAGTACGTAATACAGTGCTGACTCGAATAACGTCCTTTACAATGAATTCGCCCCAACACAACCAATTTACGGTGTAAACCATAACAGGCACCGCTTTTTCATCCGGAGCAATTTTGATTTGATTGTTTTCAGCCATTTTCCCCATCCTATTACTTAATTCAAAAGGTTTGTATGTCTCGCTACGATTGATTATATTCTTTTTCAATATTGGGGAATAAGTAATCGTTAAATCCCCGCTCGAAATCATAATCCGGTTTCCAGTCCCAATCTTTTCTGGCAGCAGAATCGTCTATATCTTCTGGCCAGGAATCGACAATTTTTTGGCGGCTTTCGTCAACAACGCAGTTATTGATGGCTTCCGGAAAATATTTCTTCACTTGTTGAAAAATTTCATCCGCAGTTGGGTTGAAACTGGTTACATTATATATCGATTGGGTTAAAGCTTCTCGTGGCGCTTCCCATAGTTTGAGCAGTGATTTTACGGCATCCGGCATGACCATAAAAGGCAAACGGGTGTCCTGCCGAACAAAACAATTGTACGGTATGTTTTGGGCAGCATAATGGATCATTTCCGGGGCATAATCACTGGTTCCGCCGGTAGGTATGGTGAATGCACTGATCAATCCGGGAAAACGGATACAGCGAAAATCAATGGTTGTGCTGGAGCTGTCTGCCGCCAATTGTCGATAATGCCGGGCGTAATATCTTCCAAGATGTTCGCAATAAAGCTTATTGCATCCATACATGGTGATCGGTTCAAGATATTGATCTTCGTGTACTTTGCCGACACGTTTTTTTTCTTCCAGACCGGAGACGCCATAAGTGGCAATGGAACTTGGATAGATGAATTTTACCGATTTACCCTGCCATTGAGATTGTTCTACAGCGAGCCGCAGGAGATTCATGGTTCCTTCAACATTGACCCGATGTGCGGTTTCAGGATTGTATTCTGCCTTGGTGGATAGGATGGAGGCAAGGTGATAAATGGTGCGGATTTCGTATTCAACTACCAGCCTGCCTAGCAACATTTGGTCGAGGATATCACCCTGAATGAAACGGTGGCAATATGGTTTTAATTCATCGTCTAATGGCTGAACATCCAAAGCAACAATTTGAATGTTATTCAGAGCAGACAGATGAGTGATTAACCCATGACCAATTTCACCATTTGCCCCTGTTATCAAGACAACTTCTTTGCGCATGCCCAGTTCCTCTTTCTCGAAAAAGATTTGGATTTTTAATTTTGCGAGCAGAACTTTCTTTTGAAGTTATTTTACCAGTTTGTAACTTTCAGAAGGAAAAAAAACAGGCCCTGATTTTGGATTATCAGGACCTGTTTTTAATTCTAAAATAAATTTTGGTAGGTTATGCCGCGGCGTCGGACTTATTTTTTTTGAACCAGGTAGTCCATTCTCTATTTTGCCAGATCACCAGGGTAGGTGCTGCAATAAAGATTGAGGAATAAGTACCGCTAAAAAGCCCCAGCAACAGGATAATTGCGAATTGCTGAAGGGTTACCCCGCCCAAAAGAGCCAATGCCAGGAGCATAAATTCGGAAGTCATCAACTGCGTGTTGATTGAACGTCCAAGCGTTTGGATAATGGAATGGTTTGCCAATGTTTCGAAAGGTAGTTTGCGGAAAATGTTGGCGTTTTCGCGAATGCGGTCAAATACCACAATTTTGTCCTGCACAGAGAAACCAATGACGGTAAGCAGTGCGGTAAGAGTCAGCGAATCGAACTGCCATCCGAAAAATTTTCCGCCAATAGCTGTCAGACTGAGAACAATCAGCACATCATGGACCATAGCCAGGATTGCGCAGACACCGTATCGGAAAGCGTTCTGGATGCCACGGAACGCAAATGTGATGTAGATGATGACACCTAAAGCCGCGATTGCAACAGCCAGGAATGCACGTGTGGCTACTTCTTTCCCGACTGCGGGACCAACGCTGTCACTGCGCTGGACGGTGACCTGGTCATTGAAACGGCTTTCCATTTCTGATATCAATTTGGACTGCGTAGTGTCTTCCAAGAAGGTCGATTGTATGATCAGAATATTATCCCCGGCTGTTTTTATGTTTACATCTGAAATCCCAAATTCGTTATACAGATCGATAACATCAGCAGGCTGTGGGGCTGTACCAGATTCGAAAGCCAACTCAAGTTGGCTCCCTCCCGTAAAATCGATGGATAAGGGCAATCCACCGGACAGGGCGATGATGATCAGGCCAGGGATAATTGCCAGCAGGGAAATGCCAAAGAAAATGTATCGTTTTCCAAGAATATCAAGCATAATTCAGTTCCTCTTGTTTATGCCCCAAACCACTTGGCGTGGTTTTCAGCTTTAATCAGGTTGATTACCATATTCATGTAAGTTCGCGTCACTACAATGGCGCAGAAAAGACTGATGGCAACACCGATTGCGAGTGTTAGGGCAAAGCCTTTTACAATTGTCGCACCAAATGCAGAGCCGAACCAGAACAGAATCCCACTGGTAATCAACGTTGCCAGGTTTGAATCCCGAATGGAAGGCCATGCTCTCCGCCAGGAAAGATCTATTGCATTTTGCAGGTTTCTGCCAGACCGGAGTTCTTCCTTCAAGCGCTCAAAGATGAGGATGTTTGCATCCAAAGCACCGCCTGTACTGAGCAGCACACCGGCAATACCGGCCAGAGTCAATGTAACCGGAATCAGTTTGAATAAAGCCAGAGTGATCATGGCATAGGTTGCGATAGAAAGCATTGCGACGGCACCGGGTAAGCGGTAGTAAATGGTCATGAAGAGTGTCACGATGATCATTCCCACAATTCCTGCCAGAATGCTTTTGTTCAATGAGTCTTCACCAAGGGTTGGTCCAACCACCCGACTTTCGACAACTTTAAAGGGAATGGGGAGAGAACCATAACGCAACTGGATTGCAAGATTGTTTGCGCTTTCAAATGTGAAATTGCCCTGAATGACTCCAGCCCCGTCGGGAATGGCACTGTTAATGGTCGGGATAGAGATTATTTTCTTGTCCAGGACAATTGCGAGGTATTTTCCGACATTTTGAGCTGTGTGTTCAGCAAAGATGTCTTTGCCTTCATCTTTGAGCACAAATGCGATGTGATACCCGCCAAGTCCATCGGATTCAACTGCGACGCTTTTAATCTGATCGCCTGTCATCACAGTATGGTAGACCTGGTCTTGCGTACCAGTTTGACTTTGGTCAAGTGGATTTTCTGGAATTGCAACAGATTGTTCCGTCGTCTGGCTTTGACCACTGTCTGTTTGTATGACCGTACCTTCAGGCAGATAAGTGGTGCCAAGATCAACGAATTCCAATTGGCCGGTTTCCTTTAAAACGGCAACTACTTCATCCGTTTGGGTAAGGCCAGGAAATTCACCGACAATACGGCGGTTTCCGGCAATCTGGAAGATGACTTCACTGACGCCGAGACCGTTGGATCGGTTTTCAAGGATCTGACGGGCAGTTTGTAAATCCTCAGGACTCACTTCGACATCTTCCGGCAAATCAGCTTCCAGAAGAACCTGCATACCTCCTTGAAGATCCAGGCCAAGGACTGTTTTAAGCGTTCGGTGGAATTCACCGATTTTGATGCCCGGGTTGTTGGGAAGATTCACCCAAATTACTACGCCCAAGAGTACAACAAGGATCAAAAAATTTCTAACATAGCGTCGATTCATTCCTTACGCGCCTCCAATAAAAACGAAGTCCAGCCACCAGCGGCTGGCGCTTCTTTGGATTATACCGCAAACTTGAAAGATGAGAATGGAGATTTTAAGAAAGGAAGATGCAAAATGGGAGTAATTTTGCCTGGATTGGGGAGTCAATCCGTAAATATGCTGGGTTTTCTGGGCACAGGGAACTGTGCAGTCATCCTGCGGATTAAATCCTGTTCTTTGGGAACGACCGACATGACCACGACACTCATATCATCATTGGGACGATTTGTGTCCAGACGAATCGCTTCGTTGAGAATAGAATCGGCAATTTCCTGAGCGCTTGGTTCTTGCTCTTCCAGAATAGCTTCAAGGTTCGTGCAAATATCTACGCTTAATCCAATTTCCTGGCCTGCCTGCTGAATGCCATCTGTGTACAGCACAATTGTAATTCCCGGTTTCAATGAGATTTCTGTGATCTCAGGTTTAATATCACGAGTCTCACCAATGGGTGGGCTTTCAACGGATAGGCAATTAATTAATTCACCTTCGGCAATGAAAATGGGCGTTGGTGAATTGCGGGTTAACACCAGCGTGTTGGTTTCAAGATCTGCGGATAGGATATTTAAATAAGCAGTTGCAGAGCCGTTCTTTTCGGTAAAAAGATAATCGGAGGCGGCTCGAGCACACGCACCGTCCCGTACCCCCTCTGCCAGAAGAGAGATAATTTTCCGGACCACCAGTGAAGAAATGGCTTTTGCTTTTTTCCCGGAAGAACGTGCGTCAGCCAGAACTACGGAAATCCCCCCCATGGGGCGTTCCACAAATTCAATGGTATCTCCACTCTCGATGGAGCCATATTTGTTTACTTTAGCAACGGCAACTTGTATTTCCATGTTTTAAATTTTAATACAAATTGGGAAAACGGGAAGGCTCAGTTTCATGTTTTTTGAAAAACACTTACAATTTCTGGGCAGTTATTAAAAATAATCGGGCATATTTTTGATTGATCCGATTTATGGTGGCAAAAAAACCTTGTTGTGCGAGCCTTGTCAGGATCTGGTTCTGGATTTGGGCGGTGGGCGTTTCCCCCGTCAGAGAATATAAAAGTTTCAAAAGACGGGATATGAAGTTTGTCTCAATTATTTCAACTGCCAATAGAATGACCAATTTTCCATCAAAGCGCAAAACACGATGGATTTCCTGGAGACCAGACTCTTCAAAGATATATTCGGATGGAAAAGTTGCCACAACGGTGTTGAATTGCTCACTCGCGAAAGGGATAGATTGTGCCCGTGCCCGAATCAATCTGTTGGAAGCTTTTGGATAGGCTTTATAAATATTGTGGAGCGCTATTCTCCCCATTTGGCGGCTTTCATCCAGTCCAATTGACAGCGGAAAACTTTTTTTGAGATGTGTTTGGAGGTGTCCCGGGCCGTGGCCCAACTCCAGAATATTGGGCCCAATGAGATGTTCTTCCACGCTTAGAACCCAGAATTTCCATTGTCCTGCGGAAACCAGAAAGGCGATAAAATCATAGCAGCAGGCCAGTTGATGATATAATCGGTCGAAGAAAAACAGAAGGAATTTTTGTAAAAGGTTTCTTTGTGCCATAGGAAAATTATTGTTAAGGATGCGTTTTTTCATCGTTTGATGGTTTATGCCTTGACTTAAAGAGAGCTTATTAAGTATAATTCGTTGGCCTGGGAAGAAAAGCTTGGGCAGTTTGCAATAATTATAGGAGTTTTGAGATGACACCACTTCCAAAGCGGAAAATTTCTAAAGGACGTCGCGATCGCCGTCGAGCACATGATGCTCTGAAGGCAACAAATCTTGTCCAATGCAGCAATTGTGGAGAAATGCGATTGCCGCATCGGGTATGTCCCAGCTGTGGGTTTTACCAGGGGCGAGAAGTTGTATCGGTTGACAAAGAATAAATTTAATTTATCTTTGTAAAATAAATAGTGTAAATAAAACGGTCGGCTGCGTAGAGCGGCCGATTCAGTTTTATTTAAAACTTACAACGCCCAGGCGATCATAAATCCTAAAATAGCAATCAAAACTCCGCCATGTAGAAGCAGGTCTGTTCTTACCACCCAACCTTGAAAAAAGAACTGCAGCAGGTAATTAAGGATGATCAAAACCATTCCAATGATGGGCAGCAGTCCTTTTCTGGGGGCTAAATACCCCGAGATTTTATCGAGTAATTGAGAAAAATTTTTAAGCATAAAAGAACACCTTAATCCTCCGATATAAAATCCTTGGGGACTATATAAGGTTGGTAACGCGTCATCAGCCGCCCGGGAATATGTCCGTCGATAATTACGCCGCCTCGTCCGTGTTCAATCCGGATGATCTGTCCCTGGTCGTGAAAAATGGAAATCAAATCCCCTTTGTCATAGGGAAGACGAACGCGGATAGGGGCCATCTCTTTGTATAACAGAGATTCGATAACCTCCAAAAATTCTTGAACACCTTCTCCGGTCAGGGCCGAAATGGCTACAGAACCCGGAAAAACTTCAAGCGCCTCACGCGCCGCAGTTGGGGAAGGAAGGAGATCGATTTTGTTCAGTACAGTCAGGATTGGAATTTGAGTTGCATTAATTTCTTCCAATGTTTCCATGACCGCTTTTGATTGTGCCAATGCGTTGAAATGGGTTACATCCACCATGTGCAGCAGCAGGTCCGCCTCAGTGATTTCTTCCAAAGTTGCCCGAAAAGCTGCTACAAGTTGCGTGGGAAGTTTTTGGATGAAGCCCACCGTATCGGTGATGAGGACATCACGACCACCCGGCAGGTTGACCTTTCTGGTGGTGGGGTCCAGGGTGGCAAATAATTGATCGGCGACGTAGACATCGGATTGGGCGAGATAATTGAGCAGGGTTGACTTTCCGGCATTGGTGTACCCTACCAGAGCAATAATTGGAATTTGGGACCGCTTTCGTTTCGCGCGATAGCGTTCGCGATGGGCACGTATCTTTTCAAGCTCTTCCTTGAGGGAGCTGATACGGCGATTAATTTCCCGCCGGTCAACTTCCAGTTGGGTTTCGCCGGGGCCACGCAAACCTACACCGCCATGACTTCCAGAACGGCCGGAGGCACCACCACTTTGACGCGCAAGGTGAGTCCATGCGCGGGTCAACCGGGGCAAGCGGTACTCGTATTGGGCAAGCTGTACCTGCAAAATTCCCTCACGGGTGCTGGCGTGTTGAGCGAAAATATCTAAAATCAAAGCCGTCCGGTCTAAGACCCGGACATTCATACCAAACCGCTTTTCCAATTCCCGCAGATGCCGTGGAGAAAGTTCATTATCGAAAACCACGACTTCGGCAAGACTGTCTTCTACCAGCGCGATAATCTCTTCAATTTTTCCTGAGCCAATGTATGTACCTGCATGAGGCTTTTCCAGACGTTGGGTAGCCTCACCGATCACTACCAGGCCCGCTGTGTCGGCCAGCAGTGCTAACTCATCTAATGAGTCTTCCAAGGACAGCAGAGAAGGCTCACTGCGCAGTTCCACACCGACCAGAAAGGCTCGCTCGCGAGGCGGGGCGGTAGATTCGGTTGTTTTTTTTGACATAAATTATGGCCTTCTTGACCGAGTCCATGCTGCCATTCTCTGCATAGCCTCTTCAAGGATTTCTTTTTTGCTGCATAGAGAGATACGGATATAGCCTTCTCCGTGCTGCCCATATACAATGCCTGGAGTGGTGCTGACGCCGGTTTCTTCAAGCAGATCACTGCAATATTCAATTGAATCCGTGAAACCTTTCGGCAGGTGCGCCCAAACGTAAATGGCTGCGGAAGGAATATGGACTTCGAATCCCATTGATTTAAGGTTTTGAACAATAATATCCCGACGCTGTTGGTAGATTGCATTTCGGTCTTTCAACCAGTCTTGATCACCGATCAGGGCGGTTGTTCCGGCTTTAAGGATAGGTCCGAAATGTGAAGTGTCCAATTGTGATTTGTAGGTGTGCAGCGATTGGATTATGGAAGAGTTACCCACTGCCATTCCAAGCCGCCAGCCGGCCATATTATAGGTTTTTGAAAGGGAATTGAACTCGATCGAAACTTCTTTTGCGCCGGGCACTTCAAGTATGCTGGGGGAGCGATAGCCGTTAAAACAGATATCCACATAAGGTGCGTCATGAGCTATGATGATCTCATGCGATTGAGTAAATTCTACAGCCCGCTTAAAGAATTCCAGTGGAGCTATAGCGCCGGTTGGATTATTGGGATAATTAAGCCAGAGCAATTTTGCACGTTGGAGTACTCCTTCCGGAATGCTGTTTAAATCGGGCAGGAATGCGTTTTCGCGGAGCAGAGGGATTTTATAGATTTCTGCGCCAGCAATTAATCCTGCGGAGGAGTACACCGGGTAGCCAGGATCGGGGACCAATACAATATCTCCCGGATTAAGAACAACCTGGCTCAAATTAAAAAGACCTTCTTTAGAACCGATCAGGCCAAGGATTTCAGTTTGGGGGTCCAGTTCTACTCCAAAACGGTTGTAATAATATGCGGAAACCGCTTCACGGAATTCAGGTGTGCCGCCTATCGGCGTGTAGCCATGAGCATTGGGGTTTTGTGCTGTCTCTATGAGAGCCTGAATGATGAAATCCTCCGGGGGTAGATCCGGTGAGCCGATATCTACCCGGATGATATCCATACCTTTACTCTTTAGTTCGGAAATTCTTTGATTTAATGATGCAAAGAAATAGGGTTTAATGTCTGCTATTCGATTGGCAGGTTTGAAAAAAGCCTTTGTCTGTACGGTGTTGGGAGTAGGTTGTAATTTTTCCATGAGTTAATTTGCACTTTATCTTTGTTTTTCGTTTAATGTTGTAAAAAGTCTTGCCATTGAGCCGTCCGGTGATTCCGTTCGGAGGGGGATAAGGATGTGGAAGATGGAGCCGGGATTGCTGATTTCATCGTATCCGCTGGATTCAACCCAGATCGTTCCTCCATGTGATTCAATGATGCCTTTTGCAATATGAAGACCAAGACCTGGCCCTCCGCCTTTGAATTTTGTTTTTCCGCTGGAGTGGGTGGCAATGTTGCCCAACCGACCAAACTTACCAAAGATCAAGGATTGATCCTCAGGATTGATGCCAATTCCAGTGTCTGCAATGGTGACTTCGATGAAACCGGGCAGTTCACGACCGTCGACTGTAATTTTTCCACCATCCGGCGTAAATTTGATGGCGTTGATCAGGATATTACGGAAAACCTGAAGCAGTCTTTCCGATTCGCCGAAAATCATTTTGTTACTGCCGGGGAAATTATGAAAAACAAACTCAAGATTACGAGTTCGGAAAGTGTTTTCGAGCTCCGCACTTAATATAGAAAAAAGCTGGTTCAACCAGACAGGTTGAAAATTCAATTGTAGAAGATTGTTATCGATCAACGAGACATCAATCATATCGTCCACAATCAACTTTAACCGATCCGTACCATGGTGGATGCCATCCACCAGCACTTTTTCAGAAGATTTGTCTTCTCCAGAGCGGCTGTAAATCTCGTCCAGCATGGTGGTATATCCCTCTATGAGAGTCAGAGGCGTCTTGAGTTCGTGTGCAGCAATAGCGATGAAGTCGGATTTGCTGTGATCCAATTTTTCTACCGTTTCACGCATTTGTTCTACTTCCTGATACGCTTTGGAGACCCGACGGCTGGTTTCCAGAGCGGCTGCTTTTTCGAAGGCGTGAGCAAAAAACGGAAGAGATGCATCCATTACCAGAAGAGCTTCCTCGCTGGTTAAGGAATTTTTGAATGTTCCATAGGTCAATTTCATGATCTCTTTGAGTGTGCGAGTCAGGTGAGTGGGCTCACCGGCCAGGTCAGTTTCTGTTTGGGCACTAGACCATGTAGAAATTAACCCATCCAAACAGGACGGATCCCCTGTTTTAATGCTTTCTTCCAAAAGGTCGAAGAAATTTTCCAACAGAGCATCCAGATTTTCACGCATTCCGGCGCCGGGGTCAAACGCACGGGCAATTTTTTTGTGCCAGGTTGGCCTGAGTTCTTGGATCAGTTTGAGTGCGCTCATATATCTAATAGTTTACGTTAGAATGCCGGGGTTGCCAATTATTTCAGGGTGTTTATCCAGATTTGTATTGTATCACCAACTGCTTTCAGACTTTCGGGGGAGACTTTATCGGCAGTATCTTCGAGGGTGTGCCAGTACGGGTAATCAAAATCGATCAGATCGACGACAGGAATGCCTTTCTCCAGGAAAGGTGTATGGTCATCTAAAATGCTGTATTTATATTCGGGAATGAACTGGTCGGAATACCCCAAGTCGGCCGCTTGTTTCCAGATTTGTTCGGACAGATCCGCATCGGAATTTCTTTCGTAATATATATTTAAGTCAGTATCCCCAATCATGTCTACGATCACTACCGCGTCAGGTTCGCCCTCAAGGTTATCTGCAAAATATTGAGAACCGAGAATCCAATCATACCCTGCTATACGCCCCTGATCTTCCAGATCGAAAAACACCAGCCAGATTTGCTGGTCGGGATTCAACGGCAGGATCCGGGCTAATTCCAGTAACACAGCTACACCAGAGGCTCCATCATTGGCTCCCGGAACCGGTTCGGTGCGATGCTCAGGGTCCGGATCCTGGTCGGCCACCAGACGCGAATCGTAATGCGCGCCGAGGATAACCCAGGGGTGGCCTTCGCCCCTTTTGGCAATGATATTTTTAAGGTCATGACCCTGCATGGTCCCTTCTTGTATTTCTGTATCCCATCCATATGCCAGCAGGGATTGCTGCAGCCAGTCTGCCAGCGAATCATGCGCTTCACCTCCGGGGATACGGGGACCAATACCAATCTGACGCATGACATCTTGATAAGCGCGAGTCTCATTAAAAGTGGGTGTTGTTTCCGGCTCAGGGTTGTCGGTACTGGTCCTTTGAAGGAGAAATCGTCCGGCAATTAATAGAATGGCTATCAAGACAAAAATTGACGCAATCGGATTTTTTTTGAATTGCATTACATTCCCCTTTATAAGTTTTGAACGAAGTGGTTGAGATCGTAGAGTGCACGCTGGCTATGTTTTTCTGCCCGTCCACGTTTCCCTTTTACAGCTTCTTCCAGTGGGGGCAGGATGCCGAAGTTGGCTTTCATTGGTTGAAAATCCTGCGGCGCGGCATGGGAGATATAGTGGACCAATGCTCCCAGCATGGTAGTGTGCGGTGGAATGACCGGCTGCTGTCCCCCTAAAAACCGTGCTGCGTTAATCCCTGCCAACAATCCGGTGGCGACATTGCCGACATATCCCTCTACACCGGTAATTTGTCCGGCAAAGAACAAATCCGGCCTGTCTTTAAATTGCAGGCTGGAATTTAAAAGGAGGGGTGACAAGATGAAAGTATTACGATGCATCTGTCCATATCGAACAAATTCAGCATTGGCCAATCCGGGAATCATGCGGAATATTCTACGCTGTTCAGGAAATTTCAGATTAGTTTGAAAGCCTACCAGATTATAAAGCGATCCTGCTAAATTATCCTGCCGAAGCTGAAGCACTGCATAAGGGCGCTGATGGGTGTGAGGGTTCCATAACCCAACGGGACGCATAGGGCCAAAAGCTAAAGAGAGCGGTCCCCGGCCGGCAAGCACTTCGATAGGCAGACAACCCTCAAAAAAGCGGACAGGACCGGCAGTGACGCCTTTTTCCAGAGTTTGTTCAAATTCTTTCAGTTCAATCCTTTCCGCAGAGAGCAAAGCTTCTATGAACCGGTTGTATTCATCTTTGGTGAAAGGTGCATTAATGTAATCACCTTCTCCTTCATCTTCGCGTTCATAACGGGAGGCTTGAAAAGCGATTCCCATGTCAATGGAATCCCGCGAAACAATGGGTGCAATCGCGTCAAAAAAGAATAGGCTTTCCTGCCCTGTGAGTTCCTGGATAGCATGTGAAAGGCTTGCAGATGTCAACGGTCCCGAGGCAATAATAGTAGGGGTATTGGGAATATTCTGAACCTCTTCACGGATTAATTCAATGTTGGGGTGCTGTGTAATTTTTTGTTCTACCCGATGGGAAAAACCCTCACGGTCAACTGCCAATGCTCCTCCCGCAGGTAAGGCGCTGGCGTCCGCACATTCTATCAATATCGATCCCAGCCGACGCAGTTCTTCTTTGAGCAGACCGGATGCGCGGTCAATCAGATTGGACCCCAATGAGTTGGAGCAAACTAATTCTGCCAGTTGTCCAGTCTCGTGCGCCCCGGTTTGCAGCACCGGACGCATTTCAAATAAGTGCACCTTGATACTGCGTTGAGCTGCCTGCCAGGCGGCTTCGCACCCTGCCAGCCCTCCTCCGATAATAATTATTTCATCCATGTTTTAGGGGTTCCTGCTCTTATTTTCATCTTGCTAAATTTTACCACCGGAGTTATGAAATTATTCTGGCATGAAACTTGCACTTATCAATCAAATTGGATATACTAGACAAAGATTGGGGCGGGTAGAATTATGTTTCAAGTACACACACAAGCACTTCGGCCTTTGACAACAGCTCATCTTGCACAAACGATGACGCTTTTAAGCCTGACAGTTGATGAGTTGAGGCAAGAAATCGATTCGGAACTTGCTTCAAATCCGGCTCTGGAGTTGGTGGAGGAGCGGCGCTGTCCAACCTGTCATCGTTTACTTGCAGACCGCGGGGTCTGCCCGGTTTGCAGTTGTCCAACCTCGCTGGAATCGGATGAGCCGGTTGTGTTTGTTTCGCAACGCGATGATTTCTTTTACAGTAAATCTGATCCGGACAGCCAGGGAGATGAAGAAGATTTCTCAACAACGGCTGAAGATCTTCCAACTTATGTTATGCGGCAGGTGGCGACCGAATTAGATTCGGAGGACCGGCATCTGGCTGCGTTTCTGTTAACCCATCTGGATGACGACGGCTTGTTAACTACTACAGTTCTGGAAGTAGCGCGCTATCATCATGTAATGCCGTCGAGGGTGGAACATGTGCTGGACGTGATTAAGCGGGCAGAGCCGATTGGTGTTGGATCTCGAACAACGCAAGAGGCTTTGTTGGCTCAACTGGATGTGATTGCCGAGACTTCGCCGGTGCCTGAGCTGGCCAGAGTTATTATTGAAGAGGATATGGAACGGCTGAAAAAACTTCAATATTCGGAATTAGCACGCCGGTTTGATACTTCTCAACGCAAGATTCAAGAAGTTATCCACTTTATCAGTGAGAATTTGAACCCGTACCCGGCGCGTTCTCATTGGGGCAGTGTACGAGAACCTACTCAAAGTGGAGTGAATGTTTATCAACATCCGGATATCCTGATAAATTATATCAATGGGGATCCCGAGAAGCCGTTTGTGGTTGAAATTATTATGCCGGTCGGTGGTATGCTTCGCGTCAGTCCTATGTTTCGGAAAGCACTTCGTGAGGCAGGAGAGGAAAAACGGGAGGCCTGGAAAAGCGATTTGGAACGAGCTTCTTTGCTGGTAAAATGCCTGCAACAGCGGAACAATACTATGCAGCGACTTATGCAGCAAATTGTTACCATACAGAAAGACGCGATTTCTCATGGCGAACGACAATTGAAATCGGTAACCCGTGTGGAGATTTCAAAAATTTTGGAAGTTCATGAATCTACTATTTCACGTGCAGTAGCCGGAAAAACAGTTCAGCTTCCGAATAAACGAATTGTGCCGCTATCCATGTTTTTTGATCGAAGTTTGAATATCCGAACGGTATTGTGTGATTTAATATCAAAAGAAAAGAAACCATTGAGCGATGCTGAACTTGCCAAATTATTGGAAAAAGAAGGGTATAAAGTTGCCCGCAGAACCGTAGCTAAATATCGGGCTATGGAGGGCATCTTGCCTGCGCATTTACGGCATTCAACTGTAAAGGTCTGATGGCACAACCAATCGCCAATTTATCCAGAAATACATTCTGGCAGGGCAAAGAACCCCGTATGACGGATCTGGGCACGCTGTTGAATATGATGCCGGAAGCCGTCCTGCTCCTGGACAGAGAACGAAAAAGAATATTATTTCCAAACAGTTCACTTCTTACCCTGACCGCTTTCACCCGGTTGGAATTAGGGGGGAGTGAACTGAAAGATTTAATTCCCGAATTTCCTATTGACCAATTGGTGTCTGGAGAAGAGAAAGAAGCACTTCTTACCCGTCACAATCGCGAACCATTGCCGGTAAAAGTGGAAGTTAACCGGTTAGACGTAGAAGCAGACTGGCTTATTATCAAAATACAACCGCTGTTTTCGGAAGAGGTCAGGCTTTTCCAGGGGGATGCGATTTTTCTTCGAGAAATGTTAAACTTATCGCAGCTATTGGAGGCGGAGACCCGAGAACAACTGTTGTCTGAAGTGCTTGTGGTAGCAAAGAAAGTCCTGAAATCGGATCTGGTCTGTATCTACCAGGCGGAAAGCGAGTTTCCGCGATTGAAAAAAGTTGTTTCCGGTGAAACCGGATCATTTTTTCCGGAAACCATTCCCTCAACCGATTTAATTCGATTATCCAAAACAACAATCTGGAGCCCCGGTAAACGGGTGACGACAGAGATTCACCGGGCAGGCCGCATTCAGAACCTTGCTCTGGTTGCCTCTGCTCCTCTTGGGCACAAATCAGCTTCTTTCGGCTTATTAATTGCAGGATATACGGAAAAACAACCCAAGGAGCACATGCTCCTGCTGATGGATTTTGTCAGCAATTACATCAGCAGCAACCTTCAACATTTAATGCTGGTTAATAACTTGAAGAAGGAGCAAAAAGATCAAGTCCGGTTGCTGGCGATTCGTAATAGCCTGGGAGAAAGCGTGCAGGAAGGTGTTCTGGTTCTTTCTCTGGATTTGCGTATAGCAGAAATAAATCCTTCAGCTGAATTGATATTAGGATATGCCGATAGTGAAGTGCATGGTCAAAATGTCCAAAATGTGTTAATTGCCACTGAGGACCTGATGTCAGCGCTTGAATCGGCGGTGAAGGGAATACCCACCCACGATATGGGGAATATTTCCTTGATCCGCAGAAATGGACAGCTTTTCCCTGCCAAGGTAAAAATCATTCCGGTTTTATCCGAAAGGAAAATTCTGGCGATTCAAATCTTTGTGTCTGATATGAGTGAACATGAGCAAATTCGCGTGCGAACCCAACAGTTGGAACACAGAGCCGTACTGGGCGAATTTACTGCGGTCTTTGCCCACGAAGTGAGGAACCCGATTAACAATATTTCCACGGGTTTGCAGCTTTTGGAAACGCGCCTGAATTCCGACGATAAAAATCTGGACTTAATCCAGCGGATGCAGAGTGACTGCACCCGCTTGAATAATTTAATGGAATCTGTGTTATCCTTTTCAAGGCCAATGGATATTGAGCTCAAAGCGGTGAATTTGAGTTTTCTCATGCGGAGAATCCTGGATCGCTGGCGCCCCCGGATGGCACGGGTAAAGGTAGTGCCTTATTTTCAGGCAGACGAAAACCTTCCTCCCGTTAAAGGGGATCAGCGCGCGCTGGAGCAGGTGTTTACCAACTTGATCAGCAATGCGGTTGAAATCATGAATAAGGGTGGGGGGACCCTGGCGATTCGGATACGCTGCAGTGATGAGATCACCAATCCTCCTCAAATTGAAGTTACGGTTTCGGACAACGGTCCCGGAATTCCGGATGAGATCAAAGATCATATTTTTGAGCCGTTCGTTTCCAAGAATCCGCGAGGAACTGGTTTAGGATTGGCAATTACAAAGCAAATTGTAACAGCACACCGCGGCAGTATTCGAGCGAGTACATTCCCGGGGGGAACAGTTTTTCACGTATATTTACCAATCATGGATGGAGAAAAAAGTGGATGAGCATTACAGTATTAATCGTTGACGACGAAGAGAATGCCCGAAACAATATCGGAGAATTTCTTTCTGGAAAAGGATATGAGGTTTTGGGTGCCGGTACATTGGACGAAGCCCGAAATTTTTTACAGCGTGGTGATGGGGATGTGGTTTTGTTGGATGTGCAGCTCCCGGATGGGTATGGGCCAAACTTACTTTATGATACTGCGCATATGCCTTTCCGTCCGCCCATTATTTTGATCACGGCTTATGGGGATATTGAAATGGCTGTTGATGCCATGAAGAACGGGGCTCACGATTTTCTATCCAAGCCCATTGAATTTTCCCAATTAGAAAAGTCTATTCAGCGGGCCTGTGAAATTGTCTCGATGCGCCGGGAACTGGCGCATTTACGCGAAGCCGAGCAGCGAAAAACAAAATTTATTGTTGGAAAAAGCAAGACCATGCAGGCTGTGGTGAACCAAGCGCACCGGGCGGCGGAAGCTTCCGTTTCAATTCTAATCACGGGGGAGACAGGAACGGGAAAAGAAGTGCTGGCGCATTTTATCCATCAAAATGGGCCGCGTGCGAGTAAACCCTTCATTGCAGTAAACTGTGCCGCCATTCAGAACACGGTGCTCGAGTCGGAACTGTTCGGTTATGAAGCCGGCGCTTTCACCGGCGCAGAGCGAAGAAAACCGGGTTTAATGGAAGTTGCTGATGAGGGAGTTCTTTTTCTGGATGAAATCTCTTCCATGCCTATGGATATTCAGGCAAAGCTTTTGAGGGCCATTGAGGAGAAAGCTTTTCGGAGAGTTGGGGGCACCAAGCTGATCCATGTGGATGTCCAGGCGCTGGCAGCTTCAAACCGGGACCTTCCTAAAATGATTGCCGATGGCCAATTCCGGGAGGATCTTTATTACCGGCTTAAGGTTGTTGATCTGCACCTGCCGGCGCTGCGCGACCGGAAAGCGGATATTCCGGAATTGGTGGGCTTTCTGGTCCGGCATATCAATAGCCGACTGGGAATGAATGTGACCAATATCTCTCCACGAGCCATGCAAGCCCTTATGAATTACGATTGGCCGGGTAATATCCGTGAGTTGAGTAATGCGATTGAGCGGGCTTTGCTGTTCTGCGATGAGGATACAATCGATTTACCCCATCTTCCTCTGGATATTGTGCAATAAGCTCTTCTGGCATACTACTTGCATCATTGCCTTCTGAATACATCTATTCGGGAGGCAATTTTTATGATTGTGACAAATTTTGTTATGACTATGGCAGTGGGGGTGTTTGCGCTTGGTTTTGCTTCTGCCTCAGGAGGCGTTTTTATCCTGATTACAAAAGTCATCCGAGATGATTTACGGGACATTGCCAAGCAAACTTCCGAGATGGCGCAAAAAGGATTGGCCGACGATCTGTCCGGTTTGGTGGGGAACGCTTCATCTCTGGTGAACGCACTAAATGAATTGGTGAAGACAACTGCCGGAATAGCTGTTTCCTTAATTGTCCTGGGGCTCATTCTGATGGTTGCAGCGTATATTATGGCAACCCAGTTTATGTAGTTCAAAAGTTTGATATTGTGACACACGTTGTTTTTTGGGATTGCTAACGCACAGGTTAGGGGAAATATGCAGCTAAAACAGTTTTTATTATCGATCCGGCAGTCTTTTTCGCCCTCGGAAGCTCAACAAATTCTGGCGGCCCTTCGGCAGGATGCGCTGATCTGGGGACAGTTTTTGGATGAACTCTTTCGAGAGAGGTTTGTTGAATTCGCTCAAAAAGATCCAAAGATGTGGGGGTCAGTAAACGCGGCAATCCTGTCGCTGGATTCTGAATTTGAGACGAAAACATTGGCGAAAACCCCAAAAATGGCGTTAACTGTCCAGATTAAGCAGGCGTCTCTGGAGGAAGTTGAAGAAGCCCGTCACGGTCTTCAGCAAACCATCCCGTTGAGGTCTGCGGTATTGACTGCGTTTGGATTACGGGAACATTTCCGCATTGCGGGAAATTGGGACGCGGTAGTTTCAGAGCTTTCCATTCCTGCAAGTCGCAGCGCAACCGGTGGGTGGAAGACGGTGTTTACCTGTCTTTCCGGGATGGTGGAAGATTGGCTTTCGGTACAGGATACTCTGGTTCGGAGAACTCCTGTAACTTTTTACGTCCCCATAATGGCTCATGTGATTTTGAGTACCCCTGCGGCACAGGATGAGCAGATCAAACGTTTTGTGGATTTCCTTTCTCTACTGACTCTGGATGCTCAAGCTGCCGGTGTTCGTTATCTTTTTGAATGCGGAGAGCCAATATTCTCCTCAAATGTGGCAAGACAGTTGTCAGAGAGCAAAGATCTGGAATTCTTCCTCTCGAAAACTTTGGAAAGAATCTCGTTAGATGATGTGCTGGTTGACGCCAACCACATGCAGCATCTGGCGTATTTGCATGAGAAATCGGGAAATTTGGATATCTCCCAACAGCTTGTGGAGAAATCTAAACAGTTTCTGCAATACCGGAATGCCGGGCTGAAGATTCAGGAGATTGAGCGGACGCTTCCTGATTTGACGTTAGAAGCAGCGAATGCTTTTCTGGAAGAAAGCTTCAGTGGACTGCCGGAAAACGAGACGATTCAAGAAGAACTTATTCTGGCTGTGGGGAATTCACCCGCGGGTACTGTCTGGATTGATCAGGCTCCTGAAGACTCTTCCAGCGCCTGGGTACAGTTTTGCAAAGCCCGGCGCTATCTGGAAGCAGAGGATAGATCCCGCGCGGAAGAGACTGCCCAGAAAGCACTTTGCCAGCTTTTTGATCAAATCGCCTCCGGGAAAAATGTTCTGGAAAGGCAATTCCTTTCGAACTGGAATCCACTGGAAACCGTCGATTTTTTGAAAACTCTAGAGATGGAAGACCAGGCGCTCCAATTAACGGAAACACTTCTTTATGCCCGCCCGAATGACCTGCTCCTGATCGAGCGACTGGGTAGAATACGAGAGAACCAGAAAGAGGAGACCGAGAGACTTGAACTGGCTCAAATGGAAGCTCTGCTTTCTCCAAAGGACCTCACCCGGCATCGTAAGCTCGCGGATCTGTGGGAAAGTGGTGAAGACTGGGGAAATGCTTATGTTGAAAGGCATGAAATTCTCAACCTTTCCGAAAATCCTCCTGAAACAGATCGGGTTGCTTTTGCGCAATCTGCTGTCGCAACTCAAAATTATGATGAAGCCATGGAAGCCTGCGATTCGGTGCTGGCTCAGAATCAAAACAACGGTTTTGCCAACCTTTTGATGGGCAAAGCCGTGATGGAAACAGGGAACCCTGCTTCGGCTATATCTTATCTCAGCAATGCTACCTTGCTGATTCCCGAAGAGGCTTCGGGATGGATGCTGCTGGCGAAAGCCTATCAGGCCGAAGAACAACCCCGGAGAGCACAGGAAACGCTCCAGACTGCGATCCTCACGGCACCCGAGTCTGTGGATATCAACTATGCCCTGGGCGAATCCTACCGCAAGAGCGGTTCTTTGTCCGAAGCTCTGCCGTATCTAAAGAAGGCCGCCAGTCTTAACCCCGGTTCATTCTCTGTAGCATTGGATCTGGCAGAGACGCTAAAAGCTCTGGGATATTTGAAAGAAGCGGAAGGTTTTATTCGTGAAGCCCGGAAAAAGTGGCCGCGGAATACGGAGTTAGCTTATCTGGAAGCGGAAACCCTGCTGGCGTCCGGCCGCGATGAGTCGGCACTGCCTGCACTGGAAGTGTCGGTTTCCCAGGATGCCCCGCCGCTGGCTCGTTTGATGGTGTATGTAAAAACCCTCCTTCAGCATAAAAACCCGCTGCTGGTTTATTATCCATCGCTTGATCGGGCGCGCCTTTCAAAAGCGCTGTCTGCGATTGAAAAAATCCTTACGATCACCCCAACCGATCTTCAAAGCCGAATTTATCTGGCAGAAGTCGCGGGAGCATTGGGGCTTCTGGACGAAGCATTCAAACACCTTAAACAGGTTCTGGAAGCTCCTGAAGCAAACCAACCCCAATTGAAGTGGCGGGTGCAGGGGGATCTGGGTGTGGTTGCGCTCAAGTTGGATGAAATCGAAACCGCGTTGGCCGCTTTGGAACAATCCGTGCAGGATAAACCGGAAATGATCGATTTGCAGCGTTTTCTGGCAGATGCCTATGCACAGGCTGATTTAGCCACAGAAGCCCTGCAAACGGCAAAGGTTGTTTTAAAAATGGCTCCGGATGATATTCAAAACCTTTCCTGGTTTGCGGATATTTCGATCCGGTTGGGCAAAAAAGAGGAAGCCGTAAACGCGCTGCGCTGCGCGACTCAATTAGCAGCGGACCATCCGGAATATTTTATCCAGTTGGCACGGTTGGAATGGCAAGTTGGCGATTTTGGATCTGCCCGGCAGACGCTGCAAGTGCTGGTGTCATTAGATTGTGTAACCGCGGATTATCTTGAGCAAGCCGCAGTCTTATTCCATAAACTGGGAGATTCCAGGCTGTCTTTAGCCAGTCTGGAACAGGCCATTCAGCTTGATTCCGGAGATCAAACCACACTGTATGTTGAAATTGCTTATCTTAACCAGAGAGTTGGACGTTTTGAAGATGCATTGAAAGCGCTTCAAAAGGCCCTTGAATCGGAGACCCGGCAGTTATATTTATACGTTTTCCAATCCGATTTGCTGACAACTTTGCACCGTTATGATGCGGCAGTAGCTTGCCTGGAACACGCCTTGAAACTTAAAGAAGAGCTGACATCCGGAGAGGACCAGCTCGCCGGACAGAGTCACTCTACCAATCAGGAAAAAGGGATTATTCCGGAAGTATGGATCCGGGAATTGGAAAAACTCTCCTCAATTCATATCCGGTTTGCAGGTCTGCTGCGGGAGCGTAATGACCTATCACTGGCTTTGGAGCACAGTGTACAGGCGTTGGTTATCTGTCCGGAAAGTCTGGAGCTTCGCTATTTTGCGGCGGACGTGGCCGGAGCATTGTTGAGGATGGAAGAAGCGGCCGAGTTAGCGACCATTCCTGAAGAGCACGAATATTTCGTAGAAGATCAGGAAGAGATACAAAAGGAAGAGCTGGAAGCATGGATTGCATTGACCTGTCTGCGCGCGGAAATTGCCTTTACCGAAGGCGAAGAAATCCTGGCCGGACGGTTGATCCAAAAGGCAATTGCGACTGCTCCGGAAAATCCACGGGTCATTGCGGCCCAATCCCGGCTTTTGGCCCGGTGGGGCGATTTTGAGATGGCGAATGAGTATTTTATACGAGCCGTGACCAATTATCAGCATGAAACCGGAAGCCTCAAAACGGAGACCCAATCCAGAAAAACCGGACAGTATAAACCTTTGGAAGGGTATTATTATCGCTGGCAATTGTGGCTGTCTGAAGCTGCACTTGAACTGAACCGGTGGCAAAAAGCCATGCAGTTTATGGAGCTTTACATCCGCGAGATGCCTTACGAACCGCGCGCGTCGCTCTTGCTGGCGAAAATTTATATCCTTCAGGCGGAGCAAAAGCGGATTTGTGATGAGATGAACTGCGTCAATCACGCGCCATCCGAAAACGTACTGGAGGAATCGCAGTACGAGAAGGCAGATGCGTTGCTGATTGAGGCAGACAAAATTCAAAAGTCCACCGAAGTTGAGCGCTGGCGTCTGCGCCATGAAGTTGTGTTCCATCTCTCGCTTGAAAATGTCCGGCGAATGATGGAAGGGAGTACCCATCCGGAAGATTTAATCCAGATTGTGGCTGCCCTTCGCTGGATTGGGAATAACGCAGGGGCAATACAGGTTGCGAAGCGTTCTTCGGACAGGCCCGATTTGCTGCTGCAACTGGCAATGTGTTATATGCAGGAAGACGGCGATGAATCGTTAGAAATGGCGCAGAAGGCAGTAGCCTCACGGCCCAACAATCCTTTAGGGCATGCCGTATTGGCGATGATTGCCGGAAACCGGGGAATGTGGGTACTGGCACTGCAATCGATTGAAACCGCACTCAGTTTTTGGCCGGATGAACCTGCCTGGCACGCTCTGGCGGCAGAATACGTTATGCATCTCAATGACTTCAACAATTTACTTTCTCATTTGGAACAGGCGTATGAATTGGCCCCAGGTCGTTTTGAATATGCATTGGCATTGGGAAAAGTTTATCTGGAGCTGGAGAATTATTCACAGGCTGTTGAAGTGTTGAGTAAAGCAGTACAGCTCAATTCGAAAAGCGCAGACGCCTGGTATCAACTGGCCTGCGCCTACCAGCAGGTTGGAAATCTGATGAAGGGCATGGACTGTGCGGATCGGGCAAGCAGCCTGGATGGGCAAATGGTTGAGCCGCTGCTGCTCTCGGGAGAGATCGCTTTACAACTTGGCCGGTTAAACCATGCTTTAGGGTATGCCAAAAACGCCCTGCGAAGAGACTCCAATGACCAACATGCTATCCAGTTTCTGGTTGCGGTTTTGAAAGAACAAGGGGAATGGAAGAAAGCACTGCGCGTAATTGAAAAATCACTTCCATCGATTGAAGCGCCTTCCATTGCTTTACTGCTTGACCGGGCCAGATTGGTTTTGGAACTGGATGGCGCAAATGCAGCACTGCCTTTGTTGACGGAACTATCCAAAATGGAAAAAGATCATCCACAGGTGCTGCATCTGCTGGCAAAGACCCAATTTGAACTGGGCGACCTTGCGGCATCGGAACAGAATGCTCAGATGTCTCTCCAGTCAGGCCCAGAGGAATCAGAAATGCACCTTTTATTGGGGCAGATTAACCTGCAGACAGGCCATCTGGACCGTGCTGTTCATCATCTCAGTGAGGCAATTCGAATCGCTCCTTTAAAAATAGAAGCTTATTTAGAACTGGCAAAGACTTATCAGAAACGACGCGAAGAAGAAAAAGCACTTCAAATTTATCAGAAGGCGATCAAATTATCCGAAAAAGATCACCGTCCTTATTACGAAGCAGGACTTATTCTGCGAGAACGAAAAAATTATGTGGAAGCAGAGACAATGCTCCGTTATGCGTCTGAAATGGCACCGGAAGATATCAACATCCGGAGACAATTGGGCGCCATTGTCGCTCTAAATCTTGTCCACAATGCTCAGGAGGTCAGACCCTTACTATGATCCTGTCAAAAACGACTTCAAATGTTCGCAGGAAACCCATTACCCGGGAAGAGTTCTTTGTCATTCTCAATGCTGCTTTAGAAGCGCACTCTTTCAGCTTTGCCCGTCAGGCCGCTTTGTACTGGTTGAAGACTTATTCCGGCGACCTGGGAGTTAAGTTAATCCTGGCGCAGGTGTTATTTGGCGAAGGAAAACAGCAACAGGCGATTACCGAAGTGGAAACCCTTTGCCAGATTGATCCGGGTTTTGTGGAAGGCTGGCAAACTCTGGCGTGGATGACGCGCCAGATGGATTATGAGCGCTATGTGACTGCTCTGGCAAACCTCAAAGCATTGGGGCAGGAATTCCAAACAGGGGTGAACCTTCCACCATGGGGAGAGACGTTGTGGGAGATTGGACAGGATATTTCCGGCGAAGATTATGAAGGCGCTCAACAAAAGCTATACAAAGTCCTGGGACAAAACCCGGATTTCCCGCTGCCGGCGGTGATTCATCTGAAGTTGAATCTCATCACACAGGATGCGATCACGGTTAAAAACCTGGCGGAGATTTATCACAAGCGCTGGCCAGGCTGTTTGCAGTTCCTGCTTGGACTGGCGGAAGCGAAAATTGAGCTGGGTGATGAAACCGGAGCCGTCAGCCTGCTGCATGAATGTGTGGCGCAGGATGCTACCGGACAGGTGCCGCGGCGGCTTTGGGGAAATGATTTCCGCTACCGCCCGCTCTGGCCGGAAACCTTTGCAATTTACTTTGACCTGCCGGTTCCGGCGGAAGTTGCATCTGTTTTGGGATGGAATACGCTGCCACAGGGGAAAATTGTGACGGTGGAAGAGCCGGAACAAGAAGCAGATGTCGCAGAAGAACCTGTCGAAGAACCAAGACAGGAATCCGGCGGGGAAGCTGGACCGGCGGAACCAGTTGAAGCGGTAGCGGATTGGGATGAAAGCTCTAATCCGGTTGAGACGCCGACTGCAATTCCCCCGTTTGAGATGGAAACCTCTGTTGCAGAAGAGGAAGAACCTGTTGACATCGATCCAAAGCCGTTCCTGATGAATCAGGAATTTCAGGAAGAAGCTGTTCTGCCGGCAGCCGAACCGGCGGAAGTGGAAGTGCCTGAGCCCCAAGAAAAAGTTATTACTCCCGAAGAACGAAAAGAAACCCGGGCCTCGGTTGAAAAAGCCTTTGCAAAACTGGCAAAGAAGCTCAAGCAGCCGGCACTATCTCAGGCGGATAACCGTTTCCCTATGTATGTAATCTTCTCTTCTCAGATTGGATTGGAACAGAAATACGGCCGACAAACCCGATCCATCATTAATAAGGAAATGAACCTGCTCGCGGAAGAAATCCGGAAACGCGATGGGTGGGGCGCGGTCGTGTATTGCCCGGATGATGTGGAGTTTACGAATGGGCTAGGTGTTTCCACAACGGATGTGGTGGATCCCTGGAAATTAAAGCTTTCGCTGGTGGACCTCGACCAATCGCTGGCGAAAAAAGGCGCAATGATCGGTGCCTTATTGATTGTGGGCGGGCCGGATGTGGTCCCATTCCATAAGCTCCCGAACCCGACGGATGATATTGACCAGGAAGTCTATTCGGACAACCCTTATGGGACGCTGGATGGAAATTATTTTGTGACCGAATGGCCTGTGGGCAGACTCCCCGGAGAAGGCGGGAAAGACGCCGGGCTCCTTCTGGCCCAGCTTCGCAATACGATCCGGTTCCACCAACAAGGTAACGTCAAAAAAGACTGGTGGAGTGAATATCTGGCTCCAGTGTATTGGTGGAAGTTTATTTTTGCTTTGCTGCAAGGCTGGTTCACCTTTGGCAAATCACCTAACTTTGGGTATACGGCCTCTGTGTGGAGGCGCTCCTCGCTGGCGGTCTACCGTCCGGTTGGCGATGGGCACACTTTGCTGGTTTCACCTCCGGAGGTCTCCGGCAGTTTTGACGGGAAAAAGGTTACCGAATCGGCTCTGGGATATTACAACCTGCACGGGCTGGTAGACAGCGGAGAATGGTACGGACAGCGGGATGTATCCGAACCCTATCCGGGGCCGGATTATCCGGTGGCACTCAGCCCCAAGGATTTGCAAAAGAATGGCAAGGCTCCTAAAATCGTCTTCTCGGAAGCCTGTTATGGCGGGCACATCCTTAAGAAGACCGAAGACGACTCGCTGACCCTCAAGTTTATTTCTCTGGGCACGATGGGGGTGGTTTCTTCCACCTGCATCGCATACGGGTCGGTGAATACCCCACTGATCGGCGCGGACCTGTTGGGTAACCTCTTCTGGCGCTATATCCGAGAAGGTGTCCCGGTGGGAGAAGCGTTGATGAAAGCCAAGATTGGAATGGTGCGCCAGATGGAGAAAACGCAGGGCTTTCTGGACGGCGAGGACCAAAAGACTTTGATTTCGTTCGTCCTGTACGGTGATCCTCTGGCTAGTTATGATGGCGTTTACGCGTCACAGCAAAAAGGCTTCCGGCTATACAAAAACCTGGAAGTGAAAACGGTTTGTGACCGGCAGGACAGCGACCAATGCGTCCCCAGACGGTTGTCGAGTGAGATGCTGATTGAAGTGAAAGAAATTGTTGAACCCTATCTGCCGGGGCTGGACGATGCGGAGATCTTTGTGAGTGAATTTCCCGGGGAACTGCCGGGAGAAGAAAGCAGCACAGCCACAGCGCCGGCGGGAGAGAAATCTCAGAAGGTTGAGAAAAATGGGCGGGTGCTGGTGACCGTCAGCAAGCAAGTCCAGGTTGCCCAGCATGTCCACCAGCATTACGCGCGGGTAACTTTTGACCAGGACGGAAAAGTGGTGAAAATGGCAGTTTCCCGCTGATCTGATCGTCAGACATATCCTAAACAGCTTGAAACAGGCGCTTCTTCATATTGTAGAGCGCCTGTTTTATTGCTAGAGCGAGATTCATCCTTTATAATTTACTTTCCAGATGATGGAATCATTGGCAAGTCATTTATTAAGCTACATTACAGGAGCAGGTATGAAGAAAACTTGGACAGGCGTTGAGATCCGGAAATCCTTTATCGATTTTTTTGTTGAAAGAGGGCATACTTTTGTGCCATCTTCTTCTCTGGTTCCGGGTGGAGACCAAACCCTGTTGTTCACCAATGCGGGCATGGTTCAATTTAAAGACGTGTTTCTGGGAACCGACCAGCGCCCCTATACCCGGGCAACAAATTCGCAGAAGTGTATGCGGGTTGCCGGGAAACATAATGATCTGGATGATGTCGGCCGGGATGATTCCCACCATACTTTCTTTGAGATGCTGGGCAACTGGTCATTCGGCGATTATTACAAGAAAGAAGCCATTTCCTGGGCCTGGGAACTGCTGACCGAGGTGTGGGGCCTGGATAAAAGCAACCTGTGGACGACCTGCTTCAAGGATGAGCAGGGTGAGATTGATACGGATGAGGAAGCGGCAACCTATTGGAAGCAGCAGCCGGGGATCAATCCGGACCATGTGCTTTACTTTGGACGGAAAGAGAATTTCTGGGAGATGGCCGATACCGGTCCGTGCGGTCCATGCAGCGAGATTCACATTGACCTGGGCGAAGATGCCTGTAACAAAAAAGGCGTTGAAGGCCATGTGTGCGGCGTGAACGGCGACTGCTCCCGATTTTTAGAGCTGTGGAACCTGGTGTTCATTCAATATAACCGCTTCAGCCCGAAAGACCTGCAACCGCTGCCGGCCCGCCATGTGGATACGGGAATGGGATTCGAACGGATCACCGCGGTGCTTCAGGGGAAATCCTCAAACTACCGTACCGATCTGTTTACCCCGATTCTGGACAGAGTGCAGAAGTTGGCCGGGCACACCGACGCACAGCGGGAAGAGAACTTTACACCGTACCGGGTAATCGGTGACCATACGCGGGCTTCAACATTTTTGATCGCGGACGGCGTGATCCCGGGGAATACCGGGCGGAACTATGTCTGCCGGATGATCGTACGGCGTGCGGCGCGGTTCGGTACCAAGATCGGTCTGAACGAGCCTTTCCTGGCAGATGTGGCGGAGACGGTGATTGAGAATTATGGGGAAGCCTACCCCGAACTCAAGAAAAACCGGAAGATCATCCTGGACAGCCTGACCCGCGAGGAGAAACGCTTCCAGCGCACGGTTGAAGCCGGTTTGAGCCACTTAAATGAGCTTCTGGACGAGGTAGAAAAGACCGAAAAGAAAACCTTGGACGGGAAACTGGCTTTCGATTTATACGGGACGCACGGTTTGCCTCTGGAAATCACCCGGGATATTGCCCGCGAACGCAACCTGGAAGTTGATGAAGCGGGTTTCCGGCAGGCGATGGAAGATCACCGGTTGGTATCCGGCGCGGGAAAAGCTTTTGGACAGATGGGCGGCGAAGATGTTGATCTCTACCGCAATTTGCTGGAAGACCTGATCGCGGAAGAAAAGCTGACCGAAGCGGGCGTGGAGTATGATCCCTACAACCAGATTGAACTCGGCGGCACCGTTCTGGCGATCTTGAAGGACGGCATACCGGTTTCCGAAGTTTCGGAAGGGGACCCGGTTGAGGTTGTGCTGCCCAAGACCAGCTTCTATGTTGAGGCCGGTGGTCAGGTTTCGGATCAGGGAACGATCCGGTCCGCGGGTGCCCCAGCCTGGGAGATTGCGGTGGAAGAGCTGCGCAAGCCGGCGGCCGGAATGGTGGTGCATATTGGTAAAGTGATCAAGGGCACACCCAAGGTGGGCGATCCTGCTGTGGCGGCGGTCAGCGCACAGCGCAGGATGAGCATCATGCGGAACCATACCGCTACCCATTTGCTGCACGCGGAGCTGCACAAGGTGCTGGGCGATCATGCCCGGCAGGCCGGTTCGCTGGTGGCACCGGATCGTTTGCGGTTCGACTTCACGCATCCCGAGGCGATGACGGAAGCGGAGTTGGAGCAGGTGGAAGAGGGTGTGAACCAGGCTATCCTGCGAAATTACCACCTGAATGTCCAGTTGAAACCGCGTGAACAGGCCATGCAGGAAGGCGCTATGGCGCTGTTCGGTGAGAAGTACGGCGATGTGGTGCGCACGATTACCATCGGAGATGAGGACGTGTTCTCTTATGAGCTGTGCGGCGGGACCCATGTGGATAACACGGGTGATATTGGGCTTTTCCTGATCACGAGCGAGGGCAGTGCGGCAGCAGGAGTGCGCCGGATTGAGGCGGTGACCGGTGAGAAGGCTTATGAAGTGGTGCAGAAACGCTTCCACGCGCTGAAAAGTGCGTCCCGACTTTTGGGGTGCACGCCGGAAGATTTGCCCGCAAAGACCGAGACTGTGCTGACAGAGCTGGACCATGCCCATAAAGAGGCCGTGAAACTGCGGCAGAAGCTGGTGGGGATCGAGTTTGAGCATCATTTTGAAAATGTACCCGAAGTGGACGGTGTGCCGGTGTTATCGGTTGTGCTGCCCAATGCGGACCTGGATTCGATGCGCCAGATGACAGACCGGTTTAGAGAGCGGTACCCCAGCGGGGTGGTGGTGCTGGGGAGTGTGATTGACGGACGGCCGATGTTGATCGCGGCGGTGACGGAGGATCTGCTGAAGCGGGGGCTGCACGCCGGTGAGCTGGTTAACAAGACCGCTAAAATGGTGGGCGGCGGCGGCGGCGGGCGCCCCACGCTGGCCCAGGCCGGTGGAAAAGACGCGGAGGCGCTGCCTGAAGCTATTCATTCCGTTTTGGGTCTTGTAAAAGAGGCGCTGGTTCACTAAAATAGAAAAGGTGTGACTTATTCAACGCTTCTTTGATCTGCGCCGGGTCAAAGAGGGTTATTGGAGAAACGCGACTTCGTGAATGGAAGTCGCGTTTTTTTTCAAGATGGGGCGAGGCTTCCGGACAGGATTCGATTTGTTTTTTTGTGAAACAATTCGGAACAATTCCTTTCCTTGCGAAGTCGATATATTCTTTCTCGTAGTCACACTTCTATGGTGCGTGTGGGGTCCGATTCATCTCACGCAAAATCGCTAAGGTCGCAAAGGTTTTTAAAACATAAATCGGAGATTTTCTTTCGGGCATTGTGTTGCTGCTGCTTAAATGAAGGGGGCTGATTAATCTCACGCAGAGCCGCCAAGACCGCAAAGGTTTTTGTGCAATAACGCTGAAGTGGCGTGCTGCTCCGGAGGAGTCTCCTGAATAAAGGGGGCAACGACGCATGGAGAACCAGCGTTGAAGACCAGCGAGTGGGGATTTGTTTTTTTTGTGAAACAATTCGGAACAAATTTTTTCCTTGCAGGTACATTTTTTTTCTCACGCAAAGCCGCCAAGATCGCAAAGATTTTTAAAAGCATTTCTTGGCGCGCTTTGCGCCTTGGCGTGAGTTTAAGGGTTTTTCTCAAAGTTACAGCGTCGTGTTCCCGAGAGGTCAGAGATTCTTCCTGTTCAGGTATCGTGTTGTCGTTCCAGAGTGAGGTGGTTTGATTAAACTCACACAAAGATGCTAAGGCCATAAAGATTTTTTGCACAAAAGGTATGTGCATCGATTTGTTTTTTTTTTTGTGGAACAATTCGGAACAAATTCTTTTTCATTTGAGGTTGGTATTTTCTCATGCAAAGTGACATGTTACGAGAGGGGGATGCGTTTTTATTTTTTGGAGATTGCCGCACTCGCTCCGCTCGTTCGCAATGACATAAGGGGAGTGTGTGTTGTTTTTGCGAAATAATTCGAAACAATTTCTTTCCTTGCAGGTACATTTTTTTTTCTCACGCAAAGATATTAGGGCTGCGAAGTTTTTGCGCAATAATGCTGGAGTGGCGCGCTGCTTCTGGGGGTGCCCTGAATAAAGGGGCAGGGAGGTTGCCACACCGCCCCGCCAAAAGCGCGGGACGGTTCGCAACGACACTTTAAAGCCAGTACCTCTTCCGGGGATTTGATTTTTTTTGTGAGACAATTCGGAACAATTCCTTTTCTTGTGAAGTTGATATATTCTTTCTCATGGTCATACTTCTGTAGTGAGTGTGGGGTTCGATTAATCTCACGCAAAGCCGTCAAGATCGCAAAGATTTTTAAAAGTATTTCTTGGCGTGCTTTGCGCCTTGGCGTGAGGATAAAAAATTTATCTCAAAGCAGAGTATCATACTCTTATAAGTCAGCGATGCTTCTTCTTCAGGGATCGTGTTTCTGTTGTCAGAGCGAGGTGGCTTTCTCGGCTTGAAGACAATCGATCTGTGGGTTTCTCTTTAATCATCCGTATTTTCACGCTAATAGCGAAATGTTGGGTTTCGCAAAGTATGCTCAACCCAACCTATCGGCTACCAGCTTTAGGTTGTTGCTGGATTTTATTGTAGAACAAAAGTTCTTTTAATGCAATAGGTTATCTGGATTTGTGATATTTGTTTGTCGATGATGTGATCTTCATTACTTTTTTTGAATTTTACGCCCATATTTAGTATTTATTTTTCCAAGCTTCTCTATAATATTATCCATATAGTTATCAGGGTGTAACTATTTAAAAGCAGGGGGAGTTCACGACCAGCTTTTCAAAAACAACACAATCCGGAGGGGTACGATGAAATTCATATTGAATTTTGTGCTGGCATTTTCTGTCATTTTTCAATCCGTGAGCCCGGCATTGGCTGCCAGCTCTTCTTTTGTAAACCATGAAGCGGAAACCGTTGTGCTTGAAGAGTCCAGCGGGGGACTGCTCCAGCAGGATTTGCCCACATCGACGGTGACATCCACGCTTGCAGTGCCTTCCGGCATACAGACAACGGATACGCCGGTCCCGACTTTGAGCGAAACGCAACCGGAGCCCAAACAAGAAACTACTCAGACGGCTACACCTCCGGAAGATGGCGCGGTGGTTAAACCCACTGCTACCAACGAGGTCATTGACGAAAAACCGACCCCTACACCTCCTGATGCGGAAACTCCTGCCGCGACGACCACGCCTGCCGAAACAACCGAGCCAACCGAGATGGCCAAACCAACCGAAACGCCTTCCGAACCGGCCTCGTTGGAGGAAATCGATCTGAAAAGCGAGGAACAGGCGGCGCTGGTCAAACAGAGCGGGGCGCGGGTTTCGGCGCTCAACGGGCAGGTGAAGATCACTTTCCCTGAAAAAGCTCTGAGTGAGGCACTGGAAGTGCAGGTCCGTAAACCCGATTTGGAGAAGCTGCCATACACCCTTTCCGAGCATACTTTCGAAATAGTGGCCAAAAGCCAGGAAACCAAAGCCGAGGTCAGTCAATTCTCCGAATGTGTCACCATTGAGGTTGCTTTTGACCCCGAAGAATTCAGCGGGAAGGACCTGGCTCTGCAATATTTTGACGAAGAAACGCAGGAATGGAAAGAGGTCCAGACCTACACCGACCACGAAAACAACGTCCTGACAGCCTGGACGGACCACTTCACCGTGTTCGATTTTGACGAGGGTGAGGCGCTGGCTCCTGTGATCCCGGGAGTTGAAGGTTTTCAGATTTCGAATTTTACCGGCGCGGCAACCTACGGACTCCCGCTGGAGCTGCCGGCCGGGCCGGGCGGGTTCCAGCCCAGCCTGAACCTGAGCTACAGCAGCCAGGTGGTTGACCAAGGTAAATTGCGCACTCAAGCCTCCTGGGTAGGCAAAGGGTGGTCGTTGGATACGCCATATATCGAGAGGAATACCCGGGGGTCGCTGGATTATACCGATGATGACACCTGGGTGCTCAACATGAATGGAGCATCGTATGTGCTTCTTAAAGGAGCTGATGAATATTATCACACCGATTCAGAGACCTTCTGGCGGATAGAGTTTATCTCTTCAACGGAGGGTTTTACCATATGGGATAAGGAAGGAAACACCTATCTTTTCCAACATAAAGTTACCTACCCGACCCTCAACGATGAGGGTGATGTTGTTCAAAGAGCCTGGCGCTGGTCGCTGACCACAGCTAAGAATAAATTTGGGGAGGAAATTACGTACGAGTATGGTCGAGAGGGCAAAGAGATTGATAATCTCTTTGAGAAAGGAGATTTTTGGCACCATATGGCGGTATATCCCGTGGCGATCAACTATTCCAATGGGCGCTACCGGATCGAATTGGAAAACGAACAGCGATATGATTATGATGGAAATTGGTACACCAATGACAGCCGCAAATTCTTTTCGAGGAAACGTTTGAAGGCCATCCACATCCTCTACAAAGCTACCGAAGCCAGCGAATTTGAGACCATCCGCAGTTACGAGTTGATCTATGCGACCCAGGAATCCGATCATATCTTCCCGGGGTATAAATGGAGCGGTGATCCGAATGAACCGAATGTACCCACACTGACCCTGCTCGGGGTGCAGGAAACGGTGCCGGACGGGTTGGGGGGAACGACCGCTCTGCCCGCAACAACCTTCGAATACGGCGACAATATGCACCTGACGGCAGCCGAGAACGGCTACGGCGGGCGGGTGGAATATACCTATGAAGCTGCCCCCGATGCAACCACAGGAGACCCTTTGCCTGCCCGGCCGTGGTATGAGATTGAGTCGGTTGATGGCCTCCGATCTGCAGATAATTTTGGAGAACCCGGAGAGCCCTGCGGCAGCCCGGATTATGATCCTCTCCATTGGTACAATGCTAATTGTCAAGATTTTCGTTTGAGAGTTACCGGGAATGCTTCCTGGAACATGACAGATATAAACCGGTGGGTCCAACCCGGTAAGTTGTACTATGCAAGCGCACGTCCCGATGATTCTGATGATATGAATGTAATCCAGATGGGTATTAAGAATGATGGGATTATCTGGACTCACGGCGACGAAATCAACGGGGGAACCTGGATGTTGATCAATGGCGATCCCATCCTTAACGGTCCAAATTGGGCAGATGCTTTTCTGGTTTTACCTGCAACAATTTCGGTACGTGAATTGAAATTTGTCATCCACTGTGACACGATGTGCCCGGTAAGGAAATTCTATATCAAACTGTTACCTACGATTTACCGGGTGACCGAAAGACGGGTTATGGATGAAGTGACCGGTGTGGAAGATGTGTTCACTTACACGTATGATGGGGCTGCGATGAATGATGAAGGGAATTCAATTGCTGCTAATGGACCCCATCCGTATACAGACCCTTATACCGAATACCGCGGCAACGCTGCCGTGCGTGAGGTGGCGCCGGACGGCCGGGTGACCACGAACTGGTATTACCAGGATGACGGCCGGAAAGGTCAGGTATCCGCCTCGATGGTAGGGACTTCCGATTTCCGGGACTCCTTTGATACTTTCAACAGTGCCAACTGGACTCTTTCCTCAGGAGAATTAACTCCCTGGCGGGCGAATGGTGACATGGCGGCTAAAGTTAAAGTCATAGTCGATCCTGATACTCAGGAAATACTTGAAACTGGTTTATTGAATCGGAGCTCCAATACAATTGACGCCGGGGAATCGGTGGTTGTACAGTTTAAAGTAGATGATGATGAAGAAACCGGTGAGACGGAAGCGGTGTTGAAGCTGACAAAAAACAATGTCGGGTTTGGCATCAGCGTGAGTACAACTTCCGGGATTAAAGGCTGGTTTAATGGTAACGATCAAGGGCAATTGATCTCTGCGGATATCTTCAAACCCGGGGATTGGTATGTGCTGATGCTGACCGCAGACAACGGCCAGTTGGTGGCCAAAGTATGGGCGCGCGACCAGATCTGCCGGGATGAAGAAGGAGAGATGCGACCCTGTTCCGAGAGCGGAGATGAACTGGCATCTTATACCGGCCAGTATGTATTGCCATTAGGATCCGGCAGTGTTAATGGGATCGGCTTTACCGCCGATGTGAGCACCGGTGCAATCTGGCTGGACGAATACAATGAAGGAAAAATTTATTCCCTCACCCAGAATTTTGTGATGGATACCCGAACCACTCCCTCCGTCCGTCCACGGATTCCGGACTATCTATACACCGGTTTGAAAATTATCTGGAGCCGGCTGACGGAAACAGAGAGCTACCAGTATGAGGCCAGCGGGAAGTGGCTGGCAACCCGCACCGAAAACGAATACGACAGCTACGGCAACCTGACCCTGCAAACCATTTCTGCCTGGGAACCCACCGGATGGGACGCCTACCAGATCACGGCTGCGGATTATTCGACCTACCGGATTACCTCCTCCACGGAGTATCTGGTGGGGCTGCCGTACAAAACTGAAACTTATGCCACCCCGGATGGCGGCGTATCCCAAAGCGATGCCGATCTGGTCGGGCGCACCTTCAGGTTCTACGACAACGTTAATTGCTACGATTCCGGAAGCTGCACGTACAGTTCGGCATCCAGCCATGCGGGCGTGGTTACCGCACAGCGGACCCTGCTGCGCTTCGCGGGCGCGAACTACACGGACCCAAGATACCAGGACGTGACCTATACCTACGACAGTTGGGGAAACCCCACCGCGGTCACCCAGTACACCACGGAAGGTTCCGCCTCCGCGCTGGCATCCGGCGGAGGGCAGACCACCACCTCTGTGTATGATTCGGGATTCCACACTTATCCGATCAGCGAGACCAACCCGGAATCGCACCCCCCGATGACCTGGACCTACGATTACGCGCTTGGCGTGCCGCTGACGGAGACCGACGCGAACGGGCAGGTGACCACGGCCTCTTACGATGCTTTTGGGCGGATGACAGGGATCTGGCGGCCGGGGGACAGCACGGCCGGAGCGGCAACCATCGCGCTGAGTTATTACGACAACAACTTCGCCACCAACGGCAGTCCTTTCCAGGTGGACATCACACGGAAGATCGATGCCTCCACCAGCCAGACCAGCACCAAATATTACGGTGGCACCGGACGGCTGCTGCAATCCGTACTGCGGGGAACCGACGCCAGCCATCCGGATATCCTGGTGAGCTATGATTACGATGCATACGGACAGGTTACCCGCCAGACCATCCCCTATGAGGACGGCTACGCCAGCGGTGTCTGGCGGGAGGTGACCGCCTGGTCCTGGCCGGCCGGGGGGTATGCCTCCATTCCCGCACCGTTCACCTATACCGAATACGACGTCCTGGGCAGGGCGGAGATCGTTTACGCACCGGACCAGACCTTCACCACCACCGGTTATGCGATCGTCAACAACCAGCTCCAAACCACGGTGACGGATGTATCGAACCACTCCACAATCTCCTACAGCGATGTGTTTTCGCGGGTGCTGGAAGTGGACCCGGCGGACGGGCCGGGGGTGACCTATGCCTACGACGGGGCGGGCCGGTTGACGGATGCCACCGTGGGCGGGGCGCAGACTTCACTGGAATACGACCTGGCCGGGCGCAAGACCGCGATGGACGACCCCGATATGGGGAGCTGGTCCTACAGTTACGATGCGTTGGGGAATCTGGTGACCCAAACCGACGCCAAAGGCTGTATATCCACCCTGGCATACGACGACCTCAACCGCCTGACCGGTAAAACCTACAGCGGAAGCTGCACGCAGAGCGGCGTCACTTACACCTACGACGACACCACCAACGGCAATTACGGCATCGGGCAGCGCACCGGGATGACGGATGCCTCCGGGAGCACAACCTGGAAGTATGATCTCCGCGGCCGCGCGGTGGACGAAGTGAAGACCATCGGCACCAGCGACAGTTTCAAGACCTCGTGGACTTACAACTCGGCAGATATGGTGACCGCGATGACCTACCCCGAAGGGAACAACGGGGAGAACGACAACGGCGAAACGGTGACCTACAGCTACGATTACCGCATGCTGCTGGAAACCGTGACCGGAACAGACAATTACGTCACCGGTACAAGCTACGATGCCTCCGGGCGGGTGGAACTGCGCTCCCTGGGGAACGGCATCCAGACCAGCTATGATTATTTCAACTGGGATGACCCGGCCTATGTGCTGCAGAACGGCAACACCCAGGGGCGGCTCTCCGCGGTGCAGAGCGGGACGGCCCTCTACCCGGACACCCTGCAGGACCTGACCTACAGCTACGACCCGGTGGGGAATGTGACCGGGATCGCGGATGACCTGGCGGGGCCGCAATCGCAGACCTTCACCTACGATTCAGTCTACCGGCTGACACAAGGCTACACCACCGGGGGCACGGGGGGATTTTACGATGAAAGCTATACCTATGACGCCTCAACCGGCAACCTGAGCAGCAAGGCCGGGGTGAACTACGGCTACGAGGACAGCGACCATTTCCACGCGGTGACCCACCTGGACGGGGTACAGAAGTACTGGTACGACGCCAACGGGAATATGACCGAGCGGATTGTGGGCAGCGACAGCTACGAGCTGACCTATGACGCCGATAACCGGCTGGTGGAAGTGGTGCCTCTCGGGCAGCCCTCCCCCACCGAAACCCCCACGCCGACCGAGACGGCCACTCCCACGGCCACAGCTACGGCTACTCTCACTCCCACAGCGACAACCACACCTACCCCCACGGCAACCACGCCCGTTCCAAGCAACCTGCTCTCGAACGGCGATTTTGAGACAAGCGTTTCTCCCTGGGCGAACATTACGGAAGCGAACCGCACCAATACGGACGCGTCCTCGGGCAGCTATTCGATCCGCATCCAAACGGGCGGCGGGGTGATGGCGAATTCGGAATGGATCTCGGTCACCCCGAACCAGACCTATACGCTGTACTTAGGGTACAAATGGACCAGTTTCAGCGGCAGCCAGTGGGGCTACGACTGCATCCGGGCCGTGAATTCGGACTGGAGCATTGCGGAGAGCATTAACAACATCCACCAAACCGTTTCGCAAAACACCTGGGATCAGGGGGAAATGACCTTCACCCCCAGCACGAGCAGCATCCGGATCGAGTTTGGCATGTTTGGACCGCAGGACAGCTTTGATCTTTTCTTTGACGATCTGGTGCTGGTGGAAGGGGGCGGCGGACAGTCCTCTACGGCAGGGGCTTACCTGCCGGCGGCATGGAAGGCCCCTCTGCACCCCCCGGCCGGGCCGGTGCGGGCAGGAGCGAAAGTCCAGGCGGTGTTGAACCGTGCCGGAACAGGCAGCCGCAGCATGGCCCTGGAGACTCCCATCCTGGATAATTTCAACCAGGTCGGCAGCACGCTCAGCAGCAACTGGTCGGCGGAAACCAGCGGGTACAGCGTCAGCTCCAACCAGCTGGTGGTGGGGCAGGGCGGCGAGATCCTGTGGAACGCACAATCTTACAATGCAGATCAGGAAGCCTACATCACAATGACGCAGATTGACACCAATTCGGAAGAGATCGGGCTGATCTTGAAATCACAATCCTCCGCCCAATTGGACGACGGGTTCCTCGAAGTGTTTTACGACCCCTCCTCGCAGGAAATATTGATCGGCACTTACGATTCTTCGCAGGGTGCCGTGCTGTGCGGCAACGGCATTTCGGCCACCTTTGCCAACGGGGACCAGTTCGGCGCGCGGGCCGAGGCCGACGGCACGGTTGGAGCTTACAAGAACGGGAACCTGCTGGGAACCTGTGACATCAGTTCCTGGCCGCATTACGACGACGGCGGTTACATCGGGCTGTGGTTCGATGCCAGCAGCAGCATCGCCGACGATTTTGGGGGCGGGAACTTCAGTTCTTCCCAGGACCCGACCGAGACTCCTACGCCGACCCAGACACCTACCCCGACCGCCACACCCACCGCCACGGCCCTGCCCACAGAAGCACCACCGGAACCGTTACAGCAGGCCAATTACTGGTATGACGGGGATGGGAGCCGGGTCAAGTCGGTGGTGAATGGGGTTACCACATACTACATCGGCAGTTACTACGAATGGCGGGTTGAAACCGGCGGCTCGACGGGGGTAGAATATTATTACGCGGGCAGCCAGCGGGTGGCGATGCGGGTGGGGACGACGCTGTCGTACCTGTTCGGGGACCACCTCGGCAGCACCTCGATCACGACGGACGCGAGCGGGAGCCTGAGCGGGGAGCTGCGCTATCTGCCGTTTGGCGAGACGCGCTACACCAGCGGCCAGACGCCGACCAGCTTCCGGTATACCGGACAGCGGGAGGAGGCTGAGATTGGGCTGTATTTTTACGGGGCGAGGTGGTATGACAGTGCGCTGGGAAGGTGGACTCAACCAGATACGGAAATACCTGACCCATATTATGTGCTTGACTGGGATCGCTATTGCTACGTTCGAAACAACCCGGTTGGATATAATGACCCATCTGGGCATGGCCCCCTTTGTCCCCAATGTACAATAGCTAAATGGGCCATTAGTGTTTATGCTGCTTATAAGGGTGCTGCTGCCATCGGGTTATCCCCTGATTTAGTAGGTATCATCCGTGCTGAAGCAATTATGGATCGGGATACGGGCTTCAATTGAGGTTGCTGCTGGTCTGGCTGTGCAAAGCGAATTCTCAGGAGTAGCAGGGGATCATCTAGCAGCTTTCGCCGCACATGGTGATCTATTTTCTCCTGAGTCGGGCTTCGGTCCAGCTCAGGTAGAGGAGGGATGGATTAGCGCCTATGGCTTCAGCGGATCTCCGTATGATTCAGATGTTGCAGTGGGGGTAATGCAGGCCAGAATCGAAAATGCACAAAACGCTTGTCCAGGGTGTTCTGCACAGGATCTGGTCATTGTGGCGGCGCTGGCTCAAAATGGTGGATTCGAATCGGAGCATGCACTTGAGACCTTAACAGGAGCTGTAAGCAGTGGCAAAAAGTTGGGTGATTTCATTGCCGGAAATTGGCCTCAAGGGGGTCTTCGCGCCCAGGCAGCCGGCCTTGATAGTTATTGGTTTTTGATGGTGAAGAAATATGTGCAGGACATGAAAGTTCTGCACCTAATAGGATGGGAACTGCCGGAAGGTGTTACAATGGACGATCTGGACTACCTGGAAGAGTGGGCAGATAATTATGGAGAGGAATCCAATGATTAGAATAAATGAAATTGTTGAGAAGGAGAAGATCCACAGGGTAATTCAATCCAGAAAAAAGTTTGTGCTGCTTGTTTTGATGGCTGTGATGAGCATAATGATGAGTTGTCAGTATTGGTTGGATAACCGCAGTGAGTCAGAGGAAAACTTTGAGTATCGGTACTACACCATCGATCCAGCAACCCTCCCTGAGTCGCTCGACCGAGGAGACACGGATATCTTCAAGTTGATTACGACCACTTCCGAGGCGGTTCCCACCCCATTCCCTTATACAGATTCGGCATCTTGGAGCCAGGAAGATTACTTCCGCGTTGCGCAAGCCCTGTATGAACAAGCCTGGCAGGAGCCTTTTGAAGAGCAGAATGTATACTATATGTACTTCAGGATGAATTGTGCTGAGATTGAACAAGGCCTCTTTGGCGAGGGAGAATTATATTCCTTTAAGGTGATTCAAACGGGGAAGGAAGAAACCCGCGTAGAATACCGTAATTTTATCACGCCATCAAATCACGATATAATAACCTTTAAAGGGGAATATACTCCCAACACCAACAAATGGGAACCGCTTGACCTGACACAGTTTCAAATCTCGGCAAAGGAAGCGATACTGATCGCGGAAAAGAATGGTGGGGCTGAAAAGCGATTGAAATATGAGAACGACTGTAAAATCACTGCGATAGCGATGGGATCAAAGGGCAATGTTTGGGATGTTTCTTATGATAATTATCGCGACGACTGGTGGTATACAATCTTTGAAATCGCCATTGACGCACAGACTGGTGCGTTCGAGGTTTTGTATCCTAAGCCATAGATGACAGCCTGTCCACGGCAGGCGCACCTGACCGCTGTGGGTGTGGTTGGAGGAACGGGTGGACTCTACAACGAAAGCTATACCTACGACGCCACAACCGGAAACCTGAGCAGCAAGGCCGGGGTGAGCTATGGCTACCAGGACAGCAGCCATTTCCACGCGGTGACCCACCTGGACAGCGTGCAGAAGTACTGGTACGACGCGAACGGCAACATGACCGAACGGAACGTGGGCAGCGACAGCTACGAGCTGATCTACGACGCCGATAACCGGCTGGTGGCGGTGGAGAAGAACCAGACGACGGTCGGAGAGTACACCTACGACGGGGATGGGAACCGGGTTAAGTCGGTGGCGGGCGGGGTTACCACGTATTACATCGGCAACACCTACGAATGGCGGGTTGAAACCAGCGGCTCAACGGGGGTAGAATATTATTATGCGGGCAGCCAGCGGGTGGCAATGCGGGTGGGGACGACGCTGTCGTACCTGTTCGGGGACCACCTCGGCAGCACCTCGATCACGACGGACGCGAGCGGGAGCCTGAGCGGGGAGCTGCGCTACCTGCCGTTTGGCGAAACGCGCTACGCCAGCGGACAGACGCCGACCAGCTTC
>JAHDQE010000040.1 GCA_018433975.1 Ornatilinea sp. | reverse complement strand
GTTTGAAGATTTGTGTTTTCATCCCCTCTATTATATTAACTTTTTTGGGTGCTGTCCCAATTACTTTTGGGACAGCCCCTTAAAAAATCTCTTCTAGATGAAGAGATTTTTTAACGGGAAAAATCCGGTTTAAAAAGAGTTCTATTCCGGTTCCGTTGTTTTCTCCAGGCTGGCACCATCGGAAGCCTGGCAGAGATAGACGATGGGGGTCAGGCCAGTGGTTTGGTGGTAATCACTGCATACGCTCTGTGTAAATTCTTCCACTACAGGCGTTTGAACCAAAGCAATCGCGCAGCCTCCAAACCCGGCGCCTGTCATCCGGGAACCGTAGCAACCGGGTTGTTTTCTGGCACTGTTGACAATATCGTTCAGAGCAGCACTGGAGACTTCAAAATCATTTTTCAGACTTTCGTGGCTTTGATTCATCAGTTCGCCCAAAACCTGAGGGTTCCCTGCTTTCATTGCTTCGGAAGCGTTGACCGTGCGGATGTTTTCCGTAATAATGTGCCTGGCGCGTCTTTGAACAACGGGATCCAGGCCGCCGGCATTCTGTTCGAAATTTTGAAGGGTTACATCTCTCAGCGCACCAACCCCGAAAAAATCTGCCGCGGTTTCACATTGCTGCCTGCGTTCATTGTAGGCAGAATCTACCAACCCTCTTCGTGTTGAGGTATCGAGCACCACAATGGTCGTGTCCGGGGGCAGGGGGAAAGGCTGGAATTCCAATGATCTGCAATCGATCAACACTGCGTGATCTTTAATTCCGACTGCCGAAATGAGCTGGTCCATGATCCCGCAATTCACGCCAACCCATTGATTCTCTGCGGCCTGGCAGATTTGGGCCATTTGAGAGGGATTCCAGGGAAAACGGGATACGGCAGAGAATGCGCGCGCTGTGGCGAGTTCGAGCGCAGCGGAAGAGGATAAGCCGGCTCCAAGCGGAACATCTCCACTCACAAATCCTTCCCACCCGCGAAGCGGATAACCGTTCTGCATTAATGACCAGGCCACACCCTTAATGTATTCGCCCCATTTCTTGTCCGTATGTTCGATCGAATCCAGATTGAAGCGAATCGATTCCGCAAAATCCAGGGAATGCACCGAGACAATTTGTGAATCGGACGGTTTTAAAGCGATCCAAACAGCGCGGTCGATAGCCATAGGAAAGACAAATCCATCGTTATAATCCGTGTGTTCACCGATTAAGTTCACCCGGCCAGGCGCTCTGACAACAAATTCTGGATAAGTTCCAAACTGAAGATTAAATGCGTTGATTACATTATCTTTAAGCACCCCGACTCCTATTCAGTAGCTGCTCATTCCTGTGCAATGGATTTTAAGATGATATTTACTTTAAGAATATTGTAGCTGAATAATTCACAGGAGATCATCCAGCTCTATGAATTCTAACGCAGCGGATTTGATGTTGAAGATGCAAAAAGACCGGGTGTCGCCCCGGTAAGCGCCTCCCAAAGCTCCCGGGTTGATGACCCGCCGACTGCGAATGGTCATATCTTTTTTTTGATGCGTGTGTCCATAAAAAACGTATTGAGCCTGACCCGTGTAGACTAATTGCTCTAATTTTCCGGAAAGATGCCCATGCGTTGCCGCCAATGAGATTTCATTAATTTTTCCTTCGAAAGTCCATCCGGAAAAATATTGGGAATTCGAATCCATCAAGCTGGAATTGATTTTCTGAGCTGCGATATCTCCATTGCCGATTACATGAATAATTTGAAAACCAGCAAACAAATTAACCGTTTCCGGAGATGTGAAATCACCACAATGGAGGATGGTATCAATAGATTTTCCCCGACAGATATTCAATGCCCGCTGCGTATTTTGCACATTGTTATGCGTGTCTGAGATAACTGCAAAATACTTGCTTTCCGTCACAAAATTCAATGTTTTTCTGTCCTTATTTGCCCGGTGTTGATGATACGAAAGGCCAAAAGTAATGCAACCAGCCCCGAAGTGTCAAACAGGATAAACCGCTGGATAGATTGCTGTAAAACGGGTAAAGAAGCCGATAATTGCAACAGAATGATCGATTCGCCAATGACGCCACTGGCTTGCATGAAAATGGCTTCAAGTAAAGAGATCTTGAAACGGACCGGGTTGACACAGGCAAAGATATAGGGAATGTTCCACATAAAAAATAGAACGGCAATTGCTTTGATGACCGTTGCGCCAACCAGACCCTGCAATTCGAAGCTGGGAGAAAAACGATGGGGATAAAAACCAAAAAGAAAAGCCGCCTGCAAATTAAGGAAAAGCACGATGAAAATGAATCCTCGTGCTATCCACAAACGCTTTTTCTCGATTTGCTTTTGGTTATTCATTTTAAAATGGACAAAAAGTTAGATGGGTGACGACTGTAAGTTTATAAAAAAATCTGCTCTTCAAATGAGCAGATTATTATGGCGGGAGCGACGGGGTTCGAACCCGCGATCTCGGCCTTGACAGGGCCGCATGTTAGCCACTACACCACGCCCCCGAACAACAAAAGTTTATCATGGGTACATCTATCCCGTCAAGAAATTTGTATCAGTTCACTATCAGCAGTTAAAAAATATTCCCCAATTCAGTGTGTTTTTTGTATTACCCCGATTGTTCATATTATTTTGAATGATGTACAATTAAGGCTGTTGGATTGATTTTTTGTCTTTCTGCAGAGGGATGAATGGTCGCCTGCCACTCTGTGGCACATTTTGGAAAAGGGAAGAGGAAATTCAGAGATGAAATCGATTCTTGTGACAGGTGGTGCGGGATTTATTGGATCAAATTTTGTGCGGTATGCTCTTGAGAGAGAACCGGATTGTGTGGTTGTAAATCTGGACGCGATGACTTATGCGGGGCATCCTGAAAACCTAGTCGATCTGCCGGATTCCGACCGGCATATTTTTGTTGAGGGAGATATTCTGGACCAGAATCTGGTTGAAAAGCTGTTGAGGGAAAACAATATTGATGCGATTGTGCATTTTGCAGCAGAATCCCATGTGGACCGGTCTATATTGGGCCCCGCACAGTTTATTCAGACGAATATTATGGGGACATTCTCTTTGCTGGAGGCGGCCCGAAAAGTCTGGCTGGAAGAAGGTTCTCAGACAGCTCCGGTGCGTTTTCATCATGTTTCCACGGATGAAGTGTTTGGGACGCTTGGGCCAGAAGACCCTGCTTTCAACGAGAATACCCGCTATGCCCCAAATTCGCCTTATTCGGCTTCCAAAGCTTCCAGTGACCATCTGGTTCGAGCTTACTACCATACCTATGGCCTGCCGGTGACAATTTCGAACTGTTCAAATAATTATGGGCCTTACCAATTTCCGGAAAAATTGATCCCGTTGATCATTATGAACGCGCTTCAGGGGAGGCCTCTGCCGATTTATGGAGACGGAAAACAGATCCGTGACTGGTTGTATGTTGAAGACCACTGCGAAGCCATTTACGAGATTCTTGAAAAAGGGGAGACCGGTGAAACCTATAATATCGGAGGAAATAACCAGCCAACCAACCTGGAAATCGTAACTCAAATCTGCACCATTCTGGATGAAATTTTTCCCGATTCACCATACACCCCGCGCAAAGATCTGATGCGATTTGTTAAAGACCGTCCCGGACATGACCGGCGCTACGCAATGGATATCTCCCGCATACAGCGTGAATTGAGCTGGGAACCAAAAGAGAATCTGGAATCGGGTTTGCGGAAGACGGTTAATTGGTATCTCAGCCACATGGGATGGCTGGAATCGATTGTGCAGGATGAAGCCTTTGAAAAGTGGATCCGGGCGAACTATTCCGATCAAAAAGGGCGCGAAGCATGAAAGGGATCGTTCTCGCGGGTGGGAAGGGCACTCGTCTGTATCCTTTAACCCTTTCGACGAGTAAGCAATTGCTTCCGGTTTATGATAAACCTATGATTTATTACTCGCTTTCGATGTTGATGCTGGCGGGGATACGGGATATCTTAATTATTACTACACCAGAAGACCTCCCTGCATTTAAACGATTGTTGGGAGACGGCAGCCAGTGGGGATTGGCGTTTTCGTATGCTGAACAGACTGAACCACGCGGCCTGGCCGACGCATTTTTAATTGGAGAGGATTTTATTGGGGAAGAACCGGTATGTTTGATCCTGGGGGATAATATTTTCTATGGGACCGATCTGGTCGATACGCTGCGGATTTCTGCGAAACTGCAGGAAGGGGCAATGATTTTTGCTTATTCGGTGAGTGATCCGGAACGGTATGGTGTGGTTGAACTGGACAGCCGTGAAGAAGTCGTGACTCTGGAAGAGAAGCCACAGCGGCCACGCTCTAATTACGCCGTGCCCGGGATTTATTTCTACGATAATCAAGTGGTATCGTTCGCGAAGGATTTAGACCCGGGCCCGCGGGGCGAATTAGAGATCACTGCTGTTAACCAGATTTATCTGGAACGGAAGCAGCTCCAGGTGCGGATATTAGGGCGCGGTGTGGCCTGGCTGGATGCCGGAACTCACGAATCGCTGCTCCAGGCGTCAAGTTTTGTGCAGGCAGTTGAAGACCGGCAGGGTTTGATGATTTCCTGTCCGGAGGAAATTGCTTACCGGATGGGGTATATTGACGAGGCACAGCTTGGATTGTTGGCCGATAAGCTGGCGAATAACCAATACGGGAAATATTTGCTTGGCTTATTGAAAAGGCGATAGAAATATTTCAATCATTGGGCTGGGTCCCGTAAATTTCCCGCACAGCCGCATAAGTCCCCAGATGGGCCTGAACCGTGTGTTCAATGGGTCTGGAATATCCACCACCTAGCACCAGTGCCACGGGGATTCCCCGGTCCTTGCAGGCTGAAAGGACCATGCGGTCGCGTTCGGCAATTCCATCCAGCGTTAAAGATAGTTTTCCCAGATAATCCTCTTTCAGTGGATCCACTCCTGCCAAATAGAGCACTAATTCCGGCTCGAATTCAAAAACGGTTGTTAAAGCACTGTCGAGACGGAAAAGATACTCCAAATCCCCGGTGTTATCCGCCAGGTCAATATCCAATGTTGAAGGGACTTTCCGGAAGGGGTAGTTTTTCTCCCCGTGCATACTTAAAATGAAGATTTCAGAATGATCGCCCAAAATGGCGGCGTTTCCATTGCCTTGATGGACATCCAGGTCGACAATTGCCAGACGCCGGACTTTCCCTTCTTTTAAGAGATACAAGGCGGTTACAGCGAGATCGTTGAACACACAGTATCCATTTCCCTGATCGGCCAGGGCGTGATGCGTTCCGCCGGAAAGATTACCGGAAATTCCGGAATGGAGCGCTTCCTCCGCGGCACAAATTGAACCGCCGACGGTGGCCAGTGCACGTTGAGCCAGCTCCGGGCTCCAGGGCAGGCCGATCTGGCGGATGATTTTTGGATGCAGTGAGCCTTCCATAACTGCCTGATAATAAGCGCCGGTATGTGCCAGTGTAATCATTTCCCGGGTCGCCAGAGGGGCATCAACCAATTCTTCGGGTGAAAGAATACCTTGCCGGAGCAGGGCGGATTGTAAGAGGCGGTATTTTTCAAGCGGAAAGCGATGGCCTTCCGGTAACGGGAATATAAAACGATTGGGGTGAAAAACTTTCAAAATTGTTCCTTTGCGGTGGATCCGATCCGGGATGTATAACGAAGATAGTAAGTGGCGATGCCAAAAGCCACAGCTACATTCAGAGAACGCTTAATTCCCCGCATGGGAATCCACAAAGTTTTTTCGCATAAGTTAAGAATCCCGGGGTCGACACCGGACACTTCATTCCCGACGACCAGCAAAATGGGCGGACCGGACAGATCGGCAGTTGTGCTGAATAAAGATTCGGCCTGGTCTCCACCTTCCAAGGCCCATAAACGGCAGCCGCGTTCTTTCAGGGTTTTGACAGCAGTTAGCCCGTTGAGATGGTAGGTCCAGGGAATGCTGAATTCTGCGCCCAACCCGGTTTTGGCAATTTTGGGGTGCTGGGGGGTGGGCGTGATGCCGCAAAGGTGAACGTGCCGAATTTGGGAGCCATCCGCGGTGCGGAACATGGAGCCTACATTGAAGGTGCTGCGGATATTGTCCAGAAGGACTTCCACTTCGGGCCCCGTAGGTTTGAGGTTATGGGCTTCGGGCTTGAGGTTCGGAAAGGCTTCTTCTACCACAGCAGTGGCCGCACCACATTTTGGGCAGCATCCGGCTCCGGGCTGCCCTGGAATGGCAGGAAATCGGAATTGGCAGTTGGGGTTGGTGCATTGTCTTATCTGGTGTAAAGTTTTGTCCATTGAAGCTTACCTGTAAATCAATATTGTTTCTGTTTATTCTAATCCATCTGTTTGGGGTTTGCCCAGCGCGGTTCCAGAAAAATTTTTATTCTCCGAAAAATGAACCTTTCCAAAAAAAGAGACGGAACGTTAAACGCTCCGTCTCTAAGTGATCGCGATAGGATAATTGTTAATCCATCAAATCGCTCAAATTCAATTTGGAGAAGTGAACCCGGATTGCCCTGCGGCCTCTGGCAAGCAGCGCCTCAAGATCTCCCAAAGCCTGTGCTTTTTCAAGTGTGCCAAAAGTAATTCCCTGGGTTGGAATATCCAGATCCTGATCGGGATCAGCGGTAATCTGTAAAAAGACGCCCTGATTTGAACCGCCTTTGTGAAGCTGTCCGGTGGAATGCAGGAAGCGAGGCCCGAATCCCAGGGTCGTTGCAAGACCCGTTTGGGTCAAAACTTTCTTCCGGACAGCTTGAAGCTGTTTCAACATGGTTTCATTTCGTGGAAGATAAGCGTTTATGGCAACATAATCGCCTGCTTTTGCCTGAGCCAGAAAAGTATCGACCAGTTTTGCTAATGAGGCGGCGTCTTTGAACTCCGGTAAGTTTTGCCCGAAGACCTGAACTCCGCCTTTCTCCCAAACCGGCGTTTCCTGTTCAAACTTACCTGAATCTTTATAGGCAGCGATTTTATTCTTCGTGCGGGTTTTGTTGTCCTGGACATCGGGTTGGTCAAATGCGTTTACCTTAATAATGGAACAGGCTACCGCGATGGCATATTCCCAGTGGTAGAACTCTGTACCGAGACGGTAGGCATCCGGAATGGATAAGGTGATGGCAGGGTGTCCGGCCTCGCGGATGGCGTTAACGGTTTCGCGAAGTTTACCATTGTGTGAAAGATAAACAAAAAGGCGGTCGCTACTGTAAGAGCCCGGCTCGGCCAATGGCTCGATATCAACAGGAACAATTCCTCTGCCCTGCTTCCCGCTGCTTTCAGCGATCAACTGTTCCAGCCAGGAGCCAAAAGCGTTTAATTCCGGATCTGCCAAGAGCGTAACTTTATCCCTGCCCTGGAGAGCGGCCTCACCTAAAATTGCGCCCAGTACAAGACCGGGATTTCGACCGGCAGGGACATTGGCCTGACATTGACGGGCCATTTTTTCGGCCTGAGCCAGAAGTTTGTTTACATCAATCCCCAGAAGTGCCGCGGGAACGAGCCCGAAAGCGGTCAGCGCAGAATACCGCCCGCCCACCTCCGGATCGGCGAGGAATACTGCACGGAAACCACGCTCTTTGGCAGTTCCGATCAGTTTGCTGCCCGGGTCGGTGATGGCAATAAAATGTTCACCGGCTTTGCTGCTGCCCAGCGCAGAGACTGCTTTTTGCCAGAAATATTCCAGATAGGCATGTACTTCGCTGGTTGTTCCGGACTTGCTGGCGACAATATACAAGGTTTCCGAAACCGGATGTGCGGCCTCAGCTTCTTTTACTTGAGCCGGGTCCGTCGAATCCAGGATGGATAGTTGAAGCCCTTGCAGGCCGTCAAAGGTGCGGGAAAGCACTTCGGGTGCCAGCGATGATCCTCCCATGCCTAACAGGAGAACACGCTTATATCCATCGGCCCGGACGTCTGCTACCAGTTTGTTCAATTCGGGGAGGAGCGCCAGGCTTTTTGTTGGCGCATCCAGCCAACCCAGGCGTCTACGAACTTCGGCCTGCCCATCGGGATCTTGCGTCCACAAAGTGGGATCGTGTTGGAAAATCCGTTCCGGGAAACGGTCGTTCTCCAAAGCCTGGATGCGTTCCGGAATGTTTTTCAGACCCCCCAACTCGGCACGGACGGCTTCGCTGCGGCGCTCAATTTCTTTCAGAAGGTCCCGATAGGATTCGGAGAATTTGCGCACGCCTTCTTCTTCAAGCTGCTGCGTTACCCGGTCGATGGAAATGCCCAGTTTTTCAAGCTGTTCCTGGATTTTGCGAGATTCTTCTGCGGGCCGAGAGAGAGTGAGCGTAGCTTCACCATGGTTACTAAAAGCCTGTAATGCAGAGGGAGGAACCGTATTGACAGTGTGAGGGCCGATCAGTTCTTCCAGATAGAGGACATCACTGTAGGCTGGATTCTTGGTGCTGGTAGATGCCCAGAGCGGCCGCTGATAATTGGCCCCTTTTGCCTGGAGCGCTTTATATCGATCTGTAGCGATTGTGCTTTCGAAGAGATGGTATGCCAGCTGGGCGTTGGCGATTGCGCCTTTGCCCATCAGGGCCTTTGCCTCGGCAGCCCGGGCGGGGTTTTTCTGAACGATTTGTTCGAGAAGGGAATCCGCAAGGCTGTCAAAACGAGAGACAAAGAACGAGGCCACTGAGTGAATGCGGTCAATGGGTAAGCCCTGCGCTACTCGCTCCTCCAATCCGGAGAAGTAGGCATTAATCACGTCTTCATAACGTTTCAAGGAGAAGATCAGGGTAACATTGACATTAATTCCAGCGGCAATTGAAGCTTGAATAGCTTTTATCCCTTCCTGTGTGGCGGGAATTTTAATCATCAAGTTTGGCCGATTTACGGTCTTCCACAGGCGGACAGCCTCTTCAATTGTTTTTTGAGCGTCTCTTGCCAGCAGTGGGTTAACTTCAAGACTCACATAACCATCCACACCGTTTGTTTTTTGATAGAGCGGCGCGAATAAGTCTGCGGCGGTTTGAATATCTTCAATGGCAAGCTGGTAGAAAATAGATTCGGCTGACCAGTCCGCCCACGCCATTGGCTTCAGGGCATCCTCATAATCATCCGATCCGGCAATTGCTTTTTGAAAAATGGTCGGGTTTGAGGTCATTCCTTTGATCTCTCCCCGTTGAATCATCTCGGCAATTTCGCCGTTTTCAAGCAGCCGGCGCTGGATACTGTCGTACCACAAAGATTGCCCCAATTCATGGAGATGGGTGATCCGGTCTGTACTCATTATCATCTTCCTTCAATATCGTCTAAAAAGTTCGCTAATTTTTTGCTTCAATTGCTTTAATTTTACCGACTCGTCTGAGCTGCCGTTCAGCTTGCATGGGGACTGCGGCCAGGAAAGCCTTAACAACTTCCCTGGCAACTTCTTCACCAATAATACGCCCGCCCAAACAAAGCGCATTCATATGATCGTGTTCCACGCCCTGATGCGCGGAATAAGTGTCGTGGCATACCGAAGCATAGACCCCTTTCATTTTGTTGGCGGACATACATACCCCAACGCCTGAACCACACATCATGACCGCGCGATCTGCCCGGCCATCCAGAAGAGCGTTGCCGGCTTTTTCGGCAAAGTCCGGAAAATCTACGCTTTCCGGTCCAAAAGTACCCAGGTCCAGAGCCTCATGCCCTTCTTCCTTGATGGTCCTGAGCACGATATCTTTCAAGGGGAATCCCCCATGATCTGTAGCAACTGCAACTTTCATTTTGGATAAACCTTTCACCCTGAATAGGATTGACTAGCGACTTGCCAGCAAGCTTTTCGCTTTTGCGACGACCGAGTCCACAGTGAATCCAAATTTTTCAAACAAAACTTTTGCAGGTGCTGAGGCGCCAAAGCGGTCGATGCCAATTATGCCGCCTTTATCTCCGACCCATTCTCTCCAACCAAAGGTTGAACCGGCTTCAACAGCCAGACGCAGGGGCACTTCGGGAGAAAGGACACTGTCCTTGTAAGCCTGGTCTTGCTGGCGGAACAGTTCCCAGCACGGGAATGAAACCAAGCGAACATTTACGCCCTGTGCCGAAAGCTCCTCACCTGCTTTGATGATCAGACCAACCTCTGAACCGCTGGCCATCAGAATGATATCCGGTTCCCCTTTGCCCAAATCCGCCAGAACATAAGCGCCTTTGCTCAGGTTGCCGGCGGAAGCGAATTTTTCCCGGTCGAGGGTGGGAACGTTCTGGCGGGTCAATGCCATCAGGGTTGGGCCTTCTTTGCGGGAAACCGCGATCTTCCAGGTTTCTGCAACTTCATTGGCATCGGCGGGACGGAGCACCAACAGGTTGGGCATGGCCCGCAGAGAGGCCAAATGTTCAATCGGCTGGTGGGTCGGGCCATCTTCACCCAATCCAATGCTATCGTGAGTCATGACCCATATACTGGGGCAGTGAGAGAGTGCTGCCACACGAATGGCCGGCCGCAAGTAATCCGTGAAGACCAGGAAGGTCGCTCCGTAAGGAATAATTCCTTTGTGCAGCGCCAGACCATTCAGGATTGCTCCCATACCATGTTCGCGGACGCCAAAGTGCAAATTACGACCTTCAGGAGTGTCCGGTTGATAGTCTTTGCTGGACTTGATTAATGTGTTGTTTGAGGGAGTCAGATCGGCAGAGCCGCCCATCAGTTCCGGGAATTTTTCGGCGATTGCATTGATCACCGCGCCAGAAGCTGAACGAGTTGCCATGCCTTTTGCGTCTGCGGGGTAAGTGGGAAAAGCCTCTTCCCAATCGGTAGGGAGATCACCTTTGAGGCGGCGGTCCAACTCGGCGCCGGGTTCAGGGTAAACTGCGCAATAAGCAGAGAATTTTTGGTTCCATTCGTTTTCCAGGGCTGCGCCACGGGCCTGGGCTTTGCGGAAATGCGCGAGCACGTCTTCCGGTACGTAGAAACGGGGTTCAACCGGCCAATTGAGGTTGCGTTTGGCGGCGGCCAACTCTTCATCCCCAGGAGGTGAACCGTGGGCTTTGGCAGTATCCTGAAGGTTGGGCAGTCCGTAACCGATATGCGTGCGGCATATAATCAAAGAAGGCCGCGGGTCTTTTTTAGCGGCCTGGATTGCCAGGTCAATTTCTTCAACATCATTGCCATCTTCAACATAAGAAACATGCCAACCGTATGCTTTAAACCGTGCACCACGATCTTCGGTGAAAGCGATATCCGTGGAGCCATCAATAGAAATTCGGTTATCATCATAAAGATAAATGATTTTGCCCAGTTTTAAATGACCGGCCAGGGAGGCGGCTTCTGAAGCGACACCTTCCATCAAGTCGCCATCTGTCACAATTGCATAGGTGTAATGATCGATAATTTCATGACCGGGGCGATTGTAGACTGCTGCCAGATGAGATTCGGCAATTGCCATTCCTACTCCGGTTGCTAAACCCTGTCCCAGCGGTCCAGTGGTCGTTTCTACACCGGGTGTGAGGCCATTTTCGGGATGACCGGGTGTAATACTTCCCCATTGGCGGAAATTCTTTAATTCTTCCAGAGGGAGATCAAAACCGGTAAGGTACAGCAAACTATACAGCAACATCGAGCCATGCCCACCCGACAGAACGAAGCGATCGCGGTTAGCCCAATTCGGGTTGGTTGGGTTGAACTTTAAGTGCCGGGTCCAAATGGTATAGGCCATGGCGGCAGTGCCCATTGGAAGACCGGGATGGCCGGAATTGGCTGTTTGAACGCCGTCTGCTGAAAGGAAGCGAATGGTGTTAATCGCACGAGTTTGTAAGTTGTCAGATTGTGTCATTGGGGCCTCTTGAGATGAAATTTTTCTAATAATTTTACCATGCACAAAGACAATACTTACGGGCACTACTGCTTCTTGAAAGGCCGTATAAGGATTTAAATCTTATCAGGAGGGGTAGAGTTGTATATAATCTTTAACTCTGAAGATACCGTGAATAAAAAGAAAGCGAGAAAATTCGTTGAAAATAAACTTGAAAATGGGCGTCCCGGTTATTTTAGCCTTCGCGCTGGGCTGGGTTTTTATCACCCCACGGTTAATTCCTCCAACCATTTTTTCTGATGCTACGGCTCCTCACCAGGGGTTTTTATCCCCGGAATTTGAGTTGGAGATGTTGGATGGAGAAAATGGCGCATTGCAGGATTTCTCCGGAAAAGTGGTCTTGCTGAATTTTTGGGCCAGCTGGTGCCCGCCGTGCCGTTCGGAGATGCCCGCGATTCAACGGGTTTATGAATCTTATCAAGCCGATGGATTTGAAGTTGTTGCGGTTAATATGGCTCATCAAGATTCACTGCCGGATGTTCAATCGTTTCTAGACGTTTACGGGCTTACATTTCCGGTGCTGCTGGATCAGACAGGTGAAACTGCTGCAAAATATCAGGTGAGGGCTTTGCCGACTACATTCCTGATTGACCGGCAGGGTGTAATCCGGGAAGTATTAATTGGCGGACCGCTTTCGGAGGCTTTTTTGACTGCAAAAATTGAAGGTTTGCTGGAAGAGGTGGAATGATGTTCCCTATTTTGCAGATTGGACCGCTTTCGATCCAGGCCCCCGCGTTGTTTATGCTGATCGCGGTGTGGATTGGCCTGTTTATGGCAGAAAAAACCTCTCCCTATTTTGGGGTTTCTCCGAACGAACTTAATAATCTGACGTTTTATGCGGCGATTGGGTTGATCCTAGGCGCAAGACTGGTTTTTCTGCTGCGCTATCCCAATGTTTTTCTTGATCAACCCCTCAGTATCTTTTCCCTGAGCCCTTTAATGCTAGATTGGGAGGGGGGCATCCTGGCAGGGGTACTCGTGGCTCTGGTCTATGGACAGCGGAAAGGATTGCTGGTTTGGGAGACATTGGATGCTCTAACCCCTGCCTTTGCTGTGCTGGTTGTGGGGTGGGGGCTGGCCCGATTGGCTTCCGGTGATGGGTATGGCTTACCCACCACTTTGCCCTGGGGAATTCCCCTTTGGGGCGCAAACCGGCATCCAACTCAGGTGTATGAAATACTGGCGGGGTTGGGAAATTATGCGTTGGTGATGCGCTGGGTGCTGCTAAAAAAGAAGCGAAAGTGGGCCGGGGAGGTTTTCTTGAGGTTTATCGCTGTTGCTGCCGGTGCAAACCTTTTGATCGATACTTTGCGTGCCGACACTCCTGTATGGCAAAATGGATTGCACACGGTTCAAATTGCTTCATGGCTGGTTCTGGCTCTGTGTTTGTTCCTTGTGACACGGTTTTCAGCCAAAGAATCGGTTTAATATTGGTTTGATGTCATCGTGGATTTTGTTTTTGGGGAACGAAAATATTGTGAAGTTGTTTTTTTGTAAACAAAGGGTATGGCTTTACCGGATTGTGAGATATGGCGAACTGGTTAACCTTCTGTCTCTTTTTCATTGTAGTGCCTATTCTGATCAATACGTTTCTCCGAATTTCACAGATACTAAAAGGCCCGCTGGACGATTCGGAATACCACAGCATTGTTTATCAGCGACGATTACGAAGGGCGCTAATTGAGTTGGGGATTTTGTTTGTGGTGTTGATTGGGATTGGAGGGATATTGATTTTTGTATGGCTTGGGGGGCAATAGTGAACGGAACATTTTCCGAATTAAAAAGAAAGAGCGGGCGATGGGATTCGAACCCACGGATGGTAGCTTGGGAAGCTACTGCCTTACCACTTGGCTACGCCCGCATTTACAAAGCTTCTACGTTCTAATTCCTTGCAATGGAGATATTTTATCACAAAACTGCAAGTGTTCTACAAGAATTTACCCAATTTGCTGCCTTCCGGCAAAAAAAGGTCTTCATTAATTTTCTAATCGCTTTATAATAATGTATGAATTAATGAAGGTGGACGCCGTGGTATAATACGGGGCATATTTTGCCGGGAGACCGCTGCACTTTATCATAACCATTAAGGAGATTGATTTGCCATTCAATCCATTCAACTGGCTTTTAGGATTATTCTCTCTGGATATTGGGATTGACCTGGGTACTGCGAATACACTGGTTAATGTCCGTGGCAAAGGGATTGTCATCAACGAACCTTCCTGGGTCGTTATCGATAAACGTACAAAAGAAACGCAGGCAATTGGGGCTCACGCAAAAGAAATGGTCGGCCGCACCCCCGCAAATGTCGTTGCGGTCCGCCCGCTTCGAGATGGAGTGATTTCGGAATTCGAGTCTACCCAAGCGATGCTGGGTTATTTTATCGGTAAAGCACATCAGCAGACAATTGTTCCCATGCCCAGACCCCGGGTTGTGGTTGGTATTCCTTCCGGAGCGACTGAAGTTGAAAAACGGGCCGTGTATGATGCCGCAATGTCGGCAGGGGCGCGTGAGACATTTTTGATTGAAGAACCCTGGGCTGCCGCTTTAGGTGCCGGACTGCCAATTCTAGAAACACGAGGAACGATGGTCGTGGATATTGGCGGCGGAACAACGGAAGTTGCAATGATGTCGATGGGCGGCATTGTGATTTCCCGGTCTCTGCGGGTAGCAGGTGATGAATTGGATCAGGATATTATCACCTATATACGAAATAAATATAATCTGTTGATCGGCGAGCGAATGGCTGAACAGGTTAAATTTGCGATCGGCTCAGCTTATCCGCTGCCAACCGAAAAAACAGCAAATGTTCGGGGCCGAAACCTGGTAACAGGTTTGCCGGAAGCTATTGAAGTCTCTTCTGTAGAAATCAGAGAGGCCATTACCAGTTCGGTGCAAGTCATTGTTGATACCATTAAGGATGCATTGGACGAAGCTCCTCCGGAAATTGTGGCAGATCTGATTGAAACGGGCATTTGTCTGGCAGGAGGCGGGTCACAAATTCAAGGGCTTGTTGAGCGACTTACCGATGATCTAAACCTGCGGGTTTGGGTTGCTGAAGACCCCATGACCTGTGTTGCCCGTGGGGCGGGTATGGTTCTTGAGGATCTGGAGATTTATCGAAAATTCCTGGTCCCGCTTGAACGAAAAGGAAGTCGATAGAGCAGAATTCTTCGGGTAAAAATTTCGAAGATTTTTCAGGAATCGGCTATTTACTATGAAATCGTCTATGTTCCAGAACTGGAAAACAGGGCTGGTTGTTCTTGTGGCCTTTGGGCTGATATTATTGGCACTGGGTGGGTACCTTGGGCCGTTTCTTAAAACAGCATTTGACCCTCTGGTGTCGGCTCAACGCTGGCTTTCCACGCGGTATACGACAATTTATGAATTCCTGGCGGCACCTCGGGACGTTGCTGCCCTGCGCCAACGGAACGCAGAATTGGAAAACGAGATCGCCGGTTTGCAAACCCAAATTGTGGAATTGCAGCAACAACTACGGGAATCACAAGTTCTTTATGCGCTGCTTGATTTTGCCCGAAAGCAACCTGAAAACGAATATGTAGCAGCATCCGTAATTGGGCAGGACCCGAGTCCATTTTTGCATTATGTGATCATTGATCATGGGTCGGATGATGGGCTGCGGCATGGAATGCCTGTGGTAACCCAGCAAGGGCTTGTAGGCAGAGTTGATGCAGTTACAGCCGGTGCGGCACGCGTTCAATTGATTACAGATCCGGGTTCCAATGTGAATATCAGCCTGCAGTCTCTTCAGACAGAGGCTCTTTTGACCGGGTCTTTGACCGGTGATATCAATATCGAAATGATTCCCCAAGATATAGATTTGAAAGTGGGAGAGCTTGTGCTGACCTCGGGATTGGGCGCTGATTATCCCGGTGATATTGTGATAGGGCAAATTGTGAGCACTAGAAAACGCGAGACCGATCTCTTCCAGACCGCTTCCGTTCAAGCTGCTGTGGATTTCACGACTTTACGTGCGGTTCTTGTAATCACCAATTTCCGGCCCGTGGAAATTGAACCACTTATTCCTCCAACCGAGTAACTTTTTCCGTGTCCCGATTAGTTGCCGCCGTAGTTTTAATCCTTACATTGATGACCCAGACCATTGTTGTCAGCAGTTTGCCTTTGCTGGCAGGAACTGCCGATCTGATGCTGCTGGTCCTCATTTCATGGGCACTGCAAGATCGGGTCAAAACAGCCTGGGAATGGACAATTGCGGGTGGTTTGCTGGTGGGTTTTGTATCCGCTTTACCTATCTATCTCCCGCTTATCGGCTATACATTGGTAACTTTTTTAGCGAGATGGACGCAAAGACGAGTCTGGCAGACGCCGGTTTTGGCGATGTTGTTCGTAACGGTCGTTGGAACATTTTTGATGAACATCCTGACGATTTTGGATTTGCAATTTGTGGGAACGCCAGTATCCTTTGGTGATGGGATATCCCTGGTGACTTTACCCAGCACGATGTTAAACTTAATCTTTGCGTTACCGGTTTACTTATTGATAAAAGATCTTGCCAGGTGGCTTTACCCGGCAGAGGATGAAGTATGAACAAACCTGAAATTCTTAAAAAGGGAAACTTTGAGCGCTGGCGTTTGATCATGTTTTTTGGCGCCATTGGGCTGGTATTTGGTTTCTATATCTTTCGGTTGTACCTGCTGCAGATTGTGGAAGGGGAAGATTACCAGGCTCAAGCGGAAGAAAATCGCATTACCGAAGTCAATGAGCCTACCCGGCGAGGGGTGATTTACGACCGCAATGATTTTGTGCTTGCACGTAATGTGGCTTCTTATAATGTGGTTATTACCCCTGCCGACTTACCTGTAAACGAAGGGGATATTCAGGGAATTTACCGGAAGCTTTCGGCTTTAATTGATATCCCGGTGAATCAGGGTGATTTAGAGGATGAAACGACGGTACGGACTTTTAAAGAATGTGATAATGAGCTGGGTATTTCCGAGATTGTTTTCATTGGGGACACCAATGCTCCGTATTCTCCGATCCGAATTAAATGTGATGTTGACAAGGAAGTGGCTCTGGAAATTGAAGAGCGGTCTTCTGATTGGCCGGGGGTTGGGATTGAAGTCGATTCGGTACGAGATTATCCTACTGGAGAACTGACCGCAGAAATCATCGGTTTTTTAGGTCCTATTCCAGAGATTTTGGAAGAAGATTATAAGGCAAAAGGATTTGTGCCGAACCGTGATAAAGTGGGGTATGCCGGTGTAGAATTTACTCTGCAGGACATCTTGGGTGGAACCAACGGGAAACGGGTTGTTGAAGAGGATGTGGCCGGGCAGGAACTTCGTGATTTAGAGCCACCTATTGACCCGATTCCGGGAAATAATGTCCGGTTGACCATTGATACACGCCTTCAAAGTGCTGCAAAAGAAGCGCTTGTAGCCGAAATGGATTTCTGGAATACCTATTTTAATGAAATCCGTTCTTCAAACGGTGTGGTGATTGCCATAAACCCAAAGACGGGTGAAATCCTGTCGCTGGTCTCTTATCCAAGTTATGAAAACAACCGTATGGCACGTTTTATACCTGCCTATTATTATGAGCAATTAACCCGTGACCAGAACCGTCCTTTATTCAATCATGCTATTTCAGCTGAACATCCTCCCGGATCCGTTTATAAGATGGCGGCAGCGATTGGCGCTTTGAATGAAGGTGTGGTGACGGCAACGCAAAAATTGGAATGCCCTGAAGTAGGGAAGATTACCATTAACCAAAAATTCAGCCCGAACGACCCGGGCACCCCCAGGGATTATGTTTGCTGGCAGGAGACCGGTCATGGAATGGTGGATTTCCAGCATGGAGTAGCTTATTCCTGCGACGTATATTTTTATAAAATTACCGGTGGTTTCGAAGATGAAGTGCCGGAAGGGCTGGGCGTATGGCGGCTCTCGGAATATGCAAGAGCCCTGGGATACGGACGAGAAACCGGGATTGAATTACCGGGTGAAGCCAGCGGCCTGGTTCCGGACCCCAATTGGAAACGGGTTAATGTCGGCGAAAACTGGGCGACGGGTGATACTTATATTGCCGCAATGGGACAGGGGTATGTGCTTTCTACGCCGCTTCAGGTATTGGTTTCTTTCAGTGTGCTGGCGAATGATGGCAAATATATGAAACCTACTCTGGTTCATGACGTTCTGGACGCAGAAGGGAATATTGTTGAACCCTTTGAGCCGGAGTTAGTCTGGGATATTACCAAAGATCCGGTGATCACGGTTTACGATGAGCGGAATTTCCCCACCGAAGAAAAACGGGTTGTTGAACCCTGGGTTGTTGAACAGGCAAAAGCCGGGATGCGTCTGACGATTACGGGTGGAACCGGTGAAGGAACTTTTGAAGGTTTTGAGATTCAAACGGCCGGAAAAACCGGTACCGCAGAATACTGTGATAATGTCGCACAATCTAAAAACCTTTGTTCGCCAGGCAACTGGCCTACACATTCGTGGTATGTTGGATATGCTCCTTATGATGACCCTGAAATTGCTGTGGTTGCTTTTGTGTATAATGGCGGTGAAGGGGCGAGTGTGGCGGCACCAATCGTCCGCCAGGTGATGGAAGCCTATTTTGAGTTAAAGGCAATTGATTCTACTCCGGGTGGATCGTAGCATTCTGCGCGTAGTCTTGATATAATTATTAAATTGTAAAGGGAAATGGCTGAAATTGTCAGAATCGAGAATAGTGTTGGAGAATCGGATAAAAGTCCAGATTAAGGGAATTCGCGATGGTCTTTTGATCACGCTTGGGGATGGTGACTGGCCTGAACTTCAAGAAGCGCTGATGAAGCATATCGATGAGCGAGTCAATTTCTTTAAAGGCGCCAGAATTGCGTTGGACGTCGGCAACCAAATTTTACATGCTGTGGAAATGGGAAGTCTGCGTGATCAATTGTCTGATCATAATGTAAATTTATGGGCAGTATTAAGCAATTCACCAACCACTGTACAATCCGCACAAAACATGGGCCTGGCTACTCGTCTTTCAACACCCAGAGCAGAACGCAAAGTGAAGCCGTTAGAAACTGCGCTTTCCGGAGACGAGGCGGTATTGGTCCAGCGCACACTCCGTTCAGGGTTTAAAATCTCCTTTCAAGGGCATGTAGTGGTAATTGGCGATGTAAACCCGGGCGCTGAAATTATTGCGGGTGGAAATATTGTTGTTTGGGGAAAATTAAGAGGAATGGTTCACGCGGGTGCGGAAGGCAACGAAAAAGCAATTGTGTGTGCACTGGATCTGGCGCCTACACAACTGCGAATTTCAGAGTATATCTCGACAGCGCCAAAGCGCAAAGGAAAATCGCAACCGGAAATTGCCAGCATTAAAGAAGGGCAAGTAATCGCAGAGCCATGGAATCATGGAGAGAGAGGAAGATGACAGCCATAACCGTTACGATTACGTCAGGAAAAGGTGGTGTAGGAAAAACCACAACCACGGCAAATGTTGCATTTGCCCTTGCGAAGTTAGGGGAGCGAGTGGTTTGTATTGATGGCGATATTGGTCTTCGCAATCTGGATGTGGTGATGGGATTGGAGAACCGGATTGTTTATGATCTTGTCGATGTAGTAGAAGGACGCTGCCGGCTGCGCCAGGCGATGATCAAGGACAAGCATTTTGAGAACTTGTTTTTGATCCCTGCTGCCCAAACCAGAGATAAATCTGCTGTTTCACCCAGTGATATGGTGCGCCTTTGTGAGCAGCTTAAACCGGATTGCGATTGGATATTTATTGATTCGCCAGCAGGGATCGAACGGGGCTTTCGAAATGCAATTGCTCCGGCTGACCGCGTACTGGTTGTGACAAATCCGGAGGTTTCTGCCGTGCGGGATGCGGATCGAATTATCGGTCTGGTTGAAGCGGAAGAAAAAGGTCCCGCAGAGCTGGTGCTCAATCGATTAAATCCGTTAATGGTGAAACGCGGTGATATGCTCACTGCGGATGATGTTGTAGAACTTTTGGCAATTAATATCATCGGGATTGTTCCTGAAGACGAGAATGTGGTTGTCAGTACGAACCGGGGCCTGCCGATTGCGCTTGATGATAAATCAAAAGCGGGTCAGGCTTTCCGAAATATTGCCAAACGCTTGCAAGGAAACGAAGTGCCTTTCCTTGATCTGGATGAGAAAGGCGGTTTCTTTCAACGGATTACCGGTATGCTCCGGTCAGGAGGTGATTAATCATGGCCGGGTGGATGGATTTTTTAAAAGGTGACAAAACGAAGAGCGCAGATAATGCCAAGGAGCGATTGAAATTGGTGTTAATTCATGACCGTACGGACCTTTCGCCCAAATCTGTTGAATTAATGAAAAACGAAATTCTGGAAGCAATTTCCCGTTATATTGAGATTGATCCGAATGCGGTTGTGATCCGGGTGACTCAAGAGGGCCGTGAGCAGCGGCTGGTGGCAGATATTCCGTTAAAAGCGCCTCAGCGGAGACGGTAATATCTTCACGCTGCGTTTAATGGTACTTTGATAATATGAAACGTGAATTTTGGCGACATTTTGATTTCTGGCTGTTTGGATCGGTTGTGTTTCTCGGAGTGTTCGGAATTGTCATGATTCGTTCCGCAATTGCCGGGAACGAAGTGCTTGCAGAATATATTCCACGTCAGATTCTATTTTTTGTAATAGGTATTGCTGTTATGCTGGGCGTTGCACTGGTGGATTATCACTATTGGGCGTCTCTGTCGCGGATCATGTATATTGTGATTGTGGCATTTTTGGCCATCATTTTCGTTTTAGGACAGGTCAGTTTTGGCGCCCAACGGTGGTTGGACATTGGTTTTGCGGTTATTCAACCATCCGAACTTGCAAAGATTGTCATGATTCTTGTGATGGCAAATTATTTTCAGAATAGCTATCACGAACCACATGATTTTCTATGGGTTGTGCGTAGTGGTTTATTGGCTCTGGGAATCACTGTTTGGGTGCTGCTTCAACCGGACCTCAGTACCTCAATTGTATTGGTTGTGATCTGGTTTGCCTTACTGTGGATGGCGGGTTTACCCGTTCGCTATATGATTGTTCTGGGCCTGGCTGCTGTGGTAATTTCCGGATTGGCATTTCCATTCCTGGAAGAATATCAACAGGCCAGAATTATCACCTTCCTTTTTCCGGACCCAAACGCGCGTCATGGTAATGAATACAATGTAGAGCAGGCATTAGTAACCATCGGTTCTGGCGGGTGGTTTGGTCAGGGGTATGGACACAGCTCACAGGTTCAACTGCGCTTCCTGAAAGTCCGGCATACGGACTTCATTTTCTCAGCGATGGCGGCTGAGTTCGGCTTTGTTGGGACTGTGATCGTTATTCTTTTGTTAATTTTTGTTATTCTGCGGTGCGTTCGGGCAGCTCGAATAGCGAGTGATCTTTACGGTGGTCTGATTGCGTTTGGATTTGCAACTCTTATTTTTTTCCAAACGGCAGTGAATATCGGCGTTAATCTGAATGTTATTCCGGTTACAGGATTGACACTTCCTTTTATCAGCTATGGTGGGAGTTCTTTGCTTTCTTTGTGTTTTGGCATTGGACTTGTTGAAAGCGTTGTAGCACGCAATAAAACCCTGGAATTTTGAGTGGAGAATTATGACTGATCAAATAAAAGCAGCACGTGTCCGATATGCGCCATCCCCTACGGGATATTTACACTTAGGCGGCGCCCGGACGGCCCTGTTCAATTATCTTCTGGCGCATAAAACCGGCGGCCAGTTTATTTTACGGATTGAGGATACCGACCGCCGGCGATTTGTGGAAGATGCAGAGGCGGAGCAAATGTCCGGCTTGCGTTGGCTCGGTTTGCAATGGGATGAAGGGCCCGATGTGGGTGGCCCTTATGGGCCTTACCGTCAATCGGAGCGAAAAGAAATTTATCTTGAACATGCCCAAAAATTGATCGAATCTGGAGATGCTTTTTACTGTTTCTGTACACCGGAGCGATTAGCTCAGGTCCGGCAGGAGCGTCAGAAACGGAAAGAGCCTTTGCACTATGATGGTACCTGCCGGAATATTCCCCGAGAAGAGGCAGAGCGCCGGATTGCAAACGGAGAGCCCTATGTGATCCGCTTTAAAAGCCCGAAAGAAGGTTCTACCACGGTGTATGATGAGCTGCGCGGAGAGATCACAATCAATAATGAGATAATTGATGATTCTGTGCTGGTCAAATCGGATGGATGGGCACTTTACCACCTGGCAGCAATGGTCGATGATCATTTGATGAAAATCACGCATGTTTTCCGTGGTTCCGAATGGCTGCCAACTTTTCCGCTGCATACACTGCTTTACCGGGCTTTTGGCTGGGAAATGCCTAAATTTGTACACCTTTCTGTCTTCTTAAAACCGAGTGGAAAAGGGAAGATGAGTAAGCGGGATGTTGCGGAGCTTGGTGGAGACGGCTATTCTATCTTTGTGCGGGACTTTGAGGGGTTTGGATATTTGCCGCAAGCACTGGACAACTGGATTGCTTTAATGGGATGGAGTTATGATGACCATACCGAATTTTTCACTTTGGAAGACCTGGTCGAAAAATTCAGTATTGAAAAACTTAATCCTTCTCCGGCAGCGATCAATTTTTCTAAACTGGATCATTTTAATGGGCTTCACATTCGCAGCCTGTCTACCGAGGAATTAAAAAAATGGGTACGGCCGCAATTTGAGAAATTGGGTTATTCTGTGGACGATACTTTGCTTACAAAAATAATCCCATTGATTCGTGAACGCATGGTGACTTTTGATGACGCGCCGCGGTTTGCCGAATTTTTCTTCAAAGATGAAATCACGCCACCAGCGGAAGAACTGGTCGCCAAAAAAACTACAGCAGCCGAATCGGCAGAGATTGCCCGCCAGTCTCTTGCAGTATTATCACAGGTTGAATCGATGGCTCCCGAAACGGCCGAACCCCCCATGCGCGATCTTGTAGAGAAATTGGGTTACAAACCCGGACAAGTCTTTGGAATAATTCGTGTAGCAGTGACCGGACAAACAGTCAGCCCGCCCTTGTTTGAATGTATGGAGATTATCGGCAAGGAAAAAGTGCTTTCACGATTACGGAATGCGGTTCTTCTTCTTGAAGAATTAATTTGAAAAGAAATGAGTGATAATCTAGACGGATAATTTGAGTTATGGTATTATTGTCCTGTGACGGTGGGGGTTCGTCTAACGGTAGGACAGCGGACTCTGAATCCGTATGTGGAGGTTCGAATCCTTCACCCCCAGCCATATAGAATGGCCCCAGATAAAATCTGGGGCTTATTTCTTTTAACGACTTGAAAGGTGAAAATTATCCCGGCCTGAGACGCTGTGCCTCAAGCACATTCGGCAGGTTCTCGATCCGATTGAGAACTTTGCTGAGTTGTTCAATGTTTCCAATTTCCAGGATGAGCTTTATAGCAGCCAGGTTGTGAGTAACTTTGAGGTTGATATCTGAAATATTAACCCCTTCATTGTTAATGACATTATAAATGTCTCCCATCAGGCCCTGACGGTCGTATGCTTTGATTTGAACGTTAACCGGGTAAGTCCGCTGGGGCTGTCCCCAGGAGACTTTAACAATCCTTTCCCTGTCGTGCTCCTGCATTCGAAGCATGTTTGGGCAGTCTTTCCGGTGAATGGTGGCTCCTCGCCCTCGAGTAATGTATCCAACAATTTCATCGCCGGGAACAGGATTGCAGCATTTGGCAATATTGGTCAGAATCCCCTTTAATCCAACCACGGTGACTGCATTCCCATGCTCAAGCACATCCGTTGTGGGGCGAGGTTGGAGCAGCGGCTCGATTTCTTGCTCGGCTTCGGGTAAAGCGTTTATGATCCTTTTGATGGATATATCGCCGCATCCCAAAGCCGCATATAAGTCTTCTGTGTTTTTATACTCAAATTTATTCAGAAGACCATTGAGGTCGACTTCTCCGATTCCAAGCCTTTGGAGCTCTTTTTCAAAGACCAGTTTCCCGTGTGACATGTTCTGGTCGTGGTCTTGTTTTTTAAACCACTGACGGATTTTTGAGCGTGCACGCTGCGTCTTGACCAGTCCGAGATTGGGGTTGAGCCAGTCACGGCTGGGGCCGCCTTTTTTGGCCGTGAGGATGACAACCTGGTCACCGGTTTTAAGAGTGTATTCCAGGTTTACCAATTTCCCGTTGATCTTTGCCCCGCGACAGCGGTGACCAATTTCGGTGTGAACATGGTAGGCGAAGTCAATTGGGGTGGAATTCGCGGGCAGGTCGATGATATCGCCGCGCGGGGTAAAAACATATACCCGGTCGTCAAATACATCGCTTTTCATCCCCTCAACAAATTCCTGCGCGTCTTCAACTTCCTGTCTCCATTCCATTAAGCGCCTGAGCCAGTTGACACGCTGTTCGTAGGCTTTATCCTGCTGTTTGAACTTCTCTTTATATCGCCAGTGTGCTGCAATACCGTATTCGGCATTCTGGTGCATTTCGTATGTACGGATTTGTACTTCCAGTGGTTTGCCATCTTCATAGATGACCGCTGTATGCAGGGATTGGTAAAAATTATCTTTTGGCGCGGCAATGTAATCGTCAAATTCCTGAGGAATAGGACGCCACTGGGTGTGGATGATACCGAGAGCGGCATAACAAGAGGGAATATCCGGAACGATGAGCCGTACGCCCCGTAAATCCATCACCATATCAAAAGCCCGGCTTTTGTCCTGCATTTTTCTATAGATGGAATAGAAGTGTTTGGGGCGTCCGGAGATTTCAGCCTGAATTCCGGCTTTTTCCATCATCGTGTGAAGTTGTTCGATAATGGTGTTGATTTTATCTTCGCGAGATGTCCGTCGTTCGGCCAGGTTTTCGGCAATTTCTTTGTATTCTTGTGGCTCAAGATAACGAAAAGCCAGATCTTCAAGCTCCCATTTGATGTGCCAGATTCCAAGGCGATTGGCCAATGGGGCGAAAATATCCCGGGTTTCCTGAGCGATTCTCCTGCGTTTATGTTCGGGCATGTAACCCAGGGTGCGCATATTATGCAGACGGTCGGCCAGTTTGATCAAAATTACCCGGATATCCTCACCCATGGCAACGAAAGTTTTTCGGAGCGTTTCATTACGCAGATCGCGTCGACTGGAGCGAATACTTCCATCTTCTTGATCGGCTTCATAAGCTTCGTCATCATCGTCTTCTTCGTCAATTGCTTGCTGTGGACCCGAATGCTGGTCACCCCGTGAAACTCGCGGCAGATTGGTCAATTTGGTGACCCCATCCACTAATTTGGCAGCTTCCTCTCCAAATTCTTGTTCGACATCTTTCAGGGTGACTGTAGTGTCTTCAACGGTATCATGCAGCAAACCGGCAATTACGACTACCGAAGGCATGCTGAGCTCAGCCAGGATGGAAGCGACCGCGACGCAATGGGTGATATAGGGTTCACCGGAAGCGCGGAATTGGCCTTCATGGGCCTTTTCAGCGAAATAATAAGCACGTGTTATCAGATCGCGATCCACGATGCTGTATTTTTCCGGGAGCATTTCCATTAAAGTTTCAATTTTCATTGTGTTTACTTTCCAGCCAATGCTGAACGCATGTTTGTTTCTTTATTGTGATAAGTATAATCTGCTACGAGTAATTCATTCAAGCGTTTACCATAGGTTAAAGCAAGTGCGAAGATAAGGAAAATTTCTAACCCTATGATCATAAACCAGAATTGATTTATTTCGGGAGCGGATTAATTTAATTTGCCTTTATTGTCTGTCAGACACGAGATTATATTTAGCAAAGGTATCTCGTTCAAGGCTTTTAGTTTGAGATTCGCCTGGCTCAAGTCCAATTGTTTGGAGATTTCATTGGGTACAGCAACACAGTAACATCCGGCACTACGTGCTGCCGTGATACCGTTGGGGGAATCTTCAAACACAATGGTTTCTTCCGGCTTGGTTTGCAAATGCGCCATGCCGCGTTGATATAATTCCGGAGCGGGTTTGACCCATTTTACGTCTTCGCGGGTATAGACACAATTAAATCGATTGAGCAGCCCTAGCCGCTCAAGATGTCCCTGAACCCACCCCCGTTCTCCACTGGAAGCCACTCCGACCCGGATCCCCAATGATTGAGCTGAGTCCAGTATATCTGTGACGCCCGGCAGAGCGGGTTGAGAAAGGATAATTTGCAGCGAACGCTGCAAGAAATTTTCGTTAATGGCATTGAGATTCAAGGGCTTGTTAACGGCTTCTCCCAGGTTTGTTAAAGGATCAAAATTCTTATGATCGGTTCCAAGACATTTTGACCACAGGTCAAGAGTGAATTTTTGCTGGTGTTCATCGTAAATTTCACACCAGGTGTTATATTTTGGGGTTTCGGTATCCAAAATGAGACCATCGAAGTCAAACAATATTCCTTTAATTGGCATTATTTCCTCATTCTAACTTTAAAGTGAAACACAAACGAAAGTGGCGCGGAACTCAAATGCGCCACTCCTTTTTTTATGACCGATATTGATTTTACCGTAATCAGTGGAAATTGCAATCCATCAAGACAGGGTATCTGAATTTTGTACTACCGATCCCGCATTGGAGAGATTATTCATGATAAAATTTAAAATTAATCGATTTGTTTGTGAGCTATTTTTAAGGAGGTATTTATGAAACGGGTAGCTGTATTGACCAGTGGGGGAGATGCTCCTGGAATGAACGCAGCAATCCGCTCTATTGTACGGAGTGGGATTGATAAAGGATGGGAAATGTTTGGTGTGAGATTGGGATATAGGGGCTTGATTGAAGATCAGATCATCCCTCTCAGCACCCGGGATGTGTCCGGAATACTCCATATTGGTGGAACCATGCTGGGCAGCGCACGCTGTCTGGAATTTAAGACACCGGAAGGGCAAGCCAAAGCTCTCAGGACGCTGAATCAAAACCGAATTGATGGGGTAATTATCATTGGCGGCAACGGCTCACAAACCGGATCTTATAAGCTCTCACAATTGAATTTCCCGGTGGTAGGTGTCGCTTCAACAATTGATAATGATTTATATGGTTCAGAGATCACCATTGGTGTGGACACGGCATTAAATATTGCGTTGGAATCGATAGACCGTTTGAAAACCACGGCTTCTTCGCATCAGCGGGCTTTTTTGATCGAAGTCATGGGTAGAGATTGTGGATATCTGGCTTTAATGAGTGGAATCGCCGGTGGCGCAGAAATGGTTGTGATACCTGAAGTGCCTACCGAACCCGAGGAAGTGGCTGCTGTAATTTATCGCGCTTATGAACAGGGCAAAGCCCATGCGATTGTAGTGGTTGCCGAGGGCGCTGAATATAATGCCAGTAAACTGATGCAGTATTACGAGGAAAACAGTGAAGCTCTGGGATTTAAGTTAAGGGCTACGATTTTGGGCCACGTGCAGCGCGGTGGAAACCCGGGTGCTTTTGATAGATTATTAGCAACACGATTAGGCGCGGCGGCAGTGGACTGCATGGAAAAGGGTGAAAAGGGTGTTCTGGTTGGATGGGTAAATGGACGCTCAGGTACGATCCCCCTGGAAGAGGTTGTGTCTAATAAAAAACAACTGGACCTTTCGCTGCTTGAGTTATCCAAGAAATTATTTTAGGCTGAATAGGAATGTTGTAGAGAAAAGTGGCCGGCCTTTCTGGGCCGGCCGATTTCTTTGTCAGATCTTAAAATATCAGGATTGTTTCAGATAGGCTTCAATAAAACCATCCAGATCGCCATCCAATACGGCTTGAGTATTGCCCATTTCGTAATTGGTGCGGTGATCTTTTACCATTTGATACGGGTGGAGTACATAGGAACGAATCTGGCTACCCCATTCCGCTTTAGTGTATTCACCACGGAGCTCAGCGAGCTGTTCGTCCTGTTCTTCCTGCTTCTTCTCCATCAACCGGGAGCGAAGCACGCGAAGAGCATTTTCCCTGTTTTGAAGTTGAGAGCGTTCATTTTGACAGGTAACGACGATGCCGGTAGGAATATGCGTGATACGGATGGCCGTGGCATTTTTCTGTACATTCTGACCGCCAGCACCGGAAGATCGGTAAATATCAATTCGTAAATCATCCGGATTAATCTGAACATCGATATCGCCATCCTCCATATCGGGGAGCACTTCAATCATGGCGAAAGAGGTGTGCCGTCGATGGGCTGCATCAAAGGGAGAAAGGCGAACCAGTCTGTGAACTCCTTTTTCCGACCGGAGGTACCCATAAGCGTAGCGCCCGTTTACCGCAATGGTAACGCTTTTGATGCCGGCTTCTTCCCCTTCGGACAGGTTAAGGATGTCGGTAGAATACCCATGGGCCTCTGCCCACCGCAGATACATTCGTTCCAGCATCCAGGCCCAATCCTGCGAATCCACGCCCCCTGCGCCGGCGTGAACTGCGAGGATGGCATTGCCGCGATCGTAAGGGCCGGAAAGCATGGCATTGAATTCCCGCTTGCCGAGATCGGCTTCAATGGCTTTGAGCTCCAACATCAGATCGTCTCGCAGACTTTCGTCTTCCATTTCGGCCAATTCAAGAGTCTCCTGGACGCGATTGGCAAGTGTTTTCCAGGATGTAAGTTCATCTCGCAAATCAGCGAGATTTTTCATTATTTTTTGAGCTGCTTGATTGTCGTTCCAGAGATCCGGATCTTCGGATTGTTTTTGGAGGTTGAGCAGTTTGTTTTCTTTGTCAGGTAAGTCAAAGACGCTCCTGTAAATTTTGAATACGTTGATTACATTCGTTTAATCGTTCAATTAAATCCTGCATGGTTAAATCTCCCAGAGAAAGTTTATTTTGTAAAAATTCCATTGATAAAGGCCTGACGGTCGAAGGGCACTAGGTCACTGGATTTCTCTCCTAATCCGGCAAAGAGAATGGGCAATCCGAGCTCTTGCTGAATAGAAAAAACCATGCCTCCTTTGGCAGATGAATCCAGTTTAGTCAGAATAACCCCTGTTACCGCTACAGCTTCTTTGAATATTCGAGCCTGTTGAAGGGCATTTTGCCCGGTTGTGGCATCCAGAACTAACCAGGTGGCGTGAGGTGCCCCTAAGAGTGCCTTGCCTGAAACACGGTGCACTTTTTTTAACTCTTCCATCAGGTTGTAACGGGTATGCAAACGCCCTGCCGTGTCGATGAGCAGTACGTCCGTATTTTTTGAGATGGCAGATTGAATCGCGTCGTAAGCAACCGCGCCGGGGTCTCCGCCGGGTTGACCGGCGATGACAGGGATCTTCAGGCGTTCCCCCCAAATTTGGAGCTGGTCCACAGCGGCAGCCCGAAAGGTATCTGCTGCCCCAAACATGACTTTTTTACCTTCGCTTTTGAAGAGTTCACCTAATTTGGCGGCTGTGGTTGTTTTTCCCGAACCATTTACCCCAACCAACAGGATTACGGCGGGTAAAAATGAATCCAGGTCAAGAGCGGGAGGCGAATCAATCCGGTCCGCTAATTCGGTTTTGAGCTTTTCTTCCAACTCGGTTGTTTGCGTGATGCCCTCAACAGCAACCGTCTCACGCAAATTTTCAATTACGGACAGCGTGGTTTTTACGCCTAAATCCGCTTGAATGAGAAGCGCTTCCAGGTCATCCCAAGTATCACGATCAATCTCGGAGGTTCCCAGGAAGTTGCTGATACGACCAAACGCGACTTTACGCGTTTTATCTAATCCCTTGATCCATTTATTAAAGAAGTCAGTCATGGTGCAGAATTATATCATGTGAGGTAAACCGGACAGTGGTGAAGGCCGGTTTTGTTTATTGATTTAAACCGGCTTCTGTGGCCAGTTGGCCGCAGCCGGCCTGAATATCGATGCCCCGCCTCAGGCGTATGGTGCAGGGAATTCCGGCTTTTTCAAGCGTATCCCTGAACGCTTTTGCTCTTTCGCGCGTGGTGGATTTTCCGCTATATTTCTTTGTCGGGTTTAGGGCAATGACATTTACGTGACAAAGCATTCCCCTCACCAGGCCGGCCAATTCGCGGGCATGTTGGGTAGTGTCGTTAACATCCTGAATCAAAGCCCATTCGAATGTGATCCGCCGCCGGGTTGCATCAACGTAATCTTTGCAAGCCTGCATCAAATCTTCCAGCGGATAACGGACATTTGAGGGCAAAAGGGAAGCTCGAAGTTCATTATTGGCCGCATGCAGGCTGATGGCAAGGTTCACCTGCCGTTTTTCAGCGGTGAATTTACGGATGCCGGGGATTAATCCAACCGTAGAAATGGTAAAGCGGCGTTCGCCAAGATTCATTCCCTGCGGGTGATTCAATCGGTCAATGGCCTGCATTACCGCAGCATAATTATGAAAAGGTTCACCCATTCCCATAAGAACGACATTGGTCACGCGCTCATCCGATGCTGCTAAAACCCGCGCATAGTGGAGCACCTGCTCGACAATCTCTCCGCTGGTCAGATTGCGTTTAAAACCCATCTGTCCGGTTGCGCAAAACACGCAGCCCATTGCGCAGCCAGATTGGCTGGAAATACACAATGTACGCCGGATATCGTATTTCATCAACACGGTTTCTATAGCGTAATTATCCGGCAGGCGGAATAAGATCTTTTCGGTTTGTTGGTCCGATGATTGTAAGGTGCGTTCGGCTGTGAAAGCGTTGAAACGAAAAGCTTTGCTTAATCGTTCCCGAAGCGATTTTGGGAGATTGGTGAACTGCTCGGGAGAATTCCAGAGCTGCTGGTATACCCCCTGCCACACCTGTTTGGCCCGGAAAGCCGGTTCTCCCCATTCCGCGAAAAAAGCTTCCAGTTCAGGCAGATCCAAATCAAAGATCAGGGGTTGATTTGTTTCGTTTGTTTTTCTCATCATAATTGATCCAGCAAGCTTTCCAGATCTTTGTCAATCAGATCAATTTCAGGTTTCCAATTCTCTGCTTCAGAAAGGGTTGTAACCCCCGACAAAACAAGGCCCGTCGCGCAGCCGGCATTTTGACCGAAAGCGATATCGGTTGTCAGCCGGTCTCCAATAACCAGAACCTCCTGCGGGGAAACTTCAAGCCGTTTCAGGGCCATTTCCATCATGGTTGGGTATGGCTTTCCTGCTAAGAGAGGCTTTTTCCCGGTTGCTGCTTCAATAAAGGCCAGCAGCGCTCCGGTTCCGGGCAACAATCCTTCGGGTGCGGGTAGCGCGACATCGGGGTTGGTGCCGATAAAATCAGCTCCGGCGTTTATCAGGAGTGCACCACGGCTGAACATCTCATAATTAATAATCCGAGTCAGCCCGACTACAACGGCAAAAACATCCTGTTCGGCGTACACAAAACCTGCTTGTTGAAGCGTTAACTTTAAAGCATCGGAACCCAGAATATAAACCTTTCCATTTGGGGGGTATCGCTTTTCCAAGAGAAAGCTTGTTGCCATTCCTGCAGTGATGATCTGTTCCAAGGAGACGGAGACCCCAAATTGAGTGAGTTTATCCTGATATTGTTCAGGAGTACGAGTGGAGTTATTGGTTGCCAACAGGACTTTGAGACCTGCCGAGCGCATTTTCTCGAATATTTCCGGCAGATTCCCGATCGGTTCATTCACCCGCCATAGAACGCCATCCATATCGAGAATTACTGCTTTGATTTTGTTTTTCCAATTGATCTCCATGATGATCTCCTGAGGGTAAAATGAAGCCGGATAGCTTTTGCCATCCGGCTTGGATTTCTTTTTTACTGCAATTTGTTTTCCGTTATAACCAATTACTTTTCAGATTCTCCGGATTTCTGGAGAACTTTATCGATAAGACCATACTCGACAGCTTGCGCTGCGTCCAAATAAAAGTCACGCTCGGTGTCGCGTTCAATGGCTTCGATAGATTGTCCGGTATTTTCAGCCATAATAGCGTTCAGGCGTTCTTTGAGCCGCAGAATTTCACGAGCTTGAATTTCAATATCAGAAGCCTGTCCTTGTGCGCCGCCCAGAGGTTGGTGCATGTGAATGGTGGCGTGTGGGAGGGCATAGCGATTTCCCTTTGAACCGGCGGCCAGAAGAACCGTCCCAAACGATGCGGTTACCCCAACTGCGAAAGTACTGATCCGGTTTGGGATCATCTGCATGGTGTCGTAAATTGCCAATCCGGCGTAAATCTGTCCACCGGGGGAATTGATATACATTTGAATTTCTTTTTCCGGATCTTCGCGGCTCAAGAATAATAATTGTGCCACAATCACATTTGCTACCTGGTCATCAATGGGAGTTCCCACAAAGATGATGCGGTTTTTTAGCAGAAGTGAGTAAATATCATACGCACGTTCACCCCTTCCGGAGGTTTCAATAACCATGGGGATGACGGCATTCATTGAGTTATTTATCATAGAACACCTCAAAAATGAACCCTGAGATGATTGTTTTATGCTTCTGTTTCGTCAGAGGCGGGTTCTTTTTCCTCGGGCGCATTTTCAATAACTGGTTCTTCAGAAGCAATTTCAGATACTTCGTCTGTGCTGGCCTCTTCTGCTTCTTTCGCTTCCAGCTCTCCGGTAGCGATGGCCTTTAAATGGCTGAGCAGGCGTTGGTTATAGAGGCGATTTGCTGTGTCCATTGTAACAGCATTTGTTAAAGAGCGAAGTTTTTGTGCAGGCTTATATTCCTCAAACCCTGGCATTTGCTGAAGTTCCATCATGGTTTGGGCAACGGCGGTTTCGAGTTCGCCACGATCCAGCTCGAGTTGTTCCGCTTTGGCAATTTCTTCGAGCACTAACGCCCGCGCCAGCTTCATCTCAGCTGCCGGCTTGACTTCTTCTTCAATAAATGTTTCACGGTCTTTCTTCTGGATCTTGAGGTATGTATCCAGGTCCATGTGCTGTCTCGCCAGATTTTCACTGATGTCTTTGAGCGTGTGCTCAATTTCTTCTTCCAGCATGTGGGGAGGGTATTTTACGGTTGATTCTTTGACGATTTTTTCATCACTCAGATCTGCGTAGTATTGTTCTTCGTAGGCCTGCTGTTTGCTTTTCTCCAGCTGCTTCCGGATTTCCTCTAACATCTGGTCGGCCGTTTCGTAGGGACCAACCTGTCCGGCGAATTCATCATTCACTTCAGGCAGAACCAATACTTTAATGCTCTGAACTTTCACCTGGAATTCAGCGGATTTACCCTGTAGTTTTTCGAAGGGAGCATCCTCGGGGAAAGTGTATTGGACGGTTTTTTCGTCACCTTCCGATAACCCAAGCAGTTCTTTAGAAAAACCCTCGTAAGGGAAATCATCCGGCTGGTATTCACTGCCGCCGACCACAAATTGATGTGGAGTTTCTTTGATTATTTCAGGATCTTCATCCTCACCGGGGTCGGTCAGTTTGCCGCTCAGAAGCGTGTATACCAGATCCCCTTCTTCGATGGGGCGATCCACAGGCTCACTTGTGGCAAAGTTGGTCCGGATGTTTTTCAGAAAATCTTCAACTTCTTCTTCCCCTATGGGTTCCGGGCTGTATTCCTGACGAATTGATTTGTAATCCGACAGTTCTACGACGGGCATCAAGGGCACAATAAAAGAAAACTTTGGCGGGTTGACGCTGACGATTTCTTCCAGGGAGCCGGGACCACTCGGGTCGATATTCGCTTCTTTCAATACTTCAGCGTATTGATCATCGACCAAGAGTTCAACAGCTTGCTGTTGGATGAAATCTTCGCCATAAACGCGTTTGATTACATCATAGGGTGCCTTACCAGGCCGAAAGCCCGGGATTTTTGCGCTTTGAGAAATTTTCCGTGCGGCACGACGGCTATATTTTTCCAGAAGTTCAGCGTCAAATTCCGCTACCAGTTGGACCTGGTGATCATCACGAGAGACGGTTTCGATTTTCAATGTAACTATCCTTACTTTCCACTTTAGTATTTTTAATAAAAAAGTGGGGAAAGAGGGGCTCGAACCCTCACGCCTTGCGGCACGTGATCCTAAGTCACGCCTGTCTGCCAGTTCCAGCATTTCCCCAAGTTTAACTACACCATCTTGAATGGAGCCGGGTTTATTATACCAAGATTTATATTTTTTGCTAATTCCTGTTTTACTTTACGTGGTGAGATGCCTAAACTGACGAAATGTTTTACTTTTCTGGAGTGCGTGAATTTGCTAAAATAGTTTTGGGAGGCAGTTATGCAAACAGAAATGTATCCGGAAGGGAAAAGGCTTGATTGTTTGGTGGCGGAAAAAGTGATGATGTGGTCGCGGGTTGATGAGGACTCTCCCGATGGAAAACGGGGATGCAAATGGTTGAAGCCGGATGCGGGTAAAGGCCTTTATACCCCCGGGTTCTCATCCGGAATTGCCGAAGCCTGGTTAATTGTGGATGAATTGGCTAAAAAGGGAATATCTTTTCAACTAGAGGTTAATTCAGTCCAGGAAAATGACCGGCGGATGCAGGTGGTTAAAGCGGTTTTTGGCCGAAAATTTGCAGGTATGGCGAATACTGTGCCCCTGGCGATTTGCCGGGCAGCTTTGTCCATGGTGGATGATTGACCGGGATAAATACTCATTCGCAAAAGAACAGGAGACTTGTCAGTATTTTCGGGTTCCCTTGCTTACTTTAATTCTTTTTATTAATCCGATATAATGTCTATTTGCGGCAAGGCCGTTCGGTCTTGCTATTCTTATTGTTGGAGGTTACTTTGAGTCGTGTCATCAATCCTGATAGCGTTGGGAAAGAAAGGAAACGGTTGACCCGGGCAGTTGTGCTGGCTTTAAGAGAACTGATGCTTCAACCTGAACCCAATGACAACAGCAAAGACCTGGCTGCATTTATCGCGATAGCCCTGGGAGAAATCTTTAATACCGTGGACCAGTCCGTGGCTGCCTGGGAAAAACGAGGTTATTGGGTTAAAGCAGACCGATTCCGGATGGAGTGGATTTGGACACAAAGAACCAGCGAAGCAATGCGAGAAGCTGTTCTGACAGGGGATTGGGCGAAAGTGGCGGAAAACGCCGCGATTACAGCACAGAAACTGATGAGTACCCAAGTTCCTGTTCGCCACCGTTTGGGAACGCCATGGGTGGGGAGTTGGAAAAAACTTGCGCAGGAAAAGCGAAATCCTGACGAACTATAATGAAATGGGGTGATTTATGAACTTGCTGCATGATGTGATGAATACTTTACCGGATGGACGTGTTGTGGATGTGCGGATTGGTTTGCACTGGACATGTGTGGTGGTCGAGGTGAATGGGGAACGACGCTGTGGGCTGGCTTCTACGCTGGCTTCAAACCATCCCCATACCGGAGAACCGGATGTGCCGGAAGCCGGACAGCTTGAGAAAATGTCCGGGCTTGAACTGGCTAATTTCGCTCTCGAAGACCGCTTTCCTCAGACAAGCATTGGGATGGCGGCCCTTAATGCTTTGCTCCCAAAGCGGCCGGAGCTGTATCGAGAATTAAACGCCGAAGAAGTTATCACCCAGCATGGAGCCGGAAAAGACGTGGCACTCATTGGACACTTTCCCTTTATCGACCGGGCGCGCGAAAAAGTGGGGAGTTTAACCATTGTTGAACAAACACCGGTGGCGGGAGAAGTGCACACTTCCCAGGCAGAACAGGTGTTAAGGAAAGCGGATGTGGTGGCCATTACAGCTATGACTCTGGTTAACCACACTTTTGACCGGCTTATTCAGTTCTGCTCGCCGGATGCGTTTGTTTTATTGTTAGGCCCCAGCACGCCTTTAAGTCCGGTTCTGTATGATCATGGAATTGATATGCTTTCCGGTTCTGTGGTAACAAATATCGAAGCCGTTCTTCAAACTGCCAGCCAGGGAGGAACCTTCAGACAGGTTCACCGTGCAGGAGTGAATCTGGTCACAATGGTTACGGATTAAGGTTTCGAGCGATTCTCGTACCAGCCGGCGCGAACATTTTGCCGAATATCAAATTCGGGCATGTACGGTTTGATATCCAGCAAGGGTGTGTTTTCCAAAACATCCACACCATTGATGGTCAATATATTTCCTTCCCTGGAGATCAATTCAACAATTGATAACCCGATTGGGTTGGGGCGGTAGGGGTAACGTGTTGTAAACAGCCCATGCTCCCGGTCATCCAGAAATGGTTTTATCTGGAGCTGGTATCCTTCGGATCTATCAAAAACATATACCAGAATCAGGTGAGAAAAACCCTCGATCCCATTGAGACCTAGTTCAAACTCCTTAAATATCTCTACTTTTCCCTGCGCGGCAGAACGCACAGGCTGGATGGGGGTCTGTTTTTTTGTCGTAAAGGGAGAATGAATAATCCCTATTGGATGCATGGTAAATTCCATGTTGGACACTCCTGTAGTGTGGATTTACAAAAAGCGTATAGCCATAAGGTTTTTGTTAAAGCATCTTCAGTAAATACATTTTACTATTCAAAAAGGGGTTCGGTGATAAAATTTTCTGGCCGGAACCCGGCTCTATTGTTGGTCTCTGATTAAACTCAAGAATTTAAGCGGTAAAAATTATTTAATGGATATGGTGGCAGAAAACAGATGAATCATGTTGAAAGAATCGCAAAAGAATTGACGTTGAAACCGACCCAGGTTGAAGCGGTTGCTGCGTTGTTGGAAGAGGGAAATACCATCCCTTTTATTGCCCGATATCGAAAAGAACGAACCGGTACATTGGATGAAGAACAGATCCGGCAGATTGAAAAATTATTGCAGCACTTGCGCACTCTGGATGACCGGCGGGAAACCATCCTCTCCGCTATAGAGTCTCAAGAGAAAATGACGCCAGAGCTAAGAAAACGGCTGATAGAGGCCGATTCCCTCACAATTCTGGAGGATCTATACCAGCCTTATAAATTAAAGCGGAAAACGCGTGCTGTGCTGGCAAAAGAGAAGGGGCTGCAGGGGTTGGCGGATTCGATTCTGAAACAAAGCCTTTCTAAACAAGGTCTCCTAGAGATGGTGCAGCCCTATCTTACCGACGAGGTCCCGGATATGGATGCGGCCCTCGCAGGAGCGCGTGACATCGTGGCTGAAGTGATTAACGATCACGCGGATGTGCGACAAGCAGCCCGGGACAAGGCATTGGTGTGGGGTGTTTTAAAAAGCGAAAAAATTGCATCCGCGGAAGACCCCCGTGAAGTTTATCAACTTTATTATGAATTTGATTGCAAGGTGGACCGGCTACGCCCACATCAGGTGCTGGCGATTAATCGGGGTGAAGCCGAGAAAATTCTACGGGTAAAACTGGAAGTGGATGAGCGGGACTGGCGGCAGGCGATTGAACGGTATTTTCGGGGAGACAGGCGCTCGCCCTGGTTTGACCAGCTTAATCTGGCCATTGAAGATGCGGCTCAAAGGCTTTTGCTGCCGGCAATTGAAAGAGATATCCGACGCATGCTGACCGAGCAGGCGGATGGACATGCGATTGGTGTGTTTTCCGATAACCTGAAAGCGCTTCTGACACAGCCGCCGATGAATGGATATGTTGTGCTAGGGATTGACCCGGCATACCGCACGGGGTGCAAGATCGCTGTTGTGGATGAAACGGGAAAACTGCTTGATACGACAGCGATTTATCCGCACGCACCGCAGAAGAAATGGTCAGAGGCCAAGTCCATTATCAAAGATTTGATCCAACGATATCGGGTGAACCTGATTACCATTGGGAATGGAACTGCATCTCGCGAGACAGAGTTATTGGCAGCAGAGATCCTCAAAGAGGTAAAAGGCGTATATTATTTGATCACCAACGAGGCGGGAGCAAGTGTTTATTCCGCCAGTCCACTGGCACGGGAGGAGTTCCCTCAACTGGATGTCAGTTTGCGAGGGGCAGTTTCAATCGCCCGACGGGTGCAGGACCCATTGGCCGAACTGGTCAAGATTGATCCGAAGTCTATTGGGGTCGGTATGTACCAGCATGACGTCAACCAGAAGGAACTTTCCAATGCTCTGTCCGGTGTGGTGGAAAGCGTGGTGAATCAGGTCGGGGTGGATGTGAACACAGCTTCACCTGCTTTACTGGCGCATATTTCCGGGATTGGGCCGAAACTTGCGGAAAGAATTGTTGTCTATCGCGATGAGAACGGACAATTCACCGATCGCAAGCAATTTCAAAAGGTATCGGGGCTGGGTGCGAAGGCTTTTGAGCAATCGGCCGGTTTTATGCGGATTCGCAATGGCAGCAACCCTCTGGATTACAGCGCCATCCATCCGGAAAGTTATGGTGTAGCGGAAAAAGTTTTGGAACGGGCGGACATTAAAATTGCGGCCGACATGGAAGAAAAGCGATTGAAGTTGGAGACTTTACGACATCAGGTCCCTCTGACGCAGCTTGCGGTTGAATTGGGCACCGGAGTTCCTACCCTAGAGGATATTTTTGACCAGCTTGTCCGGCCGGGACGCGACCCGCGTGAAGATCTGCCAACGCCTATTCTCCGCAGCGATGTGCTTTCTATGGAAGATTTGGCTCCGGGAATGCGGTTGAAAGGTACCGTACGGAATGTTGTGGATTTTGGCGCTTTTGTGGATATTGGGGTAAAACAGGACGGTTTGCTGCACCACAGCCAGATTCCCCGTGGTGTGCGGCTTTCGGTTGGTGATGTGATTAATGTAGAAATCGATAAAATAGAGATAGAGCGAAGCCGAATTGGTTTGAAGCTGGTTGATTAACGTTCTTTTTGAAAGAATAAAACGGAATTGGTATGACAGAAACTGCTGCGCAAGTTGAATTTTCCATGCCGGAAACATTCCAGGGGAACCGGACCGGCCCGGTTCGCTGGATTCTTTCGCATGCACTCCATCATTGGCCAATTTTGTTAATGTCACTAATCAGCGCGTCAGGGAATGCCGGTTTTTATTCTGTTACACCCATCCTGATTGGCCGGGCATTCAATATCATTACTTCGCCGAATCCGGACTTGAGCAAGTTGTTCAATATTGCCCTGTGGATTGCCGGCTCACAATTGGCAAGAGGCGGATTGCAGTTCTTCCGGAATTTTGGTTTTGAACTGATGGCCCAACGGGTTGAGCGTGATGTAAGAAGAGAAATGTACGTTAACCTGCTGGGAAAGAGCATGACTTTTCACAGTATGCAAGCGGTTGGAGATACCATGGCGCGGGCAACCAATGATGTCCGGGAAGTAAATTTTTTATTCAGCCCGGGTGTTAACCTGGTCGCCGGATCCATAATCTTTATCTTTATGCCGATTATCCTGGCGCCAAACTATCATCCTTCTCTGGTTCTTACGCCAATACTTTTTGCTGTTCTCTATTTCTTCGCGCTGCGAAACTACTTGAGGCGGTTAAAGCCGGTTACGGATGAGGTGCGGTCCTCCTTTGGCGTTTTAAACACCCGGCTTTCTGAATCGCTGGACGGTATTGAGACCGTAAAAGGTGCTGCACAAGAAGTGTCGGAGGTCAACCGTTTTGGCACTAACGCGCAACGCTATCGTGACGCGGCCGTGCAGCAAGGAGATATTGAGGCGCGTTATATCCCGCTGCTGCTGCTCTATCTCGCGCTGGGATTAGGGCTGCTGCACGGGCTCTGGCTTTTGAATCGCGGTGTTTTAAGCACGGGTGATGTGGTAGGTTATTTTGGCTTGTTGTTGATGCTGGATTTCCCAACTTTCATTTCCCTTTTTGCCTATTCTCAGATTTCGCTCGGCGTGGCCGGAGCGCGCCGCATACTGGAATTGATGAATCAAGAAACCAATCTGGATCAAAACCTGACCGGTTATCAAAACGAAATGCGAGGAGAGGTCGAGTTCAGACAAGTTGCGTTCTCCTATCAGGAAGGCGATGAAGTCTTTTCGGAAATATCCTTCAAGGTTAAACCCGGGCAAACCGTGGCAATTGTTGGACAGACCGGCACGGGCAAAACCACCCTTACAAAATTGATCAATAGAACTTATGATGCTTTGGAAGGCCAAGTTCTGGTGGATGGCGTGGATGTGCGCGATTGGAACCTGGAGGCACTTCGACAGAGCGTTTCCATCATTGAACAGGATATTTTCCTGTTTAGCCAGAGCATTGCCCAAAATATTGCTTTTGGAAAATCAGATGCTTCTTTGGAAGAGATTCGGACTGCCGCCAAAGCGGCACAGGCGGATGATTTTATTAAGACATTCGCAGAGGGGTATGATACGGTGGTTGGCGAACGAGGGACAACTTTATCGGGCGGCCAACGGCAACGGCTTGCACTGGCACGTGCTTTTCTGACAGATCCTAAAATATTGATTCTGGATGATTCCACCAGTGCGATTGACAGCGCTACTGAAGACAAAATCCAGAGGGCAATCTTTACGGCTGCCCAGGGACGGACAACCTTTATCATCACGCACCGGCTTTCTCAGATCCGTTGGGCCGATTTGATTCTGGTGATGCGAAAAGGTAAATTATCTGCTTGCGGGACACATGAAGACCTGCTGCGAACCTCAAAGGATTACCGCAGAATATTTGCGGAGTAGACCATGAGCTTTTTTTCCGGACTGAGTGCTGAAAAATATGACCGACAATATTCGGACAGAGACCTGTTGATCCGTATCTGGCGATATCTTCGACCACAATGGAAAATGCTCTCAATTGTGGTCACGATGCTGGTTATTATGGCCGGAGCCGGGGCTCTCCAGCCGATCATCGTTTCGCGAGGGCTGGATTTATATCAAGCCAACCCTTCATTGAATATCGGGATTGGGATTGCTGTTGGGATTCTGGTTGTAGGCGGGGGCCGCTGGCTGGCAAACTGGATGTTCCGCCGTAATCTCACCCGCGGCATGGCAAATGTGATGCTGAACCTGGCGACGGACGCGTTTGATGCTTCCACTCGGCACGACCTTTCTTTTTATGATTCGTTTTCTTCGGGCCGGATTGTATCCAGAATCACGTCGGATACCCGGGATTTTGGGCAACTGGTTACGATCACAACCGATCTTTTAGCCCAAATTTTTCAGGCTGTGATTCTGGGCGTGGTGCTGATCCGAATTGAATGGAATTTGTTTTTGTATGTTCTGGCGATCATTCCTGTTGTCCTGGTTTTTGCGATAAGCTATCGCAAACTTGCCCGGCGGGTTACCCGGCAGGGTATGCGCGCGATGGCCGATGTCAACGCAACGATTAAAGAAACTATCAGTGGTATTTCTGTGGCGAAGAATTTCCGGCAGGAAAAGTATATCTATGCCGATTTCTCAAGGGCCAATGACCTGTCTTATAAAGTCAACGTGAAACGCGGGTTGACGCTCTCTATTGTCTTCCCTACATTGAATACAGTGGGAGGGATTGCTACAGCTTTGCTGGTTTATATGGGTGGTTTAAGCGCCATTGACGGATTGGTAACGGCCGGAAACTGGTATCTGTTCCTGATGAGTCTGGACCGGTTTCTCTATCCGGTAGTGAGTTTGTCTTCTTACCTCACCCAGGTGCAAACCGGTCTGGCAGCCGCCGAACGTGTGTTTGCCCTGATTGATGCGGAACCGGCTGTGCGGCAGACCGCAAACGAGCCTGTTACAGCATTAAAAGGTCGTGTGGATTTCGATCATCTGGATTTTCACTATAAAACGGATGAATCCGTTTTACAGGACTTCAATTTGCACATCCAATCCGGCGAGAACATTGCACTGGTGGGACATACCGGAGCGGGTAAGTCTTCTATCGCCAGATTGATTGCCCGATTTTATGAGTTCCAGGGCGGTGAGCTTTTGATTGACGGGCGGGATATTCGAACCCTGAATTTAACGGATTACCGCAAGAAACTGGGCATTGTTTCCCAATCCCCGTTTCTTTTTTCAGGTTCCGTACTCGAAAATATCCGGTATGCCAGACCGGAAGCCGCCCGGAATGAGATCGAACGTATTGCCAGTCAAATTGGTGAGGGCGAATGGCTGGAGGCATTATCGGATGGGTTGGATACGGAAGTCGGGGAACGCGGGGCGATGCTTTCTATGGGACAGCGGCAGCTGGTGTCTCTTATGCGGGTTCTGGTGCTGAATCCGGGGATTTTTATTCTGGACGAAGCAACCGCAAGCATTGATCCTTTTACGGAGTGGCAAATTCAGCAGGCACTCCATCTTATTCTGGAACGTACTACCAGTATTCTAATTGCCCACCGTCTTTCCACGGTGAAATCGGCCGATCGAATTCTTGTGATGCAGAACGGCCGGATCATTGAAGAAGGCAATCACAATTCGCTCCTGGAACAGTCCGGACATTATGCGGAGCTGTATAACACTTATTTCCGGCATCAAAGTCTGGCTTATATTGAACAGGCCCGCGAAATTTCTCAAAGCAAAGATATTTTTTCTGAGTAACACCTGTTCATTCAGAAAAATTTACCTGTGGATTTTGTTGTTGGTTTTGACGGTAAGCCAATTCTTGTAGAAAGGGAAAAGCAGCATCTTGGAAGAGATCCGTACGATTCCGGCAGGGTTTGCCCGACAGGAGATCCTTGTGGTGAATTCACGGTTTATTGCCAGCGCAGGACCCGTATTCAGCGTGGAAGAGGCCAGAGAATTCATCCAGAACATCCGCTCCGAGTTTGCGGATGCCACTCACAACGTCCCGGCTTTTTTGGTGGGCCATGGGGCATCCGTGACGGCTCACTGTACCGATGATGGGGAACCTTCAGGAACTGCGGGACGCCCCGCTTTAACTGTGCTTCAGGGCAGCGGCCTGGGCGATGTTGCTGTTGTGGTAACCCGTTATTTTGGAGGAACAAAACTGGGTACCGGCGGCCTGGTACGGGCATATACTTCAGCCGTTCAAGAAGTGCTGAAGGTTCTTCCTCTTGCCCAGAAACGCGCCACGCATACGGCGATGCTGGTGCTTCCTTATCCTTATTATGAACGCATCAAGCTGCTCGTGCCAGAGTGCCAGGGAGAAATCTGTGACGAAGAGTTTGGAGCAGATGTGACACTGACTCTGCGCTTCCCGGTGGAGTATTTCGACGGCTTTCAAGAGGAACTACAGGAAATGACACGAGGCTCTTTACAGGCCGTTATCATTGAGACAGATGAAAATACAATCTTTCCGATCAGGTCAATGAAGTAAATTGAGCGGCCGAGATGAAATTAAAGAAATCACCCCATCTTTTTGTTAAGTTGGGGTGATTTTGTTTTAAGAATTTTTATTCAATGGTTGTTAGAAACTCTCTGGCCAGGGTGCCGACATCCGTTTCGGTGGAAATACCTTTCCAGATGTGTCCTGGTTTTACAAGGTTCGCCACCACCATGTTGGCTCCATTAAAGATTGCGCTGCGTGCCTCTTTAAGTGTGACGCCCCCGGCTGCGGAGATAACCACATCGTATTTGGAACGGATGCGGTTAATGTGCTTATACGGAATAACTTTGCCGTGGGTGTTCTCTTCATCTCTCCCGCGATGGAGAACAACGACCTGGGGTGGTTTTTTCAGGGGCAATAATACTTTTAATGGATCGTGAACTCCCAGCATGTCAATCATGGAGACCATGTTGTGGCGATTGCAGGTTTCGATGAAGAGGTTGAGCGTTTCGGTGGGGGAGTTTCCCAAAACGGTTGCGGCTGTCGCCCCTGCTTCCCAGGCCATGATCACCTCATCCACAGCGCCATCGACCGTTTTTAAATCTGCCACAATTTGCCCCGGCCAGCGTCTGCGGATTTCAAAGATGCCTTGCATGCCCTCTCGTTTGAGATAAGGGGTTCCGGCTTCAATCAGTATGCGGTTGCTGGGAATAATGGTTGGCAGTACGCGACGAACCAGGTCGATGTCATCGTTAAATGCAACCTGTAAGTAGCGGACCTTCGTATCCAGTATCATGACATTATTCTTTGGTCGGTTTGATCAGGCTGTCCATGGTCTTCCCCAAATCGCTTGGCAGGAAGAGCACAATTTTCTCGGATGGGTCGGCTGCAATGTCGCGAATCGTCTGTAAGGTTCTCAGATGAAGGGCACCGCTGCTTTTCGAAAGGTTTTCAGCGGCCATTCGCAGATTCTCCGATGCGGAAAGCTCGCCTTGAGAGGCGATAATGACCGCCCGCCGATCCCGTTCGGCTTCAGCTTGCTTCGCCATGGCTCGTTTCATTTCTGCAGGCAGTTCCACTTCCTGAATCTTGATGGACTCGACGTCAATTCCCCATCCGTTGGTTTCAGTATCAACGATTTTTTTGATACTTTCGGCAACGTTTTCTCTTTCCTGAAGAACAAAGTCCATTTCAGCGTTACCAATTACATCGCGTAAGGCCGCCTGGGTATATTGCCGTATTGCAAAAACGTAATCTTCGATTTCGATGATTGCTTTTTTGGGGTCAATCACTTTGAAATACACTACGGCGTTCACCAGCATCGGGATATTATCCTTTGTCATAACTTCCTGACGCGGGATGTCAGCCGTTTTAATGCGCATATCCACTTTCCGGAGAGATTGGATGATGGGAATGATGATATTCAGACCGGGCGATCTGATGCCTGAATATTTGCCCAACGTGAAGATCACACCTCTTTCATATTCATAAATAATTCGAATGCCCCGAAAGACAATTGACAGTGCAATGAGGAGCACAACGCCAATGGCACAAATTCCGAGCACATATAGATTGCCGTTCATAGTTTTCTCCTATAGGTTAGTTCAGAAATAATCCTTTGTTTCTATTTATAGTATATATCGTTATTGTGAAAAGTTCTTGAGAGAATATCACGATTTGCTGAGGTGGTTTGTGTCAGGCAATGTGGTCCAGAAGGAATGCGGCGATCTGATCTGCTCCATTAGGCTGATTTCTCACTATTCTGGGAGTATCCAGCAGTTTTGAGAGAGTGGGCAGCCAGGAGCCCCGTTCAAAATCTTCCGTTTGGATGTGAGCGCCCGGAATTTTTGACTTGACGAAATTCACCAGGAATGGCGATTCTCGAAATCGCGAACGAGAAAGATACAGCAGGGGTATTCCCGCGTGGAAAACTTCAGCAATAGTGCTGTAGCCCAGTTTCCCGATGACCGCGTCACAGGCATTGACCAGATCGGGATGAAAAAATTGAGATTGATGCGGCAAGACGGTAACGTTGTGATCCGTGTGCGTATGGGGATAATTTCCCGGGAGGATGAAATGAATCTCGGGATGGGCTTTTAAGGCCGGGAGGAAACCGTATTTTTCCGGGATTCCACCCATGGTGATTAAAACCGCTTTTTGATTTGGGGTAATCCCCAGAGCAGCACGGATGTCGGCTGCCGGGGTGCGGGGCTTGCGGCTGGCGGGCTGAGCAAGCAGACCGGCACTGTCATCGACCGCACACAAAGGTTCGGTCTGAATGTGGAAATCGGCATGACCGAAGCGTTCCTTGAGGTAAGGAATCCATCTTGAGAAATCTTTTTTCTGATTGAGATAGCCCTCGTAAATCCAATCCCAGGTGAAGTTCTCGATTAATACCGAAGGGATTCCCGCGTTTTGGGCTGTTTCAATCCCCATTGGAGCGATGTCGCATAACACAGCTTCACAACCAGTCCGAGTCACAGTGTCGGCAAGCCGGTCTATCACGGCGGGCCTGAGGGGGTAGATCGTTTGCAGATCCTGAAGCGTCGCTTCAAGGTCTTCGACCATGGCGGTTTTCTGGATCAATCCTGTATCAGTTTTTTCGGAATGATAAGTGAAACTTGTTGTGAGGGATTGTTTAAAAAACCACTCAGGCACCAGTGTAAAAATCTCAAAGTGAATGGAGGGACTTTTTTCTTGCAGGGCCGACATGACGGCTGCCGCTCTGGAGGCATGCCCAAAACCATGTGAAGAGACGAAGTATGCGAATTTGTGGGGCTTTGTTTTAGCGAGAGCCATTTTGGGGATTCCTTTATTTTTTGAGATTGACCCATTCAAAGTGCGAGCCGAGTGCTGTGAGGAAATCGGTTGTTTTCATCATTAATGCAGTACTGTGTCGTCCAGATCCCAACGAAATTTCTTTTTGCTGTTTGAGGCTTGTGTCTACCAGAATTGGCAGTTTCGTCCTGAGACCAAAAGGACAGACTGCACCAATTGGATACCCGGTAATTTTCAATACTTCTTCCGGCGTTGCCATCGTAATACGGGACTTATTGAGATGCGATCGTAATAATTTCCAGTTAATTTGATTGGGCCCCGGCATGAGGACAAGAATAAAATTTGACTCGTCCAACCGAAAGAGGATGCTGCGAACTACCTGGTCGGGTTCCTGATTGCGTTCTGCGGCGGCCTGTTCCACCGATTTTACGTCTCCATGGTGGTGAAAAATGCTAAAAGAGACACCACTTGCTTCCAGGTATTCTGTGGCGGGTGTTGTGAAGTTTGATTGCATGAAGCTTAAACTCTCTTTGAGAAGGACGAAGCCATTGCGATTCGGTCCCGGATGGGTGGGTGTGAATACAGGAAGAATACCACCCAAGGTTCCGGATCGATTTCGGCCAGGTTTTGATTGGCAAGGCGTGACATGGCGGATATGAAGGCTTGTGTCTTATGGGTTATTTCTAACGAGAATTGATCCGCTTTTCTTTCTCGCCAGCGGGAATACGCATTGAGAAGTGGCATAGTGAGCATGCTGAATAATCCAATTACAAGGGTAAGGAGCGGCAGGGCGGCAATATCCGCAATGTTTTCAAATTGAAACAGCCCGAGAGCCCACCGCAGACATATATCCGCCAGATAAAAACCAGCGAGAATGATGAGGGTGTTAATCAAAATCCCTGTTGGAATATCTTTGTTAACCTGATGACCTAATTCGTGTGCCAGTACGGTTTCAATTTCTTCAGGCGTGAACTCTTCAATCAGGGTGTCGCCAATGATGATACGTCTGGATTTTCCAACACCCGTTAACGCAGCATTTGCGCCTTTTGTCCGGCGGCTCATGTCAAACTTGAAAACGCCCTGAACTTTTGTGTGTGTTTTTTCTGCCAATGCCAACAATCGCTGCCCGAGATCGGCGTGTTCTTCTCCCAAAGGAACATATTTATTGAATAAGGGCGCTATCAGAATGGGTCCCAATATAGACAACAGGATCGTGAAGACCAGCATAACACCTGCGCCCCAAAGCCACCAGGTATCCGGATTGACACGCAAAAACGCATAAATGATTTCGATTACGATCAGTCCGAGCGGGGCGGAGATTAATAAATTCTTGATCTGGTCGCCTACCCAGGTCGATTGGGGCTCATTGGACATTCCAAAGCGATGCGGCAAGACAAAGTCTGAATAGTAATTCAACGGCAAACTCAGAATCGTGTTAATGCCGCCATAAACCATGGCAAAGAACGCGATTAAAAGCCACTGGCTTTGCGTATAGACAGTTAGTGAATCTCTGAACTGGTAGGAAAAGCCACCCAACAGCCATAAGACAGCATAAAGGCCATTCCAGGCCAGGTCTATTAAAAGCAATCGACGGCGAATTCTGGCGTATTCTTTCGCCTTCTCCTGACGATCGGAAGTAATATTTTCAAAAGATGTCATTGAATAATTATAAGCAATTTCTTTTTTGCGAGAAAAAGTGAAGTTGTACAGTGTGAGGGCGGTATGAAAAAAGGCCCCTGGATTCCAGTGGCCCTTTTCGCATCCGATGCATTTATTATTTCTGTACAGGGGAGGAGGCAGGATACGGCATTGTTAGAATATGCTTCTGATCAGCAGCAAAAAGCCAAAAATGATTACGGGAATACCAATTGGCGCTGCAAATAAAGTGATGGTGAGAATTCCTCCTACAATCATTAATGCCAATCCCAATACTGCGGCGATCAACCTTCCCGTCAGATTGAGAATAAACGCCAGCAGATCCCAGATTGCTTTGAATGGCCAAAGGAACCAGGGAGTTTTCTTTTCATTTGAGTCGCTCATTTTAAAACTCCTTCTTAATATGTTTTGAGCCTATTGTTTCTTTCATTATATTAATACGAAAAAGCGAGATATAAGTTGCAATACTTGATCTGTATGAGGATCGATGTTTGGAAGTTTGCCGGCGAATCCTGTAAATGGGGAGAAGCGATGATCCGGGCACAGGATTGGATTGTCCCAGGGGTAGAAAAGTTGAAGAATGGTGCCATAATAGTAAATAATGCTGAGGTTGAGTTTTTTTTGGGGGAACATAAGACGGGGCTAACACGTCTAATTTATTGATTTTGGCCTTGGATGATATTTTTTTTGACACAGGATACCTGAACGAAGTATGAACGTCCCCAATTTTTTTACGATTTATCAAAAGTATGACTGGAAACCGGTGCTCCTTATCGTTTCAATTTGTCTTGCAGCCAGCCTGGCATTGCCTGCGATGGCTGTGACGGGGTTTGTGTTCTATTACGAGGCTTATGGTCTGGTGTATCCAAATGTTGATGTGGCCGGTATTGATCTCGGCGGCATGACAAAAGAGCAGGCGATGTCTACTTTGAATGAGGCTTGGGGGCCGGACCGCCGTTTGTTAGTGCAATTTGATCATCAGGTCTGGCAGGATACAGCGCTTGCTTTTGGAATCTGGCTGGACGCCGAGGCTACGGCTGAGGAAGCTTATCGCGTTGGTCGTGGAACAGATGTGTTCCTGGAAGGGATGCGGGTCTTGTTCAACCGGGATATTTCGATCCAGCCGCAGGTTAATATCCAATTGGATCTTGCCGGAAAGCGATTGGAGGATGTTGCATTCCTGGTTGACGATTACGGGGAAGGGAATTGGTTCCGTTTTGTAGATTCTCAATGGAAAGTTGTTTCAGGAAGTGAAGCACAATCCTTTGATCTTCATCAAACCTTATTGAATATGGCTGCCAGACCCGATTTAGTTCTTCTGACCGGAATTCTGCCGCTTTCAATGAATGAAGCTGAAGAAGTTCTAAAACCTTCTCAAGAGGAGCGAGAGGCTTTAGAAATACTTAATTCCGACTTAAGCCTCCGGGCGTATGATCCGATTGAGGATGAATTTTATGAAAGGAATTTTTCCCCGGAGGAAACTGCACGTTGGGTGAAAATTCAAAACCAGCAGGGTGAGCCGGATATCCAGGTAAATTGGGAAGTTTTCCAATCCGATTTGCAAATCTGGTTAGATGAATTACCTCACAGTTATACCGTCGATTCCGTCAAAAGCCCCGAGAAATTTATTGAACGTTGGAAGAACGGAAAGCCGATTACGGTAGTGCTGCGGTACGCCCCAACGACTTACCTTGTCCAGTCCGGCGATACGCTGTTATCGATTGCGTCTAAAACAGAGATCCCTTATTGGCGGATCTTAGCGGAAAATCCCGGTTTATCCGAATATAATCTCTCGACAGGGATGGAGTTGACTATCCCGTCAAAAAATGATCTGTTACCTCTGCCGGTTGTCATTGGAAAGCGGATCGTGATCCACATTCCCGAGCAGCGCATGAAAATTTATGAAGATGGGGAACTGCTGGAAGAATATGTTATCAGCACCGGCATTTCACGGTCTCCGACGGCTGCCGGCGTGTTTCAAGTCCAGACTCATGAGCTAAATGCGTATGCTTCCATCTGGGATTTATACATGCCGCACTTTTTAGGGATTTATGAGGCAGCCCCCGGTTTTATGAATGGGATTCATGGTTTGCCAATGCTTTCCAGTGGACAACGACTTTGGGCAAATATACTGGGATCACCGGCTTCTTATGGGTGCATCATCCTGGATTTGGAAGATGCGGAGTATCTTTATAACTGGGCAGAAGACGGAGTAGTGGTTGAGATTCAGGATTAAAAAGGAAGACGGAGCACAAAACTCCGTCTTTTGGTTTTAAGCTTTCTTACTGCTTATCGAACGCGAATCAGGTTGTTTGCTGCGTATCGATTTCGTTTGCCTTGGCCGCAAATTTCTCCAGGCGGGTGACGTCGCCATCCCGTGCGAGAATCGTGATGGTATCGCCTGCTTTTAACTTTGTATTTCCATGCGGCAGGATAATTCGATTTCCTCGTTTAATATGAATGATCAGAAGATATTCAGGCAGATTGAGTTCTGCCAACGTTTTTCCTTCTATTGGGGAATTTTCTGAAATGAAAAACTTGCCCGTTGCAGTGCCTTTGGGTGTTCCGGGCAGCTCTCCAACGGCAAACCCACGTTTTACCAGGCCAACTTCATAAGCCCGGATGATATTTGCTCGACGGACAATGCCCAAAAGGTTGTTTTGTCCATCTGGTGAAACAACAGGAACTCTGGAAAGATCTCTGGGAGCCATTCGGATCAGCGCTTCACTCACGGTGTCATTTGGGTACACTGTAAGCGGTGTCCGGCATGCAATATCTTTGACCGTTAAGTTTTCCGGAACCTTTTCTTTTTTGTCGCTGATTGCCTGCAAATCGCCTAGAGAAACAACCCCCCATAATTTCCCTTGTTCGTTGAGAACCGGGAAACCGTGACTTTTGGTCGTTTCTAAGAGATCCAACAGATCACTCAATGATGTGTCGGGAGTTACTGTGACGGGATCTTTTTCCATGACTTCTTTGACCAGAACAGAGGACATGACGTCCATATCCCGACCACGGAAAAGCTGAATGCCTTTACGTACCAGTTTGAGCGTGTAAATTGATTCTTTATGCATTTTTTCCGCGAGGACGGTGCTTACAATAACCGCAGCCATTAATGGCAGCAGGATGTGAAAATCGTCCGTCATTTCAAAAACGATCAATGTCGCGGTTAAAGGTGCCCGGGCAGCTGCGGCAAATGCAGCTGCCATCCCCACGGTTGCATATAAACCAGGTCCGGCTGATAACTGGGGGAAGATCCATTGAGCGACCCATCCAAAAACACCCCCTGCCATTGCGCCCATGAACAACCCTGGGGCGAAAACACCGCCTGAGTTCCCTGAACCTAATGTGAATGCAGTTGCAAAAACTTTAAGAAATAAAAGAGCAAACATCAATCCAATTGAAAGCTGTCCCTGAAGTCCAGCTTCGATGGTTGGGAAACCAGCCCCAAATACCTGTGGAATGTTTTCCAGGACCGGTAAGCCAGCGTTTGATTGAGAAGAAGAACCTAACAGCAATGGATAGA
>JAHDQE010000065.1 GCA_018433975.1 Ornatilinea sp. | reverse complement strand
GGCAACCTCTATACCAAAGAGCAGTTCGACAACTTTGTATTGCGTTTCGAGTTTAAGCTCACACCGGGGGCAAACAACGGACTGGGTATCCGCACCCCGATGGAGGGCGACGCCGCCTACGTGGGCATGGAACTGCAAATCATCGATAACGATGCCCCGATCTATGAAAACCTGGCAGTGTACCAGTATCATGGATCGGTTTACGGGGTGATTCCAGCAAAAAGAGGCTTCCTCAAGCCGGTCGGCGAATGGAACTACCAGGAAGTGATTGCCGACGGAGACCATATCAAAGTAATCCTCAACGGGACGACCATCCTCGACGGGAACATCCGCGAGGCTTCCAAAAACGGGACAATGGATAAACGGGAACATCCCGGGCTCCTCAACAAGACCGGACACATCGGATTCCTCGGGCACGGGTCTAAAGTCATGTTCAGAAACATCCGGATCAAAGAATTATAAAAAAGAATGTGTTTGCTTATGCGCCGGCCGGATTAAACCGTCCGGCGTTTTTTTTACAGCAGATGCCCCAGCTTCATCCCACCCCATACGGACATGAGGCCCAATACAATACTTGCGAAGGTGTAAAGTGTAAACAAGCCCCATTGATTCATCTCCATCAAACGCAGATTTTCAAAGGCAAAGGCTGAAAATGTGGTGTACCCGCCGCAGAAACCGACAATCAGCAGTAAACGGAATGACTGATTCTCCGGATGATGCGCGAGAATCCATCCGGATAACAAGCCAATCAGCAGACATCCGACTATATTGGCAGTGAAGGTACCTAAAAACAACCATTCATTATGTATAAAACGGGCTGAGAGACGGGAAGTAACAAATCGGAGGATACTGCCGATGCCGCCTCCGATACCTACAAAGAGCATATCTTTCCACATACTGTGTGTGTCCAATTATTTGAGATTGCAAAGGTATCCATAAAAAATTGTTTTTGAGAATCGATTGGCAAACTAATTGTTTATCTGATCTGCTTGCTCTTTTTCTAAGCGCAACGCTGCAAGCACAGGAAAATTTCCTTTTCTGATAGTTTTTTTATTAGCTTTGTGAAATAAAATCAGTTGTATGAGGACGAAAAATGAATACATCAAATTGCTACACTCTTCGGATAAAGTGCTAGTGCAACGATTCGGCGTTCGCTCTCTCCGATTATTTGGCTCCGTTGCGCGCGATGAGCACACCTCCGCAAGCGATGTCGATGTCTGTGTGGAAACGGAAACTCCTGACCCGTTTCTGATCATGGATTTGAAGGAGTATCTGGAAAATTTGTTCGGTTGTTCCGTAGATATTGTCTGAGTTCTGTTCGAACATTTATTGATAAACTCTCATTATAAATAACATCACGTATGAAGATGCCTTTTTCCCAAATTTTAGCGGCGCTGTTGGCGCTGTTTTTCACGTTGCACGTGCAAGCACAAGAGAACCTCCCTTCCGGGCAGAGAAAGGAAATCATCTCTCCCGAGATACACGCCGACAATTCGGTTACGTTTCGCTTAATGGCGCCCAACGCCAATCAGGTTTCTGTGACAGGAGATTTTTTGGCTCAGGAGGAACCGGCAAAAATGACAAACAATGCCGGCGGTGTCTGGAGCTATACCACACGCCCCCTGCCCTCCGAATTGTACACGTATGCTTTTAACGTGGACGGACTCACAGTAAACGATCCCAATAATGTGTACTACCGGCGCGATGTAGCCAGCGTCCTCAACGTGTTGCTCGTTGGAGGCGGACAGGCCGATCTATACAAAGTGAACCGCGTCCCTCACGGCACGGTCGCAAAACGATGGTACGAATCTCCCGGCAATCACATGACCCGGCGGATCACCATCTACACGCCTCCCGGATATGAAGAGAGCAATAAATCCTACCCCGTCCTCTACCTGCTGCACGGTATGGGGGGCGATGAAGAGGCATGGATGACCCTCGGACGGGCATCACAGATACTCGACAACCTGATTGCTCAAAATAAAGCGGAACCGATGATTGTGCTGATGCCCAACGGGAACGTGGCACAGGAAGCTGCCCCCGGCGAATCGAGCCTCGGTTTCCATAAACCGCAGTTCCAGCTGCCGCATACCATGGACGGAAAATATGAAGAGACCTTCCATGAAATTATCCGGTTTGTCGAGTCACAATACCGAACCATCCCGGAAAAAAAGGGAAGGGCTATCGCAGGGCTCTCCATGGGAGGTTTTCATACCCTGCATATTTCAAGGTACTACCCCGATACCTTCGATTACATCGGACTCTTTTCCGCCGCCATCATGCCGGACGAAAAGGTCCAGTCGAAAGTATATGATCGTTTCGACCAGACATTGGCCGTACAGAAAGAAAACGGTTTTGAGCTATACTGGATTGCCATAGGGAAAGATGATTTTCTCTACCAGGCCAACGCCGATTTCAGGAAAAAACTGGATGTCATGGATTTCCCCTATATTTACCGTGAATCGGAAGGCGGACATACCTGGCGGAACTGGCGGATTTATCTGTCAGAATTTCTGCCATTGCTCTTCAAATGATTGCTGCAAAACATCTCCCGCACTTGTTTTTAATTTTTTAATAAAAAAATCACTACTGACCGGATAAAATTTCAGAAAAAAAATGGGGCTACCGCCTCAAGGTTTCGCCCCGATGTTGTAAGTTTGTTTTGCTAAAAAACAACAACATGGGCAAAGATACAACAAAGCATTTAGTCGGTCAGCCGATATTC
>JAHDQE010000108.1 GCA_018433975.1 Ornatilinea sp. | reverse complement strand
GCGGTCAGCAATGTCATCCGCCACGCGCAGGCTGAACATCTCCGGGTACAACTGGACCTGAACGACCAGCAGGTGATCCTGGTCATAGAAGACGATGGACAGGGGTTCGAAGTCCCAACACACTGGATTGAAATGGCCCGCCAGGGCCATCTGGGATTGATCGGCACGCAGGAACGGGTGGAAGCGATTGGCGGTCAGCTAAAAATCGTCTCAAAAACGGGAGAAGGAACACGGATCCGCGTGGTTGTGCCGATAGGCCAGGAATGAACAACCCGGCAGAAGGAGCGGTTTATAGCTCTATCCGTTCCCTTTAAAGTCGATCGTTTCCAGATTTCCCCAGCCATGCTTCCCCCTGATTTGAAGAACGCGGGGAGTAACTCCAACCAGAACGCACCATTCCGCACTTGAATCCTGTAAGAGATTCGGGGGCGGTTCCGATAGTTCCTCTGCCAGAATCCGGGCACTCCCCTGTAATTCCCATTCAGGAGTGACCAGACTGACCTCGGGATGATGCTCGATATTAAACACATGGGCGGAAGTTTTTGGCAAGAGAAGGTAAAGCTCCAGACCAACCGCTTCACAGGGAAATTCACCGGCCAGTATACCGGCCGGTCCACTTGTAGCCAGCACCGCCGTCCGGGGTTGGTCCAATGCTTCACGAATGCGTTGCCGCGCATAATCCAACATACCCCCAGCATAACCATTGAGTCGACCGGCGTCATCTAACCAAAGTTTGATCCTGAGTTAGATTTTGATCCATCCCAATTCTCGCGCGCGGGCTACCGCTTCCGTCCGGTTGTGCGCATCCAGTTTCCGGAGGATATGATTGATGTGGCTTTTGACCGTCCCGACGGTAATCACAAGCTGCTCTGCGATTGCCTGGTTCGTGGCCCCCAGGGCAATAAGCTCCAGCACTTCCAGCTCGCGCTCACTGAGGCTTTCAATAACCCCCAATTCTGAAGGTGATCTATTTCCGGCTGCCCTCCCCGGTGCTCCCGATGCAGCTTGATCGTGTGCCCCGATGGCAGCCAATATCCGACCCGCATAGTCCCGGTAAACTCCTGCAGCGGCCGCCCGAGCAAGCAGCTGCGTCAGAGAAGACCCCTGATCAAAGACCCGGAGATAGCCTTCCGGCTGCGCGGCAGCCAGCGCGCGCTCCAGGGCACTCCCGGCGCGCCGGTCATCCTGCCCGACCTGCGCGGCATGGGCTTCCAGCAGAGAAAGTTCAATCACCCGGTTTACCAATCCATTTGCCAGCGCCGGTTTGAGCAGGCGGTCAATAATTGCCCCGGCTTCCTCAAGATTACCCAATGCGGTTTGGACACGAACCCGGGCCAGTTGGGCCAGATAAAAAGCCTCGGCAGCACCGAAAGGTCCCATCCCGGGCGAGGGCATCTCATCGACCAGCAAACCTGAATATTTATTACACCAGGCGGCTGCATCCGCCAGCGCAGCCGCGTCCGCCGATGCAGTCCGCAGAGCAAGTGAAACGCGCAGTCCTTCGGTGCAAAAAGCGATATCCGGCCAGGTCTCTTCCAGATGGTTCAGATACCGAAGCGCATCCTCCGGCCGGCCACGGATTTCATACAGGCGAGCCAAAGCGACATACGCCGTCATCAGGTAATAAGGAGTTGTTCCCAGGCCAACCAGCTCCAAACCGCGCAGGAGGCTGCTCTCCGCTTGATCCAATTGGTCCTGTTCCAAAAGCACACAACCCAGGGCAATATCCAAACCGCCTAAAGCCGGCAGGGCCTGCTCGGGATGGTCCAATTGAGCTGCCAACTCCGCCCTTCCCTGCCGGCAGGCCTCCGCAGACTGCCGCAGATGCCCCTGGAAGTACAGGACACGCGACAGGTGAAAGGTGGATTCAACCACGCCAAAATACAGCCGGTTATTCAGAGCCGTTTGCCGGGCGGTTTCCAGAATCCGGGCCGCGGATTGAAGATCATTGAGCGCCATGTGAGCATAACTGCCGGTGAGCAGCGCGCTGAAGCGGCCTGCATCTCCTTCGGGATAAGCAGCCAGCATGTCCCGGCTCTGAGCAAGCAACGCTTCAGGGTCCACGGCTGGATCGGGCGCCATCGCCAGAAAGGTACGGACAATTGCCGCGTGTTCTTCCAGTTCACCAACGAGTTGTTTATCTTCTATTTTTGTTATGGCCTGCTCCGCCTGCCTTAACCTCTGCTCCACTCTGGGACGGTTCTGCCTGCGGAAGCTTAATACCAAGGCCCAGCACTGCAAAATACAAAGCATGGGGTGCATCTGCATGACTTCTTCGGGGAAGGAAGAGCACCATTCATAAATGGTTGAAATCTCCCCATGAACGATCATCGTGAAGCTATGCCGTTCGACAAAAGCTGCCGCATATTCCCAATCACCGGTTTGAAGTGCGTGTTGAGCCGCCTCACGCAGTAAATGGTTTGCCGCAAACCACTCGCTGGCGGCCCGGTGCCAGATGACGGCACGGTCCGGTTTTTGCCTGTGAAGGCGGGTCAGCAGGAAATCACGGAACAGATGATGATAGCGATACCAGCGGCCTTCTTCATCCAGAGCAATCATAAAAAGGTTTTCCCGGTCAAGCCGTTCCAGAATCGCCTCACTGCAAGCCCCTTCTCCTAAAATTGCATCACACAGCGGCGCGCTCATCCGTTCCAGGATAGACGTTGCCAGTAGGAATGACCGGACTTCCTCCGGCTGCCGGTTGATGACTTCTTCTAGAAGATATTCGACCAGGTAGCGGTGGCTCCCGGCAAAGGATTCGATGAAACGCTCCCTGTCCGAGCGCCCGGATAATGAAAGCGCAGCCAGCTGCAACCCCGCAACCCAACCTTCGGTCCGCTTTTCCAGAACGGATATTCCTTGCGGGGTCAGATCAAGGCCCATCACTTCGTTCAGGAACAGTGCCGTCTCGTCTTCCGTAAAACGAAGATCGTCCATGCGTATCTCAAGCAGATAGCCCCGAACACGCATACGGGCCAACGGCAGCGGCGGGTCTGAACGGCTGCCGATAACCACCCGCATATTTTCCGGCAAATGCTCCAACAGAAACGCAACCGCGCTGTGAATGGCCGGAGAGGTAATCAGGTGATAATCATCCAGAACCAACACACATTCCCGATTACTCAGCATCACCGCATTGATAACGGACTGCAACACCTGGCTCAGATCTACCTCGGGAGAAGTTCGCAGGCGCTGCGCGATAGAGTCCAGCCCGGAATCCGGGCCAAGGGCCTGCGCCAGACCGGCAACGAGATACGCGCCGAAAGGGATCCCGTCATCGTCGCCCGGGTCCAGCGCGTACCAGGCGACGGCACAGCCATCCTGCAGCAGGCTCTGCGCCCATTCGATTAACAATGTGGTTTTACCGTAACCGGCCGGAGCGCATACCAGAGTGAATCTTTTTCCCTGATCCTGCCCAAAGCATTCCACAAGCCGCTTACGAGCAACAACACGCTTACGCAGCGCTGGTATGCGCAATTTGGTGAGAACAAGTGGGGAAATGGTCGTATCCATGATCTGAATTTATTTTACACCGGCAGGAAAGAATTGTTATAACCCGGAATCTAACCTTTGATAGATGACAGCAAGAAAGGGTTACCGCTATGATGCAGTCACGATAAAAATAAACTGTATCAAGAAAAGGCATAAAAATGAAAAACAAAATTCTGGTAACTTACGCGTCCTCCTATGGTTCAACACAGGAAATCGCCCAATTTATCGCCGATACGCTGCACAGCGAGGAAACAGTTGTGGTGCTTCAACCCATGCGGAAAGTACAGGACCTCACGGGATATACCGCGGTGGTCATGGGGGCACCGATTTATATGTTCCACTGGCACAAAGACGCGCTCCGCTTCCTGAACCGTCATCAAAATACCCTCAAAAATGGTTTGCCTGTGGCCATCTTCGCGGGAGGCCCGTTTGGCGAGGGTAAAGAAAAAGACTGGCAGGAAGTGCGCACGCGATTTGAGCAGGAACTTGCTGAATATTCCTGGTTCGCCCCCGTATCCATGGAAATTGTCGGCGGGAAGTTCGATCCCGCAAAGCTGCGCTTTCCCTACTCCCTGATCCCGGCCCTGCGGCAGATGCCGGCCAGCGACCTGCGCGATTGGACGGCCATCCGCGCCTGGGCGAGCAGTCTGATCCCACAGTTCCAAACTATTCAGACACCCTAAAAGGTCCCGGGATGATGAGTACGACAAAAGTTAAGATACCCACCCCTTCTTACGCCCCTTTTTACAGAACCGGAGGAGCAGCCGCTCTAATCGCCGCCCTGATCTTCAGGCGCAACCTCGACGCGGAATTCATGCTCCTCAGAGGGAGCGGGGTGATCAGCGTTGGCCCTGCCGTGCCCCCTGTTTCAACAGCCGATTGGTTTACCCTCCTTCAAAGCAATCCCTTGCTTGGGCTGACTCTGTTGAATCTCTTCGATGTTGTTAACTACGTGCTTGCAGGGTTAATTTTTCTGTCCCTCTTTATTGCTCTCAAAAAGACTCACGAGTCATGGATGTATCTTGCAGCATTTTTAGGGTTTCTGGCAATTTCGAACTATCTCGCATCCAACCAGGCTTTTGCTATGCTTTCCCTCAGTAAGCAATATGCAGCTGCAAGTAGCGACCCGCAGCGCATAATGCTTCTGGCTGCCGGACAGGCTGTGCTGGCGATCCACAGCAGCAATACCTATGCCGGTACAGGGGTTTATCCGAGTTTTTTGCTGATCTCCACCAGCGGTCTGATCCTATCCCTGGTGATGCTGCGGAGCGAGGTTTTTAACAAAACCACAGCCCGGATGGGGATTCTGGCAAACGGGTTCGGATTGGGATATTACCTCTTTCTCCTTTTCGCTCCCGGAATGGTCTACTTCCCCCTCTCGATCTCTGCGATCTTCCTCTGGATATGGTACATCCGGATTGCCGCGAGGTTTTTTCAGCTCAGTAAAGCAGAATAAAAACGCTTCCTTCCATCTGATCCGTAAATCCGCCCCCTTTTCCCTGTTCTTCCCAGGGGAAAGGGGTTTATATCCATCCACAAACACATAAAATTCCCGGTCCTCCCCACGCAAATACTGGCTATACGAAATTTTCTTTGGCGGATATACCCTGCTGGTGGTCCAGGCCAGTATTGCCCCACTCCTGTTTTACACCCAGAAGAAACCGGATAAAAACAGTAAATTGAAGTTACCTGCTGACTATCTCCACTTCAATACTTTGCTACAAATAACACTTCACAAAATGAAGTTGACACAAGAAATGATCCGCGGTATTATTCAACCTATTGGTTTAACCATTTGGTTGAATAATGAATCAGATAAGGAATGCAATCGCATGAAAGAAAAACAGGTTGAGCAGGATATTATCAATGCTGCTATAAAGGTATTTGTTGAAAAAGGCAAGGACGGAGCCCGAATGCAGGAAATCGCTGACCACGCGGGGGTAAACAAAATGCTCCTTCATTATTATTTCAGGAATAAGGACACGCTTTTCCTTGAAGTTGTTAAAAAAATCGTATTTGATTTATATGGCAGCGTTATTGAGGAAAGCATGAACTCCCCCACATTCAAAGAATTTTTATACGTCTTTATTGACCGGCATTTTAAGTTTTTAAACGAAAGAAAAGACTCGTTCCAATTTCTATTATGGGAATTAAGCCGCAAACAGTTTGACCTTAAAAAGATTGTCTCTGGTTCATATGCCCAATACGGCAAAAATCCTTTTGAACTGATCCTGGTCAAACTGAATGAGGCCATTGCTAAAGGAGAAATTCGTACGGTAGACACCACAGAATTTATTATGAACCTTTTCAGCCTTGATTTATTTATCTTTATTGCGTTACCAGTTATTCGGGAAATCGTCCCTATGGATGATACTGAATTAGCAGATGCAATTGAGCGCCGGAAAGAAGAAGTATTCCGGCTGCTCTGGAATGACATCAAAATTAGTTAGATCTGGAGACACAAGAAATGTCTGTTTTTGTATCCGATTTGTGTAAGTCATTTGGAAAACGAAAAGTTTTGGATCACATCTCTTTTGATATTGGGAAACAAGATTTTACACTGCTCGGGCCAAACGGAGCGGGAAAAACAACGCTAGTCAATATTATCTGCGGCCTGTTGAAATACGATTCAGGGAAAATCCGTGTTTGCGGTTTTGATCCCGGAACACAGACACAGGAGGTCAGAAAGCGCATTGGGCTTGTTACGCAGGATACCGCGATATACGATTATTTGACCGCAAGAGAAAATCTTGAGTTTCATGCAAATTTCTATGGAGTTCCTCAAAACAGCGTAAAGCACAAAGTAAACGAGGCACTGGAGCTTGCCCAGCTTGAAAGCAGAGCGAACGACCTTGTCGGAACATTTTCCGGCGGAATGAAAAGGCGCCTCGCATTGGTTAGAGCCATGCTCCACGATCCCGAAATACTGATATTGGACGAGCCTACACTCGGAGTTGACGTTCAGAACAGAAACGAGATCTGGAACAAAATACTTGAGATGAAAGGCAAAAAAACCGTATTTATAAATACCAACTATATGGACGAGGCCGACAGCCTTTCCGACATGTGCGCGGTCATCGACGGCGGCAAAGTTGTGGCTATGGACACACCCGAAAACCTGAAAACCAGTTATTCCGATGGCGTGCAATTAACGGCAGAGATTGAAGCCGGTCCAACCGAGTTCATTCAACTTAAAACGAAGCTAAAAAATTATTCATCGGATACTGTAATCGTTGAAAACAGAGTTGAAAACCTATACCAGATATCCATACCTGCCAAAAAGAAAGCAAATATTTTGCTCACGGAAGTTGCGGAAATATTCAACGAAACAAAGGGCGTTACCATTAAAGACCTTCAAATCAGAGTGCCGACCCTGGATGACGTTTTCATAAAACTTACCGGGAAAAAACTCAGAGATTAACGGAGCGACGGTTATGAGGAAAATATTAAGTTTGATGATCGTCGATTTGAAAATGTGGTTCAGGCAGCCGAAGCTATTGATCATGTCCGTTGCACCGCTTCTTATCATCTCAATCTTTGCAGGCTTTTTTCTTGCCAAGGCAGAAATTCTTCCGGTAGCGATTGTTATGGAAGATAACGATCCTGAGGCAATCCGATTGAAAGATTACCTGATCAACCTGAAAAGCGGGTCGGGCGTTACCTGGTTTGATGCAGAAGAAGACGGAAATGCCACCGCTCAAGAGAAATTTGAAAACGGCGAAGTCCTCGGGTTGATCACCATTCCATCCGACCTTACCAAACGCCTGAACTCAGACGAATCTGTAGAAATCCCCATCATTATTAACAATATCAACGACGATGTGACGAAAAACTTCATTCAGAGAATGCAGAACGCCTTCAATTATTTTAATGAGGGTCTTGAAGTCAACGACACGGTTTACAATATTCCACGGGTTAACTTCATAACAGATACTTCACCCGACCTTCCCCTCATAAAATACATCTGTGCGTCAATCCTTGGGCTGGCTATGCTTCTGAGCGCAAGCCTGGCTATCACGTTTTCTATTGCCCGTGAATTTGAAGACGATACGATAAAGGAACTTGTCATGACGCCTAAACTCATTAATATATTGGGCGGCAAACTCCTGTCTGTGATGGTTCAGACCATTATCGTCACAGCATTCATACTGTCAGAGGAATGGGTTATTTTCGGCTATTTGCCTCAAAATATACTTATGCAGCTTGCCTACTTTTTATGGGGCGTTCTGTTCTCCGTAGGTCTGGCGGCAATCATTGCTGCCAGGATTAAACAAATTCTACCGGCCGGAATACTCATCATGGTCATCAACATTGCCAGCTGGTGGGTTTCCGGAGGGCTGGCCCCTTCCGAAGCGTGGACGGGGCTGCTGCGCACAATCGCCGATTATTGGCCCGGCACATATTTTTACCAGGTCTATATCCATGCTTCCCTTTTAGGCAGCGTGAGCAGCGACCTGATTGTACGAAATTTGACCATCACAGGCCTATTCGGAACGGCAATGCTTGCGGCAGCCTATCTTGTATTTGCAAAGGAGGTCAAGGAAGTATGATCGTACCCATAAAAGCAGAGATCATAAAGTCGATCCAGTATTGGAAAAGGCACAAAATGATCGCCCTCGTCTCAATCTTTCCTCCTTTACTTATTTGCCTGCTGTTTGTCGGCGTATTTCAAACTACCGGAATAGTGAACATCGTTATGGTAAACAACGATACAGGACTTTCATCCGACTCGTGGACAGAGAAATTCCTGGATGTCATGGAAACAAGAACGGGGACGATTCCGTACTTCACGCTTGTTCCCACAGATGAAGAAACGGCCGAGCATATGTTTGAAATGCATAAAACTTTTGCCATTCTGTACATCCCGGAAGGGTTCAGCAAAAGCATTGAGGATGGCAATCCGCTTTCCATCTCCGTGAAGTTTACAGCAGCACATGAAGATATTTCGAAAAATGTAAGGCTTGGAATTGAAGCCAGAATATACGATTTTGTCAAGTTGTATGACCTGGACACAAATGCACGACCGGGGATTGTCGTCTATGAGAATCTTCAAAATGATTCACTTCCAAGGTCCAGTTATATGATGGCCGGTATCCTCGTCTGGACGATGGTGTTTTTTGGATTATTGATTGGCGGAGCGCTGGGTGCCAATGAAAAAGAGGGCGGAACCCAAACATATATAAAAATGGCTGCAAAAGGCGAGCTTTCTTCTCTGGTTGGCAAATGGGCGGCATCCATCATTATTTCCGGCGTTATGCTGATTATCCTGATTTTGTGCTACGTGCTGTTTTTTGGAGTACGATTCCCGAACGCAATGAGCATCGAATATTTACTGCTCATGTTTCTGGCACTTACAACAACATTCAGCCTGCCTGGAGTTCTGTACGGCATGAGGGCAGGAGATTTCAGACTCGTACCGGCCCCAATGATCACGCTGAGCATAACATTATGGCTTATTTCCGGAGCACTGAATCCGCTGGAGTTTTCCGCAGGTGCCAGGTTTTTCAAGTACCTGCCAACATCTGCCGGGATACAAATCATGTCATACGCTTTGTTTAACCGGGGTGAACAATTTGTTCAAGAATCATCCATCATTTTAATTTCGTGGGTTAGCGCTGTTTTTCTGATGTTTTTAATCGGAATTTTCATAAAGAAAAGAAAGGATAACGGAGCAAGCACAGCAGGATCGATATAGCCAAGCCGATTTTAGAATATTTCCAGACTGTCATCCATCGAGAATGACAAAGTCAGACACTTTATTAAACGCACGATTTTAAAGACCTTCCGATTGGCGTTTTGCGATTGGAGGGTCTTTCAACGGCACAAGGGTGAAATGATCCTACCGGCTCTAAAATAGCGTGAATGTGATCGAAACCCTCCCCATAGGAATCGGAAAAGAGAAAATCATTCTCGACGTCCCCATATTTTCCCTCTCGCTACACAAATCCAATCGCCAATAAAATTCCACCCCTCTCCCTATTGGATGCAGCCCCCTTACAACGTCCACAGTAAGATTGAAGCACAAAGAAACATTTGCGTCCAGATTCAAATCATGTTGCTTCACAAAACAATTATTCTTGCTCTATACCAAATCTATACCCATTTTTTACATAGGTTCAATAAAATCAAGACACTGAATATTCCTTTTCACCAATTTGTAGTATATATTCTCAGACACAGGAGTTAAAGACATGAAGAAATTTACCAAATTATGGGTATCGTTAATCCTCATCTTTGTGCTGGCTTCCTGCTCGGCAGGTGAAGCAAGCACCACTGCACAACAAAATGAGGTGCAAACCAATGCTGTACAGGCTTCCGATACCACATCTGTAGAGGTAAACGAGGCCAATATTGAATCCGTTGCTGCAACCACCGTGAGTGTAGAACACAGCGAGACACATGATGACGCCACGGATTATGTCTGGGATGAATCTTCCGTGATCCCCCTCACATTAAACGGAGATTCCGCCAGCGTGGACAGCCAGGATGTGACCGTGGAAAACTCGAAAGTCACGATTACCGCAGCAGGCACATACAGCCTCAGCGGTTCGCTGACCAATGGTCAAATTATTGTAGATACGGATGATGAAGAAGTCGTGAGACTCATTCTGAACGGCGTGGAACTTCACAATTCCACCAGTGCCGCAATCGCTATCAACAATGCCAAGAAAGTCGTCCTCGTTCTGGCAGATAACACCGAAAATACCGTCTCCGATCAGGATTCATACGTTTTTGAGGACGCAGACACGGATGAACCCAACGCTGCGATTTTCAGCAAGGCCGATCTGACGATCTACGGCAATGGTTCACTCACCGTCACCGGGAATTACAACGATGGGGTCTCCAGCAAGGATGGATTGATCATTGCCAGCGGCACCATCCGTGTCAATGCCGTGGATGACGGCATCCGGGGAAAAGATTACGTGGTGATCAAAGACGGGAACATCACCGTCAATGCCCTGGGAGATGGATTGAAATCGGATAATGCCGATGACACTTCTAAAGGCTATATCACGATCGATCAGGGCACCATATCCATCACCGCCAATGGGGATGCCATCCAGGCCGAAACCGAGGTAACCATCACAAACGGCGATTTCACCATCGCTTCGGGCGGCGGCAGTGACGGCTTGATTGACGCAGAAAGCTCTGCCAAAGGCATTAAAGGTGCTGTTCGGGTGACAATCGAAGGTGGAAACTTTACGATTAACTCGGCAGACGATGCCGTCCATTCCAATGACAGCATCATCATCAATGGCGGCACTTTCAACATAGCCACCGGCGACGACGGCATGCACGCCGATACAGCCCTGACGATCAATAACGGCAACATTCTGGTTTCAGAATCCTACGAAGGGCTTGAAAGCGCAGTGATCACAATCAATGACGGCAACATCGACGTTACTTCCAGCGATGACGGCATTAATGTCTCCGCAGGAAATGACGGCTCCGGAATGATGAACTTCGGTGGAGGCGGTGGACGGCAGCGCCCCGATGGCGGTACAGCACCTGACGGCGGCGGCCAACCGGCCGGTGGGCCCGGCGGTGGCGGAGCACCCGGTGGTGGTGGGCCTGGCGGCGGCGGAGGAGCACCCAGTGACGGAGCTGTCATGGATGGAGGCTTTGGTCAGGATGCCTTCACTTCTACAGGGAGTAACTATCTCTACATCCACGGCGGACATATCGTTGTCAACGCCTCCGGTGATGGACTGGATGTCAACGGAGCTATCGAAATGACGGACGGCGTCGTCCTGATCAGCGGCCCTACCGAACAGATGAACGGTGCTCTGGACTACAACAGCGGTTTCAATATTTCCGGTGTATTACTGATCGCAGCCGGCAGCTCAGGCATGGCACAGGTTCCCGGAACCGGATCCAGTCAATACTCAGTGCTGGCGTTCTTCGACACAACTCTCCAGGGCGGCACCATGGTCAGCCTGCAAAGCGATACCGGTGAGGAAATCTTCACCTTTGTCCCTGAAAAAGACTACCAATCGATCGCTTTCTCTTCGCCAAAACTTACAGCCGGGACAACTTATAACCTCTACGTCGGCGGATCCTCATCCGGTACGGAGAGCGGGGGTCTATACCAGGATGGAACCTATACGCCAGGGACACTTTACCAGAGCTTCACAATCTCTGATACAGTCACCCAAATTGGCAGCGGCGGCCGGCGGCGGTAGTCACCGTCCCTGAGACAAATTCCGTTCGGACCTGATAGCAGCCGGGCGACACCAGACCAGGTGTCGCCCGGTTATCTTATCCTCAGAGGGCAAGCGAACAACGTCTAAAGGCTATACAAGAAGTAAACCACTTGCCCATGACGAAGGAGTATTATCAAGAAAGTTAATCATCAGAATGTGTAAACAAACTACTTCGCCGCTCGGATATTTCCTATCAGAGCTTATCGCCGAACCTTTGGCGGACAGAACCATCCGGAAAGGTAAATATTGTAGAGAAACAGAATGGACACAGCGATCTTAATACCGGCTTACGAGCCTGATGAAAAATTAATCAACCTGGTAAAAGCACTCACGGCGCTTCCATTCCCATTAATTTTGGTGGTGGATGACGGGAGCTCGGAAGAATGTGCCAACATCTTCAGTTGGATTGAAAAACACCCCAACTGTGAGGTGCTTCACCATGCAAAGAACCTGGGAAAGGGCGCCGCACTGAAAACGGGTTTCAGGGCACTCCTCAACAGGGGGCAGCGGTTTACAGGCTGCGTGACGGTAGACGCCGACGGACAACACCGTCCGGAGGATATTTTGCGTGTGGCTGCCGTCTTTGAAGAACAAAAAGGGGCATTGGTCCTGGGGTGCCGGGATTTCAGCGGATGTACTGTCCCGCCCAAAAGCAAATTTGGAAACACCCTCACCCGAGCCATTTACCGGCTCCTCACTCCTCAGGCGATAAGCGATACACAGACCGGGCTGCGTGCCATCCCCTTCAGCGCCCTGGAAGATTTTATCCATATTCCCGGCGACCGCTACGAATTTGAGATGAACATGCTCTTTGAAGCAGCAAAAAATGGCATGCCGATCCAAGAAGTAACGATCCAAACCGTGTATTTTGACCAGAACAAGGCATCTCATTTCAGACCCTTCCGGGATTCGCTGCGGGTTTACAAGCAAATTCTCCAGTTCGGTTTGTCTTCCCTGCTTTCTTTCGGCATAGATATTGGGCTGTTCTCCCTCCTGTACAACCTGTTTTCCTCAAATGGGGTCACCTGGTCCCTGCTGGGGGCTACAGCCTTCGCCCGGCTGGTTTCTTCGGTTTTCAATTTCACAGTAAATAAGAGATTTGTTTTCAGGAGCAAAGACTCGACCCTCAAACAGGCTATTCAATATTATCTACTGTGCGCGGCTCAAATGCTTACCAGCTGGTTGATATTGAAGGAGATAGCCTCACTCAACAATGCGCCTGTGGTTGTGCTTAAAATCCTCACGGACGCGTTCCTGTTTTTTACCAGTTACTTTGTACAACATTTAATCGTATTTCGGAGCAGAAATATCATGAAACAAAAAAAACAACCGTCGAAAAGAACCACAATTTGGACAGTGGCCCTGGTCCTGATTATGATTTTGTCAACCACCTTTACCCTGCTGGATGCTTTCGTCATTCCTCGGGTTTATGCCGCCGTCGAGCCGGTATCCAGCAGTGTTGCAGAGTTTTCCGACCTTGACACCGGTTCCGCCGCCCAAACAGAAGAACCGGCCGGAGCAAATGAAATCCAGGAGGCTGCACTGACCTCCTCCAATTCCCAATCTGCTGCTGTTCAAACCGAAGCTGTCACGACGGAAGATTCTTATGTCGACAACCAGATCAGCATCCAAGTTGACAAGGTTGAAAAGAATGGGGTTGTGTTTTACGTAGCCGATATCCAGATCGCCGACGTGCAGTACTTAAAAACCGCCTTCGCAAACGACACCTTTGGCAAAAACATCACCCAGACTACTTCCGCCATGGCCGAAGCCAACAATGCCATCCTGGCGATCAACGGCGATTATTACGGGTTCAGGAATACCGGTCTGGTGATCCGCAACGGAGTATTGTACCGGGATTTCTCCGGCACAAACGAACAATCTCTGGTAATTGACAGCAACGGCGATCTGAAGGTTGTCTCCAGCAATGAGACCACGGGAGCCGCCCTGGTGGAGCAAGGTATCCTTCAAAGTTTCACCTTTGGCCCTCTGCTCGTTGAGGACGGACAAGTTGCCGAAATCATGAACTCGAAAACTGCCCAAAGGACCAATCCCCGGACGGCAATCGGCCAGATCTCTCCACTGCATTACCTGTTCATCGTCGTGGACGGCCGATCCAACGAAAGCCGGGGTATGACACTGGAGCAACTGGCGCAGGAGTTTGCAGACCGCGGCGCGACCATCGCCTACAATCTGGACGGCGGCGGGTCCTCCGCAATGTATCTGAACGGCGAGGTGATCAATAACCCTACCGACGGTCACTATGATGGCGAAAGAAAGATCAGCGATATTGTGTATATCGGATATTAACAGGCCGGTCTCAACCGTTTCTGAGTTCACAAACCGGAATCTAAATGGAGGCTTCAAGATGAATTTAAATAAAACCATCCTCCGGTATTTCCTTTTTACCGCCGGAGTTTTCCTCTTCGACAAAATCTACGCGCTCTTTGGACACGGCGTCACTTCACACTGGATGTCCAACGCTTATCTCTACCTGTTTGGGCTGGGAGTGCCGATATTCTCGATCTTCCGGTTCTTCCTCCCCGATATTGTGGATTCTAAAGGATACTGGCTTTTTCTCAACACTTACAATTCGGGGGTTGCCATTTTGATCAACGGCATGCTGCTGTACGGCATTCTGGAAATTGCCGGCGGAACATCCGATTTTGTGACATGGTTTTTATATGCAGGATACGCATTAATTGCTGCTGCGCTTGTCATGCTGGCCTCGATTTTATTCAACAAAACCCGGAAAGCGACAGCGAGATAATTTTTTTGTTAACAAAACGTTTACATCCAAATATTATACAGCGCCTATACAAGAATTAAACCACTCCACAGGGATAAGCGATTATCATCAGGATAATTCAAGCGAACTCGCATCGACAGGAGGTTTTTTATGGACCGCACAACGTGGATGACAACAACTCAAGCCCAGCCCCAACTGCAACCGTGGAGATTACCGGAAGCAGGCCGGAGATACTCCCCGCATTCCTCCAGGTTGTTATCCGTGGTAAAGGGCTTTGCCCCAATCAGCCTGGATGAAATGGATGCGGTGGCACTGCTCAACCGCACCGACACCAAGTTTGTGATGTCCACCGAACAACTGGTGAGCGCATTATCCGCACTGCAATCCGATTACCGGATCCTCTCTATTAACGGCCAGCGGCTGAACCATTACCGCACTCTGTATTTTGACACACCGGACTTTGAGCTTTACAACCTGCATGTAAACGGGCGTGCTAACCGTTATAAAGTGCGCAGCCGCGAGTATACCGATTCGGCCTTATCCTTCCTGGAAGTGAAACACAAAACATCCAAGGAGCGCACAATCAAAAACCGCATCTCAACGGACGAACCGGTAATGCAGATGACTCTGGAAGCCGAAAACTGGCTGTCGGGAGTCTTCCCCTATGACAGCAAAGAGCTGGAACCCAAACTCTGGAACACTTTTACACGCGTAACCCTGGTGAACATACAGCACCGTGAGCGGGTGACACTGGATGTGAACCTGGCCTTTTCTGTGTCCGACCGATTCGCGCGGTTGGATGGGGTTGCGATTGCCGAAGTGAAAATGGATTCAGGAAATCAGGTCTCTCCTTTCCTCGCACAGATGCAAAAACAGAGAATCCACGCACAGGGGTTCAGTAAATACTGTATCGGAGCTTCCATGCTATATGACCAGGTAAAGAAAAATGCTCTGAAACCCAAGATGCTGTGGATCGAAAAAATGACAAAAGGAGTTACCCACTCATGAGTGATTTCGGAAGCTTTATTCTAAGCTTTGGCTTTAATTTTCTTGTTGCGCTGGTGGTGGTCCGTTTTATCTACTACCCTTCCACCCACAACAAGCGGTATGTTTTTACTTTTTTAGCTTTTAACACCGTGATCTATTTTGTGTTGAGCTTTATGACCAGCATCCAGATCGGCGTTGGGGTAGGTTTTGGCCTGTTTGCCATCTTCTCTATTTTACGTTACCGCACCGACCCGATTCCTATCCGGGAGATGACGTATCTGTTCATCATCGTTGCGCTGCCGGTCATGAACTCGGCCAGTTCAACCGGCACGATCTGGCCCCAACTGGTGGCAGCCAACCTGGCAATTCTAATCATCATGCTGGTACTGGAAAAAGAGTGGGGCTTCCATTACGAAGCTTCCAAACGGATCATCTATGAAAAGATTGACCTGATCCGTCCCGACCGCCGCGCAGAACTGCTGGCCGATCTGGAAATGCGCACCGGCCTGAAAATCAAGCAAGTTTCGGTAGGAAAAATCGATTTCTTGCGCGACATTGCCGACCTGAGAGTGTACTATGACGACCAGGCCCAGGATAAATGGCTGGACAACGGTGAACCGGTGCTCTCCAATGATAACGACCCGGATTAGCTGACGCAATATACAAAAAATAAACCACCTGGCTTTCAGCCATGTTACGATATAAACAGCTCGACAAAAGTAAATGAAATCCCAGAACAAATAACGGGCAAATGGCAAAACAAAGATTTTTCTTCTCCTTAATTTAGAAGCAGGATGGGCCGGACACCCATCCTCTTCGCATTATAGATATAGGGCTACAAAACCAGATCAGATCCGGATTGGATATAATGTACTGATGGCACGGAAAATTTTAGTTGTAGATGACACAAGAAACGTCCAGGTTCTGTTGAGCGACTTCCTCCTCAGCCAGGATTTTGAGGTGCTGACGGCCTATGATGGGCGCGAGGCGCTGGAAGTTGTGCGCGAATCCAACCCGGACCTGATCCTGCTGGATATTATGATGCCTAACATGGATGGTTACCAGTTCATCAGTCATCTGCGGCGCGAATCGAGCATTCCCGTGATCATGATCACCGCCAAGCAGCAGGAGGCGGACCTCATCCACGGCTTTGATCTGGGCGCGGATGACTACATCACCAAACCTTTCCGGCTGCGCGAGCTCCTGGTGCGCATGCGCGCTGTCCTGCGCCGTGCCGGCCCCAGCGAGACCAACGAACCCCGACTGATGGTCGGGGATATCTCGCTGGATAACAGCAAGCACGAAGTCAAAAAGCAAGATCAGGCGATTGAACTGACCCCGCTGGAATTCCAGATTCTGGAAATGCTGATGCAGTCTCCGGGACAGGTGGTACGGCGGGCAGATTTATGCATGCGCCTGATGGAAAAGGGTTACAGCGGCTCCGAGGCAACCCTGAAGATCCATATCCGCAACCTGCGCCTGAAGCTGGAAGATGACCTGAGCCAACCCCACTATATCGAAACGGTGTTCGGGGTGGGCTATCGCTTTATGGAGGCGGCAGAATGAAACGATCTTTACAAGGAAAATTGATCCTCTCTTATCTGGCCGTAGCCCTGATCACCGTCCTGGTCGTCTCGGCCGTGATCCGCCTGACCTCCGGGCAGTTCATGATGAACCTGGTCGTCGAGCAGCAAACTGCCTTATTGGAAGAATCCGTACAAACCTATTTCACCACCAACGGTACTCTGAAGGGCTTTTCCGATGAATACATGCGGCTCAGTCGTCCGGCCTCTGTCCCGAATCAATCCGACAACAACCTCAATCCGCCTCCCGACAGGCGGGACATCCGGGGTGTATACGGCCTGGTGGATACCCAGAACCGGGCCCTGCTCCCCACTTTTGGGTACGGTATCGGGCAGATTGTACCGGAAGAGATGATCCAGAACGCCGTCCCGGTGAAAGTGGACGGAGAAACCGTAGCCTGGATTTTACCGGACAATAAATTCCAGTTCAAGCTCAGTACCGAGGAAGAGCTCTTTCTGAAAAGAACCAGTACGGCCATTGCTTTTGCCGCCGGAGCAGGCATCCTGGCAGCGGTGGCTATCGGCATTTTCCTGGCCGGCGGACTGCTCAAGCCCATCCGCCGTTTGACCACAGCCTCACAGGCCCTGGCGCAGGGAGATTTAAACCAGCAGGTAAGCGTTACCTCGGAAGATGAACTCGGCCAGCTAACAAAGACCTTCAACCAGATGAGTACCGATCTGGTCCAGGCCGACCAGCAGCGCAAACGCATGACCGCCGATATCGCCCACGATTTGAGCACCCCTTTGCAAATCATTTCCGGATACATTGAGATGCTGGAAGAGGGCGAAGTATCCCTCACCCCCCAGCGCATCGACATCATCAAGACCGAAATCGGCCACCTGCGCCGTCTGGTGGATGACCTGAGCACGCTGGCACAGGTAGAAGCCGACGGGCTGGATATCCAGCTCCAACCGGTACAGCCTGAAGCCCTTCTGGAACGCATTTTTCACGCCTACCAGCCAATCGCAACCCGCCAGGGCGTTGGGCTGGTGTTGGACGTACCCGAACCCCTCCCTCACATTCTGGTAGATGACGGGCGCACGCTACAGATCTTGAAGAACCTGGTGGATAACGCCCTGCGCTATACCCCTCAAGGAGGTCTGATCACGCTGGGGGCGTCAGCAGAGGGTCAGGTCCAGCTCCGGGTGAGCGACAGCGGTTCAGGGATTGATGCCGAGGATTTGCCCTACGTGTTCGACCGTTTCTACCGCGCAGATAAAGCCCGTGGGGGGAACTCGGGCAAGATGGGGCTGGGGCTGGCAATCTGTAAAGCGCTGGTGACGGCCCAGGGCGGCACGATCTCGGCCGAATCGGCGGGGAAGGGGCAGGGCACCACGATGATCCTCTGCTTTGAGCCCGCACCCGTTTAAAGCACCGTAATACCAACGAAAAAAAACAATTGAACCAAGCCTCGCGTCCCCTGATCGAAACTAGCGAAAAAACTTTGGAACTGGATGAACAATCGGGGAATCGTCTCGGCCTTGTCGCCCGGAGACGCCCTGTTTTGACCGGGACATAAAAATGTGAAGCCCACGATGCGAAAGCGGTGCTGCCGGCATACGTCCATTTTTATGATGAACGCAGGGATAGCATATATTGAAATCAAAGAAAGCAAGCAGAGGGCGGCGATTTCCAAACGCAACAAGAAATTCTTTGAGTCCCAATAAATCCTGCTCCAATTGGAAGTCCTGGCGCATAACGTGGTGGTTGGCTGGATAACGCCCTATTGCCCTAAAATCCCGCGCTTGGGATCAAACATTGGGTTAGTATAAAATCCCGGATATCTGGTGGAAAACCGTTGATCGACTGTCCTGGACAATGCCGGGGATGCCCGCTGCATACGGCTGTCAGCTTCGGGCTGTCCAAATTTCTGAATGGTAAACATTCAGAAACTCTGGAACCTTGCGGTTATAAAAAACATTTATAATTAATTCACGCAGATCCGTTCACAAAAGGGAATATACGATGACGCAATATGAATACAAGGTGGTCAAAGGCAGAGTCGTTGATCAAAAGTATTACACCAGCTGGCTGGCTGCCTACGGCTGGCAGGTTCAAAACATGCAGGAAGTGGTCGATAAGGTCGTTAACGAATCGATGGGTTTCTCAAGCAACATGGGCAGCGGCAGTATGTTCGGCCATGCCTATTATCATCCCCATACAAACACCACTGCGTTTTCAGGATACCAAACCAACCATGGGTGGGGATCCAATATGAGCACCTCCGTCACCAGAGTGCAAACCAAATTGACCATTACCTTCTTTCGAGATATCCATTTCCCTAACCGGGAAGAGTTAAATAAAATTGAAGCCTTATGGTGGAAATGTTCAGACCGGTACCTTGCAAAGGTTATTAAATATGGAAACTCAAAAGGAGATGATCAGTGGCCTGAATTGATCGAATTGAGACGCATCCAATCCATGGCCTGGGAAATTCGCAATCGGAAGAAATCTATATCGGCTCCGGTTCAACCAAAAATTACCGAAACGAAACAAAAACCACCGCAGCAAGTAAAAAACAAACCCGTTCAGGTCCCGAATATTCCGGCCAGCGCGACCATTAAAAACATGGAAGTATCTCACAATGTTTTTCAATCCGGTCAGCCTGGTATCCAGATCAGATTATGCTTCACCATCCAACACCGTAAAGGCTTTTCATATGGCGTTTTGGCCTACTTCAGGGATGAGCAGGGTAATGGATTGGTCGATTTGAATAATAAATTCAAAACATCTTCAGGGTATGTCTGTGTGGGGAGCAGTTGTACACCGGATTTTGAGGATGCTTTGTTTAACGATTACATCCTATTTCTACCTTATGCAGAACTGGACCTGCCCGACGGAAAACGAATTTTGCAATTCAACGTCCAGATCCACGACGATATCGGAAAAGACTTTATCTCGAAAAGCGAGCCAGTCTATTTTAGTTTCTCCAAAGCGGGGACGAATATGCGCGGAGAAAGCTTAACCGTGGACAGCGCTCAAAGACAGCTAAAAAACAAGACTGCTTCTATGGGAGCCAGGCCAAAGCCGGCCGCTAAACCTGCAAAAACAACCCAATCTGTCCCCGCACCGGTGGTCAAAACTCCTCAATTGAGCAAGAAAGAACGTATGGCGGAATTTGCCCAGAAAGCTGGCTGGACGGAGATCACCGAAGACCGCCGGTTGTATATGGAAGGTATTTTTCTTTCCACAGAAGGTAAACAGAATGCCGCACTGAAGAATTTTAAAAAAGCGCTCGAGCTGAATCCCAAGGAAGACCGTTACTGGTCTGCGGTTTCTATGAGCCTGGCGAGTAAAGGGAAGATGGATGAAAGCATTGTCACACTTGAAAAAGGGCTGCAGGAATTGCCCGGGAACATAAGCCTTAAAGCCAGCCTCGGCCAACGATATATCAGCCTCAAGGATTTTGGCAAAGCAGATGCCATCGCCGGCGAGTTGGAAAAATCTTCGCTCCCCTTTGCTGCTTATAACGCACTGATGCTTAAGGCTTGTTCAGCCGAACAACAAGGCAAATACAAAGACGCCATCAACCTTTTTGACCGGGCAGATGCCGAAGCGGATGGCCCGAATGCTCTGATTGGATTGGGGCAGCAGCGCTGCCGAGAGATGATGAAGCATAAAAAGTGATTATCAAATATTCCAATAGGATATTTTTAAGCACTTACCGCTTTTAAAAATTTGCAGTGCCACCCTGGAACAGCGACATCGGTTTTCGCTTTCTTTAACAGATGCGCACAACATAATATCCTCATTCGATTCCAAATCGAATGAGGATATTATGTCAACAAAAATTGATTTTTAAGAACATAAAGACATTTTTGATTCAAATTTATAAAAAAGCGTTGCTAATCAACGGCACAACGAGATAAAACGGGTCAAAGAATAAGTTAGCAAAACATACCCGGCTAACAACCAACCTTAATGCTCACTTCATCGTTACTTCATTTCCTCTAGATATATTTAAGACAACGGCAGGCATTACACAACAAAATCAAAAGCCTGTCCGTATTCAAAGTATAGGAAAGGAGTAACAAAAATATGAAAATTAACCGATTTATTGCATTAGCGGCCATTGCATTAATGGCAATCGGGGCCACGGGCTTTATGAGCACCGGTGTCCACGCTCAAAGCGCGGCTCAACCTGCCTCGCAGGTACAAGTTACTGAAGTTCCCGATGGCCAAGAAGCAGCAGGCCCAGACACCGATCTTGTGGAAGAGCAGGTTGGCGACCAGAATGAGTCGGACACTGCGAACGAGTTAGAAACTGAAACCTCAGAGTCTGCTTCCGAGGATGGGCAGGACCCTATTCCATCAGGCACCCCCGCCATCACAGCCGACGCAGCATTAAAAGCTGCCCAGGCTCACCTCAACTCAACTGCCGCGGGAACAGCAACTCTGGATGATGAAAATGGAGCCCTCGTTTACAGTGTTGACCTCAATGGCAGCGACGTTAAAGTGGACGCCATGACCGGCGCAGTCCTGGGCGTGGATCAAATAGGTGATGGACCATCAGAAACCGATAATTAGCAACTAAAAAATTCAGCGTCTATGCACAAAAATACTTCCTCGGTGAGAACCGGGGGAGTATTTTTGCGTTAACAACCATCCTTCTCGGCCTTCATCTGGGCTTCATCTATTTATGTTATGCTTACCATAAACGTATTGTGATGGTTGGACTGCACGGAGAAATTGAATGAGAGTATTGTTGGTTGAAGATGAACGCAAAATTTCTACATACGTTAAACGTGGATTGGAAGAACAAGGTTATGCGGTGGATGCAGCTTACACCGGACGGGAAGCATTGGATTGGGCAAGCGCGGTTGAATTTGACCTGATGATACTCGACATACTTCTTCCCGAAATCGATGGGCTTACTGTCTGTCGAGAAATTCGAAAAACGGGCTCGCGTGTCCCTATTCTTATGTTAACTGCGCGTGATGCGATTGATGATCGAGTAGCCGGTCTGGATGCGGGTGCGGATGATTATTTGGTAAAACCATTTGCAATGAAAGAACTATTGGCCAGGCTGCGCGCTTTATCACGAAGGTCCAATGAAGCACCGAAGGAAACTCTGTTGCAAGTTGCAGATCTGACATTGGACACTTTAACTCAACGCGTCAAACGAGGCGGCAAGTTTGTCAAACTTGCCAGCAAAGAATTTTCGGTTCTTGAGTGTCTGATGCGAGAGCCGGAACGGGTACTCACGCGGACACAAATTGCCGAACATGTATGGAACTATGATGTTTTTAACCAATCCAATGTGGTGGATGTCTATATCCGCAACCTACGTCGAAAAATTGACGATCCCTTTGAGTTGAAGCTAATTCACACTATTCGAGGATCCGGGTATCGAATTTCAGCGGAAGGGGAAAACGATGAAATTACTTAATACGCTGCGTGTTCGTTTCGCTCTTTGGACCGCTGGATTGATGTTGATTGTTTTAGTTCTCTTTGGCACTTTTGTTTATTTCAGTATGCATCAGGGGCTTGCCAATTCAATAGATGATTCTCTTCGTCTGAGCACTTCACAAGCAATTGCAGCTGTAAATATTGAAAATGGACAAATAAACTTTTCGGACAGCCTACCAGAGGGATCAGGAGTAGCCGACCTCCAAGAACGCGGTTTTACAATCCGCATTCTTTCTCTAAATGGCGACCTGCTTCAAGCAGTTGGACCATACCGGAACATTTCTATTGATTTGTTGAGCATAAAGAATGCGGTTGCCGGCGAACCTGGTTTCTCAACGATTTCCCTCAGCGATTCTGATCCAGTCCGGATCTACACAGCACCCATCACGAATGACCAGCATTTGTTAGGGGTTGTCCAAGTAATGCAGAGCCTGGAAGATCTTTATGCAACACTCAAGCAATTATTGATTATCTTACTAATCAGCATTCCTATTCTTTTGATTGTTTCGGCTGTCAGTGGATATTATTTAGCAGCGCGAGCTCTTTCCCCTATTGACGAGATCACGCAAACCGCGCAGAGAATTTCTACCGAAGATTTATCAGCACGTCTTAATTTACATGGGATTGATGATGAAATTGGACGGCTGGCCATGACTTTTGACAATATGCTTTCACGCCTTGAAGATGGGTTTAAACGTGAACGCCAATTCACTTCCGATGCCTCACATGAACTACGTACCCCTCTGACGGCTATGCAAGCAATCTTGCATGTAACCCGTCAAAGAAAACGATCGCCCGAAGAATATGAAGCTGCGCTCGATGATCTATCAGAAGAAATGGATCGGCTCAGAGCTTTAACCGAGGATCTGCTATACATTGCCCGTGGTGATATGCGGCCCACCATGCCACATGAAGTCGTCAACCTATCCAACTTACTCACAGATATCAGCGAATCACTGCAACCTATGGCCGAATTTAAAGGGTTACAACTCAAACAGAATATTCAGAGCAATCTGTATATCAAAGGCGATAGTGATGCTTTGATCCGAGCATTTGTTAATCTTTTAGACAATGCCATCAAATACACAAATGAAGGCGAAATCAAAGTGAACGCTATGCGGGATACCAATGAAAGCCTTCAAGTTACTATTTCTGATACGGGTCGTGGAATTCCACCTGAACACCTTCCCCACATTTTCGAGCGCTTTTATCGAGTGGATGAGTCGCGTGCAACTCAGGGTTTTGGCCTTGGGCTGGCAATCGTGCAGGAAATTGTGCAGACACAAAATGGAATAATCGAAGCCTCCAGTCAGGTTGGAAGTGGAACAGTTTTCCGGTTGAGCTTTCCAATGATTGAAGATACTATCCAGGAATCAGAAATCTGATAAAAATGAAGACTAAGAAATTTTCGCTACCACACGCGGCGCTTATCATCGCCATTCTTCTGATCTCAGGGCTGGTATTTGCCTCCCTTGCCGAAGATTTGGTTAACCACGAAACATTTTCCAACCTAGACCCTACCTTAGGCAACTGGTTATTGACAAGAACATCGCTAACGGGGGATCAAATCTTTTCGCTGATCACATTTATGGGAAATGCTCTCATCATTTCATCGGGTACCGGATTATTGGGACTCTGGTTAGCCAAAGAAAAATATTGGAATCATTTATGCCTGTTGTTTTCTACCGTCGGCGGAGCCGCAATATTAAATTTTATTTTAAAGAATATATTTCTCCGCCCACGTCCTGATTTTCCCCTGGCCTATTCTCATGAAACCGGCTACAGTTTTCCATCCGGACACGCCATGATTTCACTCGCATTTTACGGAATTATTGCCTATTTAATTACGATCACTCATAAAGATCTGAAGATCAAAATTCCTATTCTAATCGGTTTGTTCATACTATCGGTTTTAATTGGTTTTAGCCGGTTATATTTGGGAGTACATTATTTAACCGATGTCCTGGCGGGTTGGGCTGCTGGTGGATTATGGATGGCTATTTGCATTCTGGGGGACAATTTGTACCTTTCTATTAGACGCAAGAAATAAAAGAATATCCCCAGGTGAAGCCAAGATGAAGAATTCTTCATCTTGGCTTCACAGACGCTTCATTGGCAGCGATTAATATGATTGTTATACCTCATTGTTAAGGAGAAACAATCATAATGAATCGTATACAAAGATTTCTAATCGTTTTATTCCTCTTGCCACTTGGATTGACTGCATGTGCAACAAACTCTAATCCTGGTTCAAACAGCAATCCAGTTCCTGTGGGAGAAGATGGCGAAGGCGGAGCGGAAGCTGCATTGGTTACCTATTCGGATTCTCAGCTCGGATTTTCCATAGGTTATCCCAGCCCCTGGACTCAAGACAAAACCTTTACTTCAGGCGTGAAATTTATTGGCGGTGATGATTCTATGACGCTTGAATTCGTCACTTCCCCCGTCGGAATAGATACCATGACCTATGCCAAGAATGACGCGCCTTCCGCTGCAACTGCATTTCCAGGGTTTACACAGGTAGGTCTTGCAGCCTCAACTGAAGTAAAGGACGCCATTGTGTTGGGGTTTACAGCAAATGGCACATCTACTGTGACCGGAAAGGCCTACACAGCGCGGGGTGACCGCTATTATATGCCGCTCACAAATGGACAAATCGCTGTTCTGACCGTTGTCGGCCCCGACAATCACTATGATCGTGAAGGCGTACGCGATATTGCGCTAACGTTCAAACTTACTAAATAGTCTGGGTTTGAGACCTGTGAGTCAAAACCTCACAGGTCTTTTATTGCCCCATTACAAGGAAACATAATGGAAGCCTTACAACTGAAAGATCTTTACAAAATATACAAAGAAGGCGATATCGAGACGGTCGCACTGCGCGGAGCAAGCATGACGGTACAGCCAGGCGAGTTCGTAGCCATCACCGGACGTTCCGGGGCAGGGAAAAGCACGCTCCTCAATATTATTGGCGGCTTATCACTCCCCAGCGCGGGCCGCGTAATGATAAACGGTTCGGATATCGCGAAAATGAGCGAAGGTGAACGCACAACTTTCCGCCGTCAACACATCGGCGTTGTGTATCAGGCGGATAATCTGATTCCCTTCCTCACGGCTCTGGAAAACGTGATGCTGTCCATGCAATTAAATGGACAAAGCAACTGTAAGAGCGCGGCTCAAGTTCTGCTTGCCGAAATCGGATTGAAAGAACGCGCAAACCACAGGCCCGGTATGCTCTCCGGTGGTGAACGCCAGAGAGTGGCAATTGCTGTGGCATTGGCGAATCATCCCAGCCTGCTTCTCGCGGATGAATTGACCGGAGAGTTGGATACGGCTACTGCCGATCGAATGATGGATCTATTGGGTGGATTAAATTCCGATCATCATCTCACTTTGATCGTCGTGACCCACAACAAATCAGTGGCTGCCCGAGCGAATCGACAGATATATATTATGGACGGTAAGTTGACAGAGTCTACCGTATCGGCAAGGAGCAATGACCGATGATGAAAAAAACTGTTTTAGAGACACATGGGCTTCGCCGAGAATATCGCGTGGGAAGGAACACCGTGGTCGCATTGGATGGCGTGGACATTTCCATCTATGAAGGTGAGTTTGTTGCAATCGTTGGACCAAGCGGCTGTGGAAAATCGACCCTGCTCAACCTTTTGGGAGGGCTCGACCAACCTACTCAAGGCAAGGTGCAATTGGACAGCTATGACCTTGCTGAATTCAGCGAAGAACAGTTGGCCGCTTTACGCCGCCAAGAGATGGGTTTCATTTTTCAACGCCATGATCTGTTCCCGGTCCTGACAGCGCGTGAAAATATTGAATTTCCTTTGCTCCTGGGAGGAAAGACCCCGGAAGAACGAAAAATTCTCTCCGATAAACTCCTGAAACAAATCGGATTATTGGAAAAAGCTGACCACCTGCCTGATGAACTCTCGGGCGGGCAACAACAGCGGGTGGGAATCGCCCGAGCACTGGCAAACAGTCCACACATTCTGTTGGCAGATGAACCCACCGGCAACCTAGATAGTGCGACGGGTGAGGAGATTGTCAATATCTTAATCCATTTAACCCAGGGGCAAGGTTTGACACTGGTAATGGTCACACATGACCCTGAAGTAGCAAACCGCGCCGATCGTGTTCTAACTTTGTGCGATGGTCACCTGGTTTTAGAACCTTCAAAAGAAACAGAGGTACTTTCATGACACTATCTTATGCATGGCATTTGGTGCTCCGCAACCCGCGCCGCACTGCCACTTATCTTTTTGGTCTGGCTCTGGCCGTTGGCCTATTTGCCGGTATTTTATTTTTTGTGGATGTAACCACCCGTCAGATGACAGAAACAGCTCTGGCCCCCGTGCGGATTGATCTGATTGCCCACGCCACATCGCCGGATGTAAACATGACAGATGTGATCTCCACTCTCTCATCACAACGCGGAATCGTCGCGGTTGAACCGGTGACCACAGCCGATTTTCTTTCAGCCGTTAAGGTTGGGGGTATGCAACCCTCCCCAACCGGGCGTATGTTTGCAATCGACTCCTCATATATGCAAACTTTTGATGTCGTGCGGATTAGTGAGGGTAATCTAGATCGCAACGGTGTGGTTGTTAGTGAAGCCATGGCCATTGCCCAGAATCTACAATTAGGTGACTCTGTGGCTTTCACTTTTGCAGGAGTAGATCAGCCCATCACGATACCCATTAGCGGAATCGTTAATATGGATAATGCGGATATCCTATTCCAAACAGCCACAGAAAACGAAAACGCGCTCGTTGCGGATGTTGCTTTTGTGGATATTAACTGGTTCCATTTAAACTTAGAATCAAAACTGGCCGCTTTGGTGGACAACCCACCTACAACGCTGCCCACAGGTGCAATTCTCTTTGATCAACAAGCGCACATCCAGATAGATCGAACTCTGCTGCCTTCTGATCCAACCAAAGCTGCGGTGCAAACCGATTCTCTGCGCCGCCAGTTGGAGCGCCAATTTCCGGGGCAGATCAAAGTGGTCGACAACCTTTCGGGAGCATTTAAAACTGCCAAAGCAGATGTGCTGTCCGCAAAAATTCTCTTCATTTTTCTTGGGTTGCCGGGTGTAGCACTAGCGGCTTACCTGGCAAAGTTTGCAGCCGAATTATTTGCCGAAGCCCAACGCCGAGAGATCAGTTTACTACGCACCCGCGGCGCCACGCCCCAGCAAATCGCTTCCATTTTAGCGATAACTGCACTCTTCCTGGCTGCCGGCGGGTCGATTCTAGGGCTTGTGTTCGGTCTGTTGATTTTATTCATCAGCGCGGGTTCACAGGCGCTGATAGGAATCAATCCTTTTTCGTCCAATTTTGATTGGACCCTGTTTGCCAATTCAGCCGGGATAGCCCTGGCGGCCGGCTTGATACTAACCTTCCTGGCAGCTTTCCTGCCCACTTTCAGTACTCTGCGCAGTGAAATCACTCAGGAACGCCGCACCGTACAGCGGGTGAAACATGATCCCTTCTGGAAAAGGGCCTATCTGGACATCATCCTTCTTATCGCCGCAGCTGTGGTGCTGGCTGTAACCCAACTTAATGGCGGTTTCAAACCCACCGGAAATGAGGGAGCAGCGATCTCGCTTTCTTTTTATATCTTTTTATCGCCCTTCTTTGCATGGATCGGGCTGACACTTCTGACTCTGCGCCTGGTGGAAGGCGGACTGGCCGCCGCATCCCGACCGCTGGCCAGGTTTTTCAGCCGGTTGTTTGGTGAGATCGGGGAGATTGCCGGAAAGTCAATTGCCCGCCGCACCGCGCGCATCAGCGCTGCAACTACAGTAATCGCCTTGACACTTTCTTTTGGCATCAGCCTGGCGCTCTTCCAGCAAACCTACACCCAGGAAAAACAGCTCGATTCGCAATACATCGTTGGTTCTGATATTCGCTTCACCCCGGCACTCAACACCCCGCAATTGCCAGATTTTTCCACAAAACTTGAGGTGCCCGGTACCAGCGGTGTGACCGCTGTTGCACGGGATACTCAAGCCCTGGTGGGTTCGGAAAAGAATACAGTCTATGGAATTGATGTAGCTTCTTTCAAGAAAGTAGCTTACCTGCCAGACAGCTTCTTTGTGGATGGTTCCTCTCCAAAAACGCTCGAGGCCATGCGGAACCGCACTACGAATTATGCGCCAGGTTCAGCCCAACAGGTACTGGACGCACTGGCCAGCACACCCAATGGTGTGATCATCTCGGTGGAACAGGCTGAAAAGTATAATATCCAGGTCGGTGATCCTGTTTTGCTGCGTTTGTATAACCGTACGACCAAGCAATATGCTGATGTCAAAACTCAATGTGTCGGTCTGTTCACTTATTTTCCAACATCAGACCAGGATTCAGATTTCATCCTCAACCGAGACTTCATGATAACCAGTTCAGGAAACCCAGCCATGGATTATTTCCTGATCAAGACGGATGGAAAACCCGGCACGCTCAAAAATGTAACCAATACGCTGTCCGCACAATATAAAAATGTCATGCCGGTGCGGATTCAAAACACCGAGACGGTAATTAAGGTTGACCAGAGTTCTTTAACATCCATGAATCTGGGCGGACTCGGAGCAATGGAACGGTTTTATACCCTGCTGGTCGTCTCCGCCGGGCTGGCAATTTTCTTACTTGCGATGATCAACGAACGCCAGCGTGAATTTGGCGCGATGCGGGCTTTGGGCGCGAACTTGAAACAACTCCGACGATTTATTTTTGCGGAAGCTGTAACCATTGGTGGATTGAGCTTAATCATCAGCACAGTCATTGGAGCGGGGTTAGCTCGGCTGCTGGTGATGCTATTGGGCGTGGTATTCACAATCCCGGCCAAAGGGCTGGCATGGCCAGTCCTCGAATTGACCTCGATGACCGGATTGGTTCTGGCAGGAATGATCTTGAGTACGTTGCTAAGCACCCGCCGTTTAGCAAAAATCAAAGTCGTTGAAGCACTAAGAGAATTATAAAAAGTAATGAGCCGGATATCAGACAAGATATCCGGCTCAAATTTTTAATTTCCAAAACTGAAATTCGTGGACAAAACCAACTGCCATCTCCGGAAATTGTTTTAATTTCTCTTCATGACAAACCTGTTCTGGCCTGTCGTCTTTACTTCTTTTCGGCCAGGTAAGTGAAATAACCGGCTTTACGCAAAGCCAGCAGGGTCAACCCGCCGAGCAAGCCTCCGATCGCGCCAAATATAATATAGCCAATCAGAGCTTTTGCCAGGCCCAATGCCACAAAGCCCACCGGCGCCCCGCTGATGGCACCAAAGGCCCATTTCACCAGGAATTTGGCAAAGTGTCCAAACACTCCGGCCAAGACCGCAACGACCAGGTTCTCAGGGTCACCCAGCAGCATCAGCGCCAGATCCGTACCCACTCCCACAGCGGTGTAGGAAAGGAAGGTATTCAGCGCGCCAAAATCGCCCAGGCCCAGAAAAGCCGCCAGAACCCCGGACAGCAAGCCCACCATGCTGGCAGATCCTTTTTTGGGAACGGCCTTTGCCGAAACGATAATGCTCGCCATCCAGAACACGCCGGAAT